>JAIVJM010000035.1:0-15425 GCA_020199995.1 Acidobacteriota bacterium | reverse complement strand
GTTATAATCCGCGCGGCGCGAACGCCCGGACACGCAGCGGATATTTTTTCGAGGGTCGCACAATGAGACACAGGCTCCGCCTCCCGGCTCTTCTCTTCCTCCTCATGCTCTGCTGCGCCCCGGCGCAGGCGCAGCAGTCGGGCCGCGCGGCGCGCGAGTACGTCAAGCGCGGCGAGGCGCGCATGGGACGCAACGATGTCGAGGGGGCGCTCGCCAACTACGACAAGGCGCTCGAACTCGACCCCGCCTACGCCGAGGCTTACGTCAAGCGCGGCATGGTGCGGCGCGCGAAGGGCGACCTGCACGGCTCGATTGAGGACTACGAGAAGGCCCACGCGCTCGACCCGCGCGTGACCTCGAACAATCGTTTCGTCGCCGAGTCATTCAACAACCGCGGCTCGAACCGCCTGCACAGGCTCGACCTCACGGGGGCCATCAACGACTTCACGCGCGCCATCGAATTCTTCCCCGCCGACGCCGACGCCTTCTACAAACGCGGCGAGGCGCGGCTCATCAACGGGAGCGCGAAAGAGGCGGTCGCCGACTTCGACAAGTCGCTTGGCATTCGACAGGCCGACTCGTTTCAGGCCGCACTCCTTCCCTTTCAGGTCTCGCTCCTCTACGCGAGCCGCGGCTACGCGCTCCTGCTTCAGGGCAAGGAGGAAGAGGCGCAGAGCGACTTCAACAAGTGCATCAAGCTGAACAAGCGCGGCAGGCTCTTCCTCGATCTTCACCTCCTCGGCATCGAGACGCGGATGGACGCGGTCAAACGCCGGCGCGCCCAGAGCATGAGAGACAGCACGTAAGATTTAAGAGCCACAGAGGCACCGCAGACAGGGAAGGAAAATGTGTTGATGGAGAGTTGAGTGAGTAAGGCCAGTCTTAGACAAATGAAAAGGTTAGTGAAACAATTCAACTCTCACTCAAAAAACTTTCTTATCCTTTATCTTCTCTGTGCCTCCGTGGCTGATTTTGAAACGAGCCCTTAATAATTCTATTGCCGGATAAACTCGAAGAGATGCCACTGCGAAACGGCGCGGCGGAGAGCGTGGGTTGGGGCGCGCGGGCGCGTGCGAGGCGGGCGCGGCGCGCGCTCGAACGACAACTCGACTACCAGCGGAACAAGGCGCGGCGGGCGGTGGGCCGCGAGGCCGAATACGTGTCGGCGATGCGCGAGCATTCGTCGAGCGTGCGCGCGACGCTCGAAGCCGTGCGGCCCATTGAGGGGGACGCGCGCGTGCTCGAAGTCGGGAGCGGCGCGCACGGCCTCATCTTCTTCTTCGGGACGACTCGCGGCGTCGGCCTCGACCCGCTCGCCGCGCACTACGCGACGCTCTTTCCCGCGTGGCAGCGACGCGCCCACACCATCGCCGCCCACGGCGAGGCGCTGCCCTTCGCCGACGGCTCCTTCGACGTGGTGCTCTGCGACAACGTCGTGGATCACGCCGAGCGTCCCGACCTCATCGTCTCGGAACTGGCGCGCGTGCTCTCCCCCGGAGGGCTGCTCTACTTCACGGTCAATGTCCATCACCCCGTCTACGCGGTCGCCGCCGCGCTCCACGCCGGCTGGCGCGCGGCGGGACTGCCCTTCGAGGTCGGCCCCTTCGCCGACCACACCGTCCACCTCACGCTCGAAGGCGCGCGCCTTCTCTTTAAAGACCTGCCGCTCCGCCTCATCAGCGAGCGCCACGACATCGCCGAGGCCCGCGCGCGGGCTCACGCCCGCGCGCCGCGCAATGTCGGCGACCGCTTCAAGAGCGTCTTCTTCAAAAACGCGCTCTTCGAGGTCGTCGCCACGCGCGAGGGAGATAGACGCTCATGGTTGAGCACGCATCTGCTCTTCGGAATATCTCTGTTGCCGAATTAATTTCCCCCGCCGCTCTTACCTCATGCTCTTGAAATTCATCCCGCGCGCCGCGAGCACCTCTTCCGCCGCGCGCAGGCCGTGGTCGAAGGCTTCCTCGAAGAGCGCGACGCCGGAGAGGTCTGTGTGCGCGAAGTGAACTGAGCGGAAGGGCTTCTGCGCCGCGGCGCGCGCGGCGCCGTGGACGAAGCCGGGGCGCGGGCGGATCATGGCGTGGCCCCAGCGCATGACGTCGAGACGTTCGACGAGCGCGCGGATGTCCCGGTGCGCGCGCGCGAGGTCGGCGAGCGTCACTTCGGCCCAGCCCTTCCAGTCAATCGAGAGCAGGCGCGTGCGCGCCTCGCGCGGTCGCTCGTCCGTGAGCGGGTAGTAGTAAGTGAAGACCGTGGGGCCGCGGTCTAAGCCCCGCTGGTGCGTGGCATTGACGTAGCCGAGCGACTCGCTCTCGTAAAGCACGTTGTCCCACGCGAGCGGGAAGTTCCCGAAGCCCGAGCGCGGGCGGTCGTGCAAGGTGAGGTTCGCCACCATCCACGCGCCGTACTCGAACTCGGCGACGTGCGCCGGGCACGCGCCTTCGCGGTAAGGTCGGAGAAGATATTTTGTGAGGAACTGCGGCGCGGCGAAGATGACCTGCCCCGCGCGAAACCCTATGGCGCTCTGCCCGTCGTGACCGACGGCGACGACCTCCACCGCCGTCCCGCCTCCCGCCTGCGTCCCGCCTCCCTCCGTCCGGCCTCCCGCATTCCTGTCCGGCGTGTGGATGTCAGCGACGGCGAGGCCGAGCCGCACGCGCGCCCCCGCCTTCTCGTACAGATGCGCGACGAGGCGTCCGTTACCCTCGGGCCAAGTGATGAGCGACTGCGCGTCCGCGCCCGGCGCTTTCATCCGCGAGGCGAAGTAGAAGAGCCCGGCCCACGCGCTCGTCTGCGCGGCGGTCAAGCCGTAGTCGTCGCGGCACGCGTAGTCCACGAGCCAGCGCAGGCGCGTCGAAGTGAAGCCGCGCTCGCGCATCCACTCGGCCATCGTCAGGCGGTCGAGCGCCGTCACCTCGGCGTCGTCCGAGCAAGTCCGGACGGGGATCGAGAAGGCACGCCTTCCGCGCGCGTCGCGCCACGCGGCCCAACGGTCAACCTCGGCGTTGAAACTCTCAAGCTGCGCGACATCCTCCGGGCTCTCGCCCGCGTGCAGGTAGAGCCCTTCGTACCAGCGCCCGCGGTAAAAGACTCGCTCCTCCGGGTCGCGGCAGAGAAACTGCTCGGCGACGACGGGTTCGCCATCCGCGTCCGCGCCTTCGAGTACGCCCATCTCATCCAAGAGCGAGACGAGCGCGCGGTTCTCCTTCTGCGGCGCGGGCAGGTAGTGCGCGCCCCACGGGTACGGCACGACCGCGCCCGCGCGCCCGCCGCTTTGCGAAGTCCCGCCCGGCGCGCGTTCGAGTTCGAGCACAACGAAATCATCGAAGCCCTCGCGCAACAGACGCCACGCCGCCGCGAGCCCCGCGATGCCGCCCCCCACGATCACGACGCCTGCGCTCTCCCAAGCCTCTGCCGGCGGCTCGACCTTCAAACCGTCGCGCAGCAGATGCCCGATGCCGTCCGACGCGCCGACGATTTCTCCTTCCGGCAACGGAGGCAGAGGCTCGCCTGAGCTGCATGCGGAGAGGGCGAAGGGAACGCCGAGGAAGGACGCCAGCAACTCGCGCCTATTCATAACGTCTCCACTCGGATTCGTAGTAGCGGACGAGCGACTGGTTGTCGAGGCGGTTGACTTCGACGGGGACGGGGCCGAGGTCGAGTGGGAGGACGAACATCGCGGCCATCGCCTGCGGGTCGAGGAAGCGTAAGGCTTCGGGGGCGCGCGCCGGCGGGTCGAAGGGCGCACGGCGCGCGAGGGCGAAGCCCCAGACGCCGAAGGAGGGGACGGCGGCGTGGTAGGGACGCACCTCAAAGCCCGCGGCCTCGACGGTGCGGATGATGCACCAGAAAGAGGTGCGCGCAAACAGCGGCGAGGTGCACTGGATGGCGACCGACGCTTCGGGGGCGAGGCGCGACTTGAGCAGCCGGTAGAAGCGCGTCGTGTAGAGCTTGCCGAGCGCGAAAGAGTTCGGGTCGGGGAAATCAATAATCGCGGCGTCGAAGGGCGGCCCTTCCCTCTCCAGCCAGAGCATCGCGTCTTCGTTGACGACGTGCACGCGCGGGTCGTCGAAGGCGTGCCGGTTCAAATCGGCGAGCGGGAGGAAGCGGCGCGAAAGCTCCGTCATGTCAGGGTCGAGATCAACGAGCGTGACCGACTCGACCGAGGGGTGGCGCAGAACCTCGCGCACGGCGAGGCCGTCGCCGCCGCCGAGCACGAGCACGCGGCGCGGCGCGCTCCCGCCTTCGGCGGCAAGCGCCATCGCCGGGTGGACGAGCGCCTCGTGGTAGCGGTACTCGTCGGTCGAGCTGAACTGGAGGTTGCCGTTCAGGAAAAGCTGGAAGCCCGCGCGCCCGCGCGTGACGACGATCCGCTGGTAGTGCGTCGTCTTCGAGTAGACGATATCGTCGGCGAACATCGCGTCCTCGGCGAGCGAAGTGAGGCGGTCGGCCTTGACGAAGGCGATCAGGAGGAGCGCGATCACGACGCACGCCTGCGCGCGCAGCCGCGTTAAACTCCCCTTCCTGATGAGCGGCTCCATCAGCCACGTCGCCCACAAGCCCACGGCGGCGTTCAAGACGCCGAAGAGCAGGGAGGTGCGCACCAGCCCCAGCCTCGGCACGAGGAAGAGCGGAAAGAGTAGCGAGGCGACGAGCGCGCCCGCGTAGTCGAAGGCGAGCACGCGCGCGACCAGCTCCTTGAAGTCGAGATGGTCTTTGAGTATCCGCATCAGCAGCGGAATCTCGAGGCCGACGAGCGCGCCGATGAGGAAGACGACGCCGTAGAGGACGACCTGAAAGTAGCTGAGGTTGGCGAAGCTCAAAAACAGCAGCGGCGCGGAGAAACCGCCGATGACGGCGACGGCGATCTCCACGTCCTTCGCGGCTCAACCAGCGCAGGGAATAAGAGCTGAAAGCTAACCGCCGAAATGCTGAAAGCTCCTACCCCTGGATGGCCGCGGCGATGATGAGCGCGATGCCGATGATGACCGCGCCGATGACGATGGCGAGCGCGACGTTCTGGTCTTCTTCGAGCTCCTTACGAATCGAGAAGGGCGTCGCCTTGACGATGATCGTGTAGGCGAGGCCGAAGACGACGAGGCCGAAAGCGGTGAAAATCGCCGTCGAGACGAGCACGTTCGTCAGGTCTTCGAGGCGCACGGCGAGCCCGAGGAAGGCGGGCAGGCCAAGAGCGTTCGCGCAGCTTGCTAAGGACACGTTGAGCATCATTTTCCTCCACGATAGCCGGAATGCCAGAAATGGAACGAGCGATAGCCGCCGGGCGAGTTGCGCACGTCGGGCGGCAGGACTTGCCGCTGCGCCGTGCTCATTTCCCACCCGCCCCATCCGGCCGCGCCGTAGAGCAACAGCACGCCGGTTCCCAACAAGAGATAGAGTTTACTCAGCACGCGAATATCACCTCACTTTTTCACGTCTCACTCGTCGTCGTCGTCCGAGCCCCCGTCCGTGCTGGAAGGGTTGAAGGCGCTGTCGGCCCAGCGCTTGCTCTCGAAGCTGATGTGGCGGATGACGACAAAAAGCGGCACGACCGCGAGCGCGATGAGCACGAGCACCAGATTGAGCACGCGCGGCACGCCCTGCTCGACGCGGACTGAGAGCTGCGGCGGCGCGGACTGGTTCCACTTCTCCCACTGCGCTTCGAGCCGCATCGTGTAGCGCCCGGCGGGCAGCGACGAGAGGTAAGCCGTCTCCTCCGGCGCGCCCTCGCTCCAGCTCTCGCCGCCGTCCGTGCCGAAGTAGTGCTCGATGGGGAGGTCGAACGACTGGACGAGTCCGGTCTCTTCGTTGATTAAATCGCCCGCCACGTAGAGCCAGTTGTTGCTCACGTTCGCCGCGCCCGTAACCTTGATGTTCTGCCGGCCTTTGAGCTCGAAGGCCTCGCTGAAGATGACCTGCGTGCCCTCCTGCATGGCCGCCGGACTCGGCAGCGGCGCAATCGGGGTGGGCACAGTCAACGTGCGACCGTCGGGCAGCGTGATGGGTGTCGGCGTGGGCGAAGCGGCGGCCTGTAGTTTGTATGTCTGGTTGAAGACGATGTTGCGCGAGCCGGTCGCGAGCAACGAGACGCCGACAACGAGCGCGGCGAAGGTGAAGAGCAGCCAGTAGAGATAGACCGACTTGTTCCGGAAAGGCTGGTTCGGCGCGACCGTGTGGGGCCGGGGCAGCTCGACATTGAACTTCCGTTCGATCTCCTTGACGGGGACGTAAGTGCCGCGCGACCAGTTGATCTCCTCGGCCTCGATGCCGCCCTGCATGCCGCCCTGCTCGCGCGCGTGGCCGTAGCCGCCCGAGACTTCTTTCGAGAGCATTTCGGGCGGGCTCACGAAATCCACGGCGCGCACCGTCTCGCCGACCGAGACCTTCCAGTAGAACTCGCCCTGCACGTACTCGACGCGCGCCGCGGCGTCCTGAAAAATCTTGAACGACTTGCCGCCGTAGAAAGCCTTCTTCGAGTCCCCCGCCTCCGACACCTCGCCCGGCGGAACCGTCACCACGTAGCTCCAGTGCCCGTCCGACTCGACGAGCCAGCGGAAGCCGACCGACGGGTTATACAGAAGATACTCCTGCCAGAAGTAGCGCACGCCCTCGAACTCGACGCTGCGCGACATGAAGCCGATGACCGTCCACTGCTGCCCCTCGAATTCGGCGACCGAGCCGAGCGGGATGGAGGGCGCGTTGCCCTTCGGCGTGAGCGTCTTGAGGTAGCGCAGCTCGCCCTGATTGATGTCGAGCAGCGAGCCGCAGTTGGGACACGTTACGCGCTCGGCGAGGTCGGGCGCGCGCAGCTCCAGAGGCCCGGCGCAGTGCGGGCAGTTGAGCCGCGAGGCCGTCACCACGCGCGGCTCGCGCTCGCGCGTGCGGCCCGTCGCGAGGAGCCCCAGCTCTTCGAGCGTGACTTCGCGCCCGACGAAGACGGAGGGCGGCTCTTCTCCGTAGTCGAGCGTGCCGAAGACGCCATCGCGCCCCGAGAGGTCTGCGTACCGGTAAGTCGCGCCGGGCGTGAGGTGATAGGGAATCTCGCCCTCGGCGGCGAGCATCCGCGCCTCGCCGCGCTCGGCGACGACGAGCGGGATTTGCGCGGGGATGGCCGCGACGCTCTGGCCGAGCTGGAGCGCGTCGAAGGCGGGGAGCGATTGCGGCTCCGGCACTTGAATCTGGAAGGTGAGGTGGAAGCGCCCCTGCGATTCGGAGAGCCAGCCCCAGCGACCGTCGGCGAGAGCGGCATACCACTCGTCCCACATCCCGCCCGCCGCGTGAGAGAGCTGCGCGCGCCCCGTCAGCTCGAACGCGACGCCGCGGCACACGCCGCGCAAACCCACTTCGAGCGGCGAGCCCGACTCGACGACGTCCGCGACCTTGCCCACGTCCTCGACGCCGCGGTCGGTGCGCGCCACGACCGAGTGACAGAAGTCGCAGACGCGGACAACCGAGGAGCCGGATTTGAAGATGACCTCCGCGCCGCAGGAGGGACAGCCGGCCTGAAACGCCATCACGCATCTCCCTCCCGCAGAGTGTTGATGGCAGAGCTTTCGATGGTGGCGGGCCGTGGCGCGAGCGAAGGGGGCGTGCGCTGGATGCAGCTGACGTTGACCACGACTGCGCCGAGCATCTCGCGCAGGCGCTCTTCCCATGGCCACGCCGCGCGCTCGCGACAGCAGTAGAGGTTGAAGGTGGCGACGCCGAACTCTGGATAGGTGTGGCAGGCAAGGTGCGATTCCGTCAACAACGCGAGACCCGTCACGCCGCCCTCGCCCGCGAACTTGTGCCAGTGCGCTTCGCCGACGACGCGCAGGCCCAGCTCCCGAACCGCGCGCGCGAAGACCCCGCGCAGGGCTTCCATGTCGCGCAGGCTCGCGGCCTCGCAGCCCGACGCTTCGATCAGCCACTCAGTCCCGACTGTCAGCATAGAGTTTGGGTTAAAGACCGCTTCCGAGAGATGGACGTGAAAGACTTGCCCGACCGGATGACAGCGGCGAGCATAGGATAAAGGCTCTTTGAACCTAATCCGCCGATGCTGAAATATTTTCGCCGCTCGCCACGCGCGCGCGCGACTCTCAGGGAAGTCTCGATCTTCGCCGCCTTCGCCGCGCTGACCTGCGCCATGACTTGGCCGTGGGTGCTGCATCTGCGCGACGCCGCCGCCGACAACGCCGACACCTACATGTTCTCGTGGATTCTCTGGTGGGACTACCACCAGACTTTCAACGACCCTTTGAACCTCTTCCACGCGAATATCTTTTACCCGTACCGCTACACGCTCGCCTTCTGCGAGAACATCTACGGCGTCGCGCTCCCGCTCTTCCCGCTCTTCGCACTGGGCCTGAGGCCGCTCACCGTGACAGGCATAGCGACGCTGCTCGGCTTCACTCTGTGCGGCTACGGCGCGTTTCGTCTGGCGCGAACCCTGACGGGCTCGAACGGCGCGGCGTGGGTCGCCGGGCTGGCCTTCGCCTTCATCCCGCTCCGCTTCAACCTGCTCGCGCACCTCGACTATCTCAACGCCGGTTGGATTCCGCTGCTGCTCGAAGCCCTTGTGCTCTACGCGCGCCGTTCGAGTTGGCGGCGCGCGGCGTGGCTCGGAGTGGCCTTCCTTTTAAACGCGCTGAGCTGCGTGACTTGGTTCATCCTCACGCTCGTACCCTTGGGGCTCTCGCTCTGGGTGCTGGTGGTGCGCGAAAAGGTCTGGCGCGAGCGCAGGTTTTGGCTGAGGGGTGCGGTCGCGGTCGGCGCGGCGTCGCTCGCGCTGCTCCCCTTCCTGCTGCCTTACCACTGGGCCTCGGAGTTGTACGGCTTTCGTCGGAGCGCGGCGGACGTGGCCGCCTTCTCGGCGCGCCTCACGGATTGGCTCGTCGCAGACGAGCATAACAAGCTCTGGCAGGGCTTCGGCGCGCAGTTCGAGCACGCGGTGCTGCCGCTCTTCCCCGGCCTGCTGCTCCCGCTCCTCGCGCTCGCGGCGGCTGCTCGACTCGCACGCCGCCACGCCGAGCCGAAGCGCGACGCAGGCGACCACACAGGCGATCTCGCGGCAACGACGCCGCCGACGCGCGGGAGAAGACTCCTGCTCGCGCTGCTCGACGCCGCCGCCGTGCTCTCTGTCGTCGTCGCCGTCCTCGCGACCGTCTACGACACTTTCCGACTCAGGCTCTTCGGCGTCGAGCTGCTCCGCGCCTCCGACGCGACCGACGCGCTCTTCCTGCTCACCGTCTTCCTGACCATCCGCCTCTCGCTCGCCTACCCGCGCGCTCTGCGCCGCGTCGGCTTCGGGGCCGCGAGCTTGAACGAGACGTTTCGCTCCGGGGCTCGCGGCGAGGCCTTTCACCTCGGCGTCATCTGGCTCGTCATCGGGTTCGCCGGGTCTCTCGGCGTCAACTTCTTCTTCCACAGCTTTCTCTTCGAGCGCGTCCCGCTCTTTGAGGCCGTGCGCTCGCCCGCGCGCTGGGCGATGGTGGCCTGCCTCGGCCTCGCGCTGCTCGGCGGGCTCGGGGCCGAACGCCTCGCCGCCCTCGTCGCGCGCCGTCTCCCGCGCGCGCGCCGCGCGCCGCTCCTCACCTACGCGCTCATCGCGCTCGCGCTGCTGTTTGAGTTTCGCGTCGCGCCGCTCTACTTCATCCGCGGCGCGGCGGACCCGGACGCCGTCACGCTCCACCTCACAGAGACGCCGATGCGCGGCGGCATCGTCGAGCTTCCGGCAGGCGAGTTCGTCTCGAACTATCAATACCTCCTGCGCGCGGCGGATCACGGGCGACCGCTCGTCACCGCCGTCTCCGGCTTCATCACGCCCATTGAGCAGGAGATCGAAGCGCTCTCTCGCGCGCGGCCCGTGCCCGAACGCTTTCTCGACTTGCTTGAGCGGATTCCGGCCTCGTACCTTGTCGTTCACAACTCGATGCTCAACCCCGAAAGCCGCCTCGCGCTCGAAGCCTTTCTGGAGCGCGGGCGCGCCGCGGGCCGCCTCCGCTTCATACAGAGTTTCGACGACCGCGACGACCTCTATGCCGTCGCGAAGACCGAGCCCGGCGCGCGCGGCCTCGCCCCCGCCCCGCCGCCCACCACGGCCCGCGACCTCGTCCCCTTCTACACGAAGGCCGAGGCGTGTCTGCCCCCGGAATTCCGCCGCGACGGTTTCTTCCTCTACCGCCTCTCCAAGACCGCCTTCGGGCGCATCCCCCGCCGCGCGGAATTTCTCGACGCACTTGAGGCCCTCAGTCACGCGTCGCCGGGCGCGGACGAGGCGGGGCCTGAGACGGAGCAGAGACGGCGGGATTTTGTCGAAAGCTGGACGGGCGGGAAAGACTTGAGGGCGCTCGATGACGACCAGAGTCCGGCGGAATATGTGGACGAGCTGTACGCGAACGCGGGACTCAAGCCGGACGCGTCCGCGCGCGCGGCCCTCGCGGACGGCCTCGAAAGCGGCAGGCTGACGCGCGCGCAGGTCTTACAAAATGTCGCGGGCGACGACACGCTCTACCTCAGGGAATTCAGCCGCGCCTTCATCCTCATGCACTACTTTTATTACCTCCGGCGCAACCCCGACGACCCGCCCGACACGGGGCCGGGCGGGCTCGACTACTGGGCCGCGTACCTCGACCACACCGGCGACTTTTGCAGCATGGAGGGCTTGTTCCGCGGCTCGCGTGAGCACCAATCCCTGCCGGGCAATTGATGGCGGGCAAGCGGCCTCCCGCAAGATGCCCGGTGCGGCCCCGTTCAACCGCAGAGACCCTCAGGGTGAGAGATTCATTTGAAGGAGATTCCCGCCATGCACAGAAAGCTTCGTCCCGCTGTCTTCGTCCTGCTCCTCTTCACTTTCTCGCTCGCCGCGCAGGCGCAGGGCGGGGCCGCGCACCTCACGGTCTACGACGCCGGGGTAGCGGAGTTTCTGGAGGAGCGCACCATCGAGTTGCAGTCCGGCGTCAACACCATCGAGTGGCGCAGCCTGATGCCCAAGGCTTTTATCCGCACGGTGCGCGTGACGGCGGAGGACGCCGTGGTCGTCCGGCAGGACGTCTCTTACGACGGGGCGGAGGTGCGCAACGAGCGTTCGCCCGTGCTGCACATCACTATCCGCAACGGGGGCGCGCCGGGGCCGCGCAAGATTCAGGTGGACTACCTCGCGCCCGGCGTCAACTGGCAGAACGATTACACGCTCGTCCTCGACGCGACCGCCGAAGGCGCGCCGCCCGTCGCCGCCACGCTCGACTCCTGGGTCTCGGTCAATAACCAGACGGGCACAGACCTCCGCGCCGGAACGGTTGACCTCGTGGCGGGCGAGATCGCCCTCCTGCTCGGCGGCCAGCAGTACCGCGCTTACGACGAGATGGCGCGGCAGAGCGCGAATAGAAGCGACGTCTCGGAGAGCGTCGAGGTCGTCACTTCGGCTGAGGCGGCGGGCCTCAGCGTCTTCAGCCGTTTCCGCCTCGGGCGCGATCTCGCGATGAACGCCAATGCGCCCATCAACCGCTTCCCGCTCTTCCAGCGCGCGCGCCTGCGGATCACGCAGCGCCTCGTCTTCGAGAACGAGTACGGCGCGCAGACGCTCGCGCGCGGCGGATTCCAACTGCTCCCGCGCGGCCTCGAAGTCCGTCTCGTCTCGCAGAACCCGACCGAAGCCTCGATGCCCGCGGGCCAAGTCAACATCTACGCGCGCGACGGCGCAATCGCGCAGGTCGTCGGGCAGGATCGAATCCCCTTGACGCCGCCGGGCGGCGAATTCAGCGTCACGCAGGGGCGCTCGGCCACGGTCTTCGGCACGCGCCGCATCCTCGAACGCCGCTCCACCTCCTACAAGGACGCCGCCGACTATTCGCGCGACAAGCTCACGACGAAGGTCGAGATCGTCCTCACCAACCGCGGCGCGCGCGCCGTCGAAGCCTTCGTCCGCGAGAGCGTCGAACCGCACAACGAAAACCGCTGGACGATTCTCGAAAGCTCCGCCCCCGTCGAGCCTCTCTCGGCCAACACCTTCCAGATGAAAGTGCAAGTCCCCGCGGGCGGCAAGACGACCGTCAGCTACACGGTCGAGACGAAGTGAAGACTTTCGAGACTAACGGCCTTCGCCAAAACTCGAAATGTCTGACGATTATGTAAGGGCAGGGCTAGTCTCTGCCCGCGAAGAACTCCGCGAAAGCGCCTTGACGAGAAATCCCGAGGCGTCCGCCAAAAACTATCCTTTGCCTTTGCTCCCGGCGGTCGTTATGATGCGGGCATCTCTTCGGGGGCTTTAATTTCACATGCTGTATCTCTCACAGGTGCTCGGTCGTCCGATCCGCGACAGGGAGGGCGAGAGAGCGGCCACGCTCAAGGATGTCATCGTCCGCCTCGGCGAGGATCACCCGCCGCTGACGGGCGTCGTCGCGCGACTGGGCCGGCGCGACTTCTTCCTCCCGCGCGCGCACATCGAGAGCTTCGACGAGCAGGGCGTGCGTCTCAACACGGACGTCATTGACCGCACGCCCTTCTCGCGGCGCGATGGCGAAGTGCTGCTGGCGCGCGACGTCCTCGACAAGCAGTTGATAGATGTGGACGGCAAGCGCGTCGTGCGCGTCAACGACGTCCAGCTCATCCCGGCGGGCGGCGGCGAATGGCGCGTGACGGGCGCGGATGTGACGTTCGCGGGACTCTGGCGTCGGCTCGCCCCGGCGGGCTTAGTCCGCATGCAGCGCCCCGTCGAGGTCATTGACTGGGCCGACGTCGGATATCTGGCGACCGACGCCGCCACCGTCCAGCTCAAGTCGTCGCGCGACAAGCTGGCGCGCCTCCACCCCGTCGAGATCGCGCGCCTCACCGAGGCGCTCTCGTACCATCAGGGCGCGGAGGTCATCGAGGCGCTCGACGACGAGACCGCCGCCGAGACCTTGGAAGAGATGGACGCCGAAGATCAGGCGCGCATCATCGGCGATATGAACGAGGAGCGGGCCGCCGACATTCTCGAATGGATGTCGCCCGACGAGGCGGCGGACGTTTTAGGCGATTTGCCCGAGGAGAAGGCCGAAGACCTGCTCGAACTGATGGAGGGCGAGGAAAAAGCCGACGTGGCCGAGCTTCTCCCTTATGAGGACGACGAGGCGGGCGGACTGATGACCACCGAGTTCGTCGTGCTCCCGCAGCGTCTCACGGTCGGCGAGGCCATCTCCCGGCTGCGCGAGATGGCCGAGACGCCGAACATGATCTACTACCTCTATGTCGTCGAGGAGGAGAATTCGTGGAAGCTCGCGGGCGTCATCGCCCTCCGGAGCCTCATCCTCGCCGACCCTTCGGCCCCGCTCTCCGAGGTCATGCGCTCCGACTTCCAGTTCGCGCGGCCCAAGGATGCGGCGCGCGACGTGGCCGGGCGCATCGCCGAGTACAACCTGCTCGCGCTGCCTGTGGTGGACGACGTGGGCGACATCGCCGGGATCGTCACCGTGGACGACGCGATGGAACTACTGCTGCCGAAGGACTGGCGGCAGCGCTTGCCGAGAGTGTTCGGCTGACGCCGCAACCCCGAACCGATTCAAGCCATGACGGACGGAGAACCTCCAAGTGAGCGCGTCGCGCACCAAGACGATGCGAGATGCCGGGCGACGACTGTGGCGCGGCGGGTCGCGGCGTGTGCAGCGCGCGGTCGCGCGGAGGCGGGGCTTGCTCGCCTACCTCGCCGTCATCGGCCCCGGCATGGTCGCCGCCAATGCGGGCAATGACGCGGGCGGCATCGCCACCTACGCTTCCGCCGGGGCCGACTACGGCTACCACCTCCTCTGGACGCTTCTGCCGCTCGTCTTCGCCCTCGGCATCGTGCAGGAGACCTGCGCGCGGATGGGCGCGGTGACGGGCAAAGGTCTCTCGGACTTGATCCGCGAGCAGTTCGGCCTGCGCTGGACGATGCTCGTGATGCTGGCGCTCCTCGTCGCCAACGGCGGCGTCACGGTCTCGGAGTTCGTCGGCATCGCGGCGGCGACCGAGCTTTTCGGCGTGCCGCGCTTCGTCTCCGTGCCGCTCGCGGCCTTCGCCATCTGGTGGCTCGTCGTGAAAAGCTCTTACCGACGGGTCGAGCGCGTCTTCCTCGTGATGTCTCTGGTCTTCCTCGGCTACGTCGTCTCGGCCTTCCTCGCACACCCCGACTGGGGGCAGGTGGCGCGCTCGGTCGTCCGTCCCGAGTTCAACTTCGACAGCGGCTATCTCTTCACCATCGTGGCCCTCATCGGCACGACCATCTCGCCCTACATGCAGGTCTTCGTCCAGTCTTCGGTCGTCGAGAAGGGCATCACCGAGGAGGACTACCACCTGACGCGCGCCGACGTCTGGGTGGGGACGGTCTTCGCCATCTCCATCGCCTTCTTCATCACGGTCGCGACCGCCGCGACGCTCCACCGCGCGGGCATCCACATCGAGGCGGCGGAGGATGCCGCGCGCGCTCTCGAACCTCTGGCAGGGCAGTACGCGCGCCTCCTCTTCGGCGTCGGGCTCTTCGGCGCTTCGATGCTCGCGGCGGGCGTGCTTCCGCTCGCGCCTACTCTATCAGCGAGGCGCTCGGCTTCGAGAAGGGCGTCTCGCGCACCTTCCGCGAGGCTCCCATCTTCGTCGGCATCTTCACCTTCCTCATCGCCGTCGGAGGCCTGGTCGCCATCGTGCCGGGGCTCCCGCTCATCGACGTCCTGCTCGCGACGCAGGTCATCAACGGTTTGCTCCTGCCCGTGCTGCTCGTCTCGGTGCTGCGCCTCATCAACAAAAAGGAGTTGATGGGTGACCACAGGAACGGTCGGGTCTATAATGTCGCCTCGTGGCTGACCGTCGTCGTCGTCTCGGCCCTGTCGCTTCTCTTTATCGCGTCGAGGCTCTTTCCGAAACTCTTCGGATGATTTTTAAGACGGGCCGCAAGCCCGACCGTGAGGGAGGGCGTACTCAACCGGGAAGGCGGAAGAAGAAGGAGTTCCGTGAGCCGCGCTTCCATCCTTCATCCTTTGAATCCGCGCCCGCGCCTGACGGTCGGGCTTGCGGCCATATGCTTTGAGCCTTGAAGAAAATTCCGTGAAACGTCCCGAACTAAAAAAACAGATCGCGCTGCCGCTCGTCGCCGCCGTCGTCTTCGGGCTCATCTTCTACTTCCTCTACCAGTTCAGGATGCCGGAGCCGCCCGCCGGCTCGGCGGACGAGCTGCGGATGTCGTTCATGGCTCAGGAGTGGACGCGCAACCTCATTAGCGCCCTCTTCTTCATCAGCCTCGCCCTCATCGTGGTGCGGGCGCTGAATGAGTTCATCTTCTTCGTCTTCCGCAAGCGCAAGGGCTACGAAGCGCCGAGCCTGATGCGCGACATCTTCTCGCTCGTCGCCTACGTCACCAGCATCGCGCTCATCCTCAAATATTTCTTCCCCAACTTCTCGTTCGGCGCGCTTCTTTCGGGCTCGGCACTGCTCGGCATCATCCTCGG
>JAIVJM010000209.1 GCA_020199995.1 Acidobacteriota bacterium | reverse complement strand
GTCGTCAACAACGCTAACCTCATCACGAAAGTTTACTTCCCGCGCCTCATCGTGCCGATGGCGGCGGTCGGCGCGGCACTGGTGGATTTCGCCATCACTTTCGTCGTCCTCGGCGCGCTGATGATTTACTACCGCGTCGGCCTCGGCTGGAACATCCTGATGCTCCCGGTGCTCGTTGCCCTCCTGACGGCGCTCGCGCTCGCCTTCGGCGTCCTGACTGCGGCCTTGAACGTGAAGTACCGCGACATCAGGTTCGCTCTGCCCTTCATGATCCAGTTATGGTTCTTCGCTTCGCCGATCATCTACCCCACGAGCCTCGTGCCCGAGCGCTGGCGGTGGGTGCTGGCGCTCAATCCGATGACGGGCATCATCGAGGGCTTCCGGGCCGCGCTCTTCGGGCGAAAGGCTTTCGACTGGCAGGCGCTCGCGTTTTCCGCCGCCATTACCCTCGTCCTGCTCGTCTACGCCGCGCTGACCTTCAAGCGGATGGAGAAGACATTCGCCGACATCGTCTGAAGGATTCCGATGAGCGCGATTATTAAAGTCGAGGAGCTGAGCAAGCAGTACCAGATCGGCGCGCGGGGCGCGGCGTACGAGACGCTGCGCGAGTCGCTGGCCGGAGCAGTGCTCGCGCCGTTCCGAAGAGGCCGCGGCGAGAAGAACGGGCGCAGTAGCGAGAGCTATACCTTCTGGGCGCTGAAGGGCGTCAGTTTCGAGGTCAAGCCGGGCGAGGTGCTCGGCATCGTGGGCCGGAACGGCGCGGGCAAGTCCACGCTCCTTAAAATTCTCTCGCGGATCACGGAGCCGACCGCGGGCCGGGTCACGCTCCACGGCAGAGTCGCGAGTCTGCTGGAGGTCGGGACAGGCTTCCACCCCGAACTCTCGGGCCGGGAAAACGTCTTCCTCAACGGCGCGATCCTCGGAATGAGGAAGGCTGAGATCGAGCGCAAGTTCGACGAGATCGTCGCCTTCGCCGAGATTGAGCAATTCATCGACACGCCCGTCAAGCGTTATTCGAGCGGCATGTACGTGCGCCTCGCCTTCGCGGTCGCGGCGCACCTTGAGCCGGAGATTCTGATCATTGACGAAGTGCTGGCGGTCGGCGACGCGGCCTTCCAGAAGAAATGTCTGGGAAAGATCAGCAGCGTCGCGCAGCAGGGCCGCACCGTGCTCTTCGTCAGCCACAACATGGTGGCCGTGAAGTCGCTGTGCAGCAGGGCCATCCTGCTGGACGGGGGGACGCTGACGGATGACGGCCCCCCCGCCCGGGTCGTGAACAGTTATCTCGGGGCCGGGCGCACCAGCCGCGCGGAGATTCTCTGGAGCGACCCGACGCAAGCGCCGGGCAACGCCATCTTCCGCCTGCGCAGCGTGCGCGTGCGCAACGCCTCGGGCGCGATCACGAGCGAATTGAGCACGCAGGAGTCATTCTCGTGCTCATCTGGGCTAATAACTACTCGGTTACGCACCGGGAAGATTGTGTTGTAGAGTTTGAGGTGCACGAGTCAATCGAAGCGCGTGCCGACTATTTCGGCAATTGGCCCGGCGTGGTGCGACCGCTTCTGGAGTGGGATACGCGCCGCCTTGACGACCCCGAGCGGACGCCGGTAAAGGTGCCCGCCCGCGCGTGACCGAGAGTACTCGCTGTCTCCGCGGGTCGGGCCAGAGCGCGACCGCCGCGGGAAACTCGTTAAGATAATTGATTAATTTAAGAACGCACGGGGAATGAAGCTATGAGTGTGACTTACGTCGGGAGAATCGAAGCCCTCGAGGCGGTGGGGCGCAAGGTGGAGGATGTCGAGGTGGTGCTCGACCTCGGGCCGGGCATCTGCCCGCAGCCATTCGTCAAGAAACCCTACGTGCACATCTGCGTGGACGCGCACCGCCCGTACCTTGAGCGCATCAAGCGCGATGTCGGCGACGACCCGAAATACGTTTTCATCAACGCTCCGTGGGATCAGGTCATCGGCATGTTCCCCGACAAGTCGGTAGACACCGTCTTCGCGCTCGACTTCATCGAGCATCTGGAGAAGCAGGACGGGCTGCGGATGCTGCGCGAGGCGGAGCGTGTGGCGCGGCGGCAGATCGTCGTCTTCACCCCGCACGGCTTCTTCCCGCAGACCTACGACGACCCGGAGAAGGAAGACCGCTGGGGGATGGACGGTGGTTACTGGCAGACGCACCGCTCGGGCTGGGAAATTGAAGACTTCGGCGAGCAGTGGGAGTTCGTGATCAGCCCTGACTACATCACGCTCGACGAGCACAACCACGAGATGGAGCAGCCGATGGGGGCCATCTGGGCCATTCGCAACCTGAGCGCCGCCGCCGAGCGTCGCTATCACGTGATGGAAGACAAGTCGGCGTGGGCGTATTTCAAGGAGACTCTGGAGCGTGGGCTTCCGCCCGCCGCCTTCAACGGTATGCGCTCCGCGTGGGGCACCGTTCTGCGCGCCGCGGGCCGACAACCCGACGTGCCGCGCGGCAAAGACGCGGGGGGCGAGTCGGGCAGTCATCCGGCATGAACTTGGTATCAGTTAAAAGTAAGAGGCGTGGCGCGGAGCCGAACGGCGCGTTGGTAACGAAGCGATGAAAGTTTTGATTCTCGGCGGTTCTGGGATGCTGGGGCACAAGCTCTGGCAGACTCTCACGGCGCGCTTCGAGACGCGCGCGACGTTCCGGCAGTCGCCCGGCGCATACGCGCGGCTCGGCCTCTTCGACCCGGCGCGCTCGCTCGGCCATGTCTCGGCGCAGGACTTCGACGGCGTCGTGCGCGCGCTCGCTGGGGCGCGCCCCGACGTGGTCGTCAACTGCGTGGGCATCGTCAAGCAGGACGCCGCGGCGAAAGACCCGTACCAGAGCATCAACGTCAACGCGCTCTTCCCGCACCGTCTGGCGCAGGCGTGCATCGCGGCGCGCGCGCGGCTCATACACATCAGCACCGACTGCGTCTTCACGGGGCGGCGCGGCAATTACAAAGAGACGGATACGGCGGACGCCGAAGACATTTATGGGCGGACGAAGTGGCTCGGCGAGGTGGACTACGAGCGCTGCCTGACCATCCGCACCTCGATGATCGGGCGCGAGCTGCAAGGCACGCACGGCCTCGTCGAGTGGTTCCTTTCGCAGCGTGGCAAGACCGTGCGCGGGTTCAAACGCGCCGTCTTCAGCGGCTTCACGACCGAAGCGCTGGCCTCCATCATCGCCGATGTCATCGCCGACCGAGAGGAGCTGCGCGGCGTCTGGCACGTCGCCGCCGAGCCCGTCAACAAGTTCGACCTGCTCACATTGGTCAAGCGGGCATACGGGTTGGATATCGAGATCGAGCCGGATGAGACTTTCGTCTGCGACCGCAGCCTCGACGGCTCGCGGTTCCGGCAAGAGACAGGCTTCATCCCGCCCTCGTGGCCGGAGATGATCGAGCGGATGGCACGCGACGCGACGCCGTACGAGGAGATGAGGAGAAATTATGCTGACAGGTAAAAAAATAGTGGTGACGGGCGGAACAGGATCGCTCGGCAAGGTCTTGGTGCGGCGTCTGCTCTCGGGCGAGATGGGACTGCCCAAACAGATCATGGTCTTCTCGCGCGACGAAGCGAAGCAGCACTCGATGCGCCTCGCCTTCGGGCGTCTGCGCACCGCCACCGACGAAGTCATCTATCACAACTTCGAGCGGCTCCTCCAGTTCCGCATCGGCGACGTGCGCGACCCGCACAGCGTCAAGACGGCCCTGCGCGACGCCGACGTGGTCTTCAACGCCGCCGCGCTCAAGCAGGTCCCGTCGTGCGAGTACTTTCCCTTCGAGGCCGTGCAGACCAACGTCAACGGCGCGGAGAATATCATCCGCGCGATCCGCGAAGGCGGCCTCAATGTCGAGACCGTGGTCGGCGTCTCGACGGACAAGGCGTGCAAGCCCGTCAACGTGATGGGCATGACGAAGGCGGTGCAGGAACGACTCTTCGTGTGCGCCAACCTCGACGCCGAGCGGACGCGCTTCATCTGCGTCCGCTACGGGAACGTGCTGGCCTCGCGCGGCTCCGTCATCCCGCTCTTCCACGAGCAGATCAGGCGCGGCGGCCCCGTCACCATCACGACGACCGACATGACGCGCTTCCTCCTCAGCCTCGAACAAGCCGTTGATACCATCTTCGCGGCGGTCAAGGGTGGCCGCCCCGGCGAGACCTACATCCCGCGCGTCCCTTCGGCGCTTGTCACCGACATTGCCGAAGCGCTCATCGGTGAACAGAAGGGCGGACAGGAGGGCGCGCGGAAGATCGAGATGAAGGTGACGGGCATCCGCCCCGGCGAGAAGGTTCACGAAATCCTCGTCTCCGAGGAGGAGGCTTACCGCACAATCGAGCGCGGCGACCACTACGTCATCATGCCGATGCTGCCCGAACTGCGCGTGGACGAGGAAGATCAGGGAACGCTCGGCAAGGAGTACAGCTCCGCCGACGGCCTGATGAATAAGGCTGAGGTCACGGAACTGCTCCGCCGCCATCACCTGATGGTCGGCGACCGCTTCGTCTACGAGGAAGACATGCTCGCATGAAGATCATGACTGTTCTGGGCACTCGCCCCGAGATCATCCGCCTGAGCCGCATCGTCGAGAATCTCGACCGCCTGTGCGAGCACATCCTCGTCCACACGGGGCAAAACTTCGACCCGCGCCTGAGCGAGCTTTTCTTCGACGAACTGCGTGTGCGTCAGCCCGATTACTTCCTCGGCGTGCGCGGCGAAACAATCGGCGAGCAGATCGGCAGAATCATCGAGGGGTGCGAGCGCGTGATGACGGGCGAGCGCCCCGACCGCTTGCTCATCCTCGGCGACACCAACAGCGCGCTCTCGGCAATCGTCGCCAAGCGCCTCGGCATCCCCGTCTACCACATGGAGGCCGGGAACCGCTGCTACGACGACCGCGTGCCCGAGGAGATCAACCGCCGCATCGTTGACCACAGCAGCGATGTTTTGATGCCCTACACCGAGCGCAGCCGGCAGAACCTCCTGCGCGAGGGCATCGAGGGCCGCCGCGTCTTCGTCACCGGCAACCCCATCCGCGAAGTCATCGAGCACTACGGCCCGCACATCAGCGCGTCGAAAGTTCTCGAAGACCTCGGAGTGTCGGAAGGTAAGTATTTTCTCGTGACGATGCACCGTGCGGAGAACGTGGACGTCGAAGAGCGGCTGCGCGCTCTCATCCATTCGCTCGAAGCCCTGCAGCGCGACTACTCTCTGCCGATCATTTGCAGCACGCACCCGCGCACCCGCGCCGTCATGGAACGCTTCAAGGTTGACCGGGCGGCGCACGGGCAGATTCGCTTCTGCGAGCCGTTCGGCTTCTTCGACTTCATCGCGCTTGAGCGCAACGCCTTCTGCGTGCTGAGCGATTCGGGGACGGTGCAGGAGGAGTGCTGCATCTTCCGCGTCGCCAACGTCACGATCCGCGACGTGACGGAGCGCCCCGAGACCATCGAGTGCGGCAGCAACATGCTGAGCGGCGCGGAGCCTGAAACGATCCTGCGCTGCGTCAGCACGGTGCTCGACCAGAAAGCTGATTGGGACGTGCCGCCCGAGTACATGGCCGGGAACGTAAGCCGCACGGTGGTCAAAATCCTGCTCGGCTATTCCGCGCCCGGACAGGCGTAGAGATATGAAGTTTGCGCTCATCTCGAACGTCCTGCCGCCCTCGGAGTCCGCGCACGCGATGATCATCCACAGGCTGCTCAGAGACCTCGACCCCGCGAGCTACTGCCTGCTCTCTTCGAGAGACTACGTGACCGGCGACCAGCCGAATTATTCGGGTCGTCTGGCGGGTAGGCACTACTATCTGCCGCCGACGTTTCAGTTGACGCGCGGCTATCGCTTCGGGCTGCAATTCCTGCCCGAACAGGCTAACCTCGTCATGGGCGTCGCCTTGCGCGCGAGGGCCATCGCGCGCATCCTGCGGCGGGAGAAGTGCGAGGCCGTGGTGGTCTGCACGGGCGGCAACGAAATCCTCGATTTCCCGGCGGGCTATCTGGCGAGCCGTCTGGTCGGCGCGACATTCTACCCATATCTGCTCGACCAGTACTTCCACATGGTCTCTTACGTGCTAGGCAAACACTTCCTCCAGCGCGTCGAGCCTCTGTTGATGAAAGGCGCCGAGGCGGTTATCGCTCCCAACGAATTCCTGCGCGACGAATTGCGCCGGCGATTCAAAATCGAGGCCGTGGTAATCCACAACATGTGTGATTTGTCGGTCTACGACGAGCCTCTGGACAGTGCGGCGGCGGCGAGCGAGGGCGAGACAGGCGAGGTCAGGATAGTCTACACAGGCGGCATCGGGCCTCTGCATTACGATGCCATGCGGAACATGCTGGCCGCCATCGAAGCGCTCGGACGCGAGGACGTGAGGCTGCACTTGTACACGGCGCAGCCGCGCGAAGGCATCGAGGGGGAAGGGATTCGCGGGCGCGCTCTGGTTTACCACGAGCACGAGCCGGTGAACGCGATGCCCAGCGTCCAGCGGGGTGCGGACGTGCTCTTTCTCCCGCTCGCCTTCGACTCGCCGCACCCGGACATCGTCAGGACTGCGGCTCCGGGAAAGATGGGGGAATTTCTCGCGGCGCGCCGTCCCATCCTTGTTCACGCGCCGCCCGACTCTTTCATCGCCTGGTATTTCCGGCAACACGAGTGCGGGCTGGTGGTAGACCAAAACGACCCGGCGCAACTGGCGCGGGCACTCGACACCATCTTGAATGACGCCGTGCTGCGTGAAAAGCTCGCGGCGCGCGCACGTGAGCGGGCCGAGGCGGATTTCAGTCTCCCGAAGGCGCGGTCGCAGTTCGCGGAAGTGCTCGGACTGAATGACGAGAGCCGCTAAAAGAAATACTGCGTGTACAGAGACCCCGTGGTGGCGACGAATTAATAAACGATGAGCAATCCGACTGTCAGCGTCATCCTTCCCGTCTACAACGGAGAGAACTACCTGCGCTTCGCCATCGAGAGCGTTCTGGGCCAGACCTTTCAGGACTTCGAGTTGATCGTCGTCGATGACGGCTCGTCCGATGCGACGCCGGAGGTCGCGCGCGGCTACGACGAGCGTGTGAGGTATGTTCGGCAGGAGAACACCGGCGTCGCGGGGGCTTTCAATCACGGGCTGCGACTCGCCGCCGGGCGCTACTTCAGTTGGCTCAGCCACGACGACGTGTTCCACGAGACGAAACTTGAGAAGCAGGTGGCGGCGCTCGAACGGCTCGAAGGCCCTGCGGTCTGCTACACCGACATCCAGATGATCGACTCGCGCGGCGAAGTAGTCATGGAGCATGAACTGCCCGAGTACGGTCGCGGAGAGACGCTCCGGCACGTCCTCACGGGCGGGCCGATTTGCTCCGCATGCTACTCGGTCATGTACGACCGCAGGTGCATCGAAGAGGTCGGCATGTACTCCGAGACGTGGCGCTACACGCAGGATGTGGACATGCTTTCGAGGTTCGCGCGCCGCTTCCCGCTGGTGCGTGTCGCGGGCGCGCTGATGCAGGTCAGAGAGCACGAGAGCCGTGGGGTTCGCTCGAAGAAGTGGGAGCGCGAGGTTCCTAAATTCTTCCGCGAGCGGATCGAAAGCATCCCGTTCGAGGAGCTGTTTCCCGAGCGCGGTGCGGGCGCGTCGAAGTCCGAGAGGTCAGCCGCTTATCGCTGGCTCGCGGACACGCTCTCCGCACAGCCGTACCCGATTTACCGGGTGGCATTTTCGCAGTACCGGAGGGCGCTTCGCGAAGACCCTTCGGACGCCGCGCTTCTGGCGCGGAGGATAGCCGGATTATACTGGCGGCGCCTCCGGCGGCCCTAGAGCCGACACACACGCGCAGGCATCGCGCAGAGATGGCATGGCCTCAAAAATCAAGATCAAGGTGAAGGCTCTGGCGGAGCGCGCGGCGGTGGCCTCGAAGTTAAGAAGGCTGGCGATTGCCCGGAAGAGTTTTCGCCTGCGGCAGGTCGCGGGGCGCAGGCTCGGACGGCCCGCGCGCTCTTGCGGCGTCAACCTCGTGGCCTACATCCGCGCGGAGATGGGTTTGGGGCAGGCCGCGCGCGGGATGGCCGCGGCATTGGAGGCCGCAAGGATTCCCTTCGGCATCGTCAACTTCGAGCGGGGCAACCTCTCAGCGCAGACCAACCTCGCGTGGAGACACAGGGAGGTCGAGCGGCCCGACTACGACGTGACGCTCGTGTGCGTCAACCCCGACAACGGGGACAATCTCAGGGCTACGGTGTCGAACAGTCTGCTCGGCAACCGCTACGTCATCGGCAACTGGTTCTGGGAACTCCCTGAGTTGCCGGACGAATGGGTGAAGGAGTTCGCCCTGCTCGACGAGGTCTGGGCGGGCTCGAGGTTCATTCAGGATGCGGTCGCGCTCAAGTCCCCCGTGCCGGTGGTGCGCATCCCGCCCGTGGTTGAGGCGGCGCGCGGGGAGAGCCTGCCGCGTGGCTTCTTCGGACTGCCGGAGCGGCGCTTCCTGTTTCTCTGCGTGTGTGACACGATGAGCGTGCTGGAGAGGAAGAACCCGCTCGGGGCCGTGCGCGCCTTCAAGCGGGCCTTCGGCGCGGACGACGCGCGCGTCGGGCTCGTCGTGAAGTTCAACAACACGGGCTTCGCGTCCGCGGAACTGGAGCAGGTGCGCGAGGAGGTTCGCTCGCTCGCGAACATCTACACGCTCGAACGCGTCCTCAGCCGCGAGGAGATGGCCGGGCTGCTCGACGCCTCGGACTGCGTCGTCTCGCTCCATCGCTCCGAGGGGTTCGGCCTCGTCCCGGCGGAGGCGATGCTCCTCGGCAAGCCCGTGATGCTCACCGACTGGTCCGGCAATACGGACTACATGACGCCGGATAATTCGATCGGCATCGGCTACGAGCTGGTGAGCCTCGGCAGAGACTACGGGCCTTACAAGGCGCACCAGTTCTGGGCCGAGCCCGACCTCGAACAGGCGGCCCACTGGATGCGCCGGCTCGTGTCAGGCGCAACGGCTGAAGGACTGGGCCCGCGAACGCCAGCGCCGCACACGGGCGGGCGACGCCGAAGACCTCGCGCGCAAGTTAGAGACGCTCTACCACGACCGCGCGCTGTTGAAGGAGATGGGGCAGAAGGCACAGGCTTGGGCGACGGCGACGTTTAGCCATGATAAGTATGCGTCCGAGCTGTATGATACTTTTCAATCTGTCGTTAAGGCGCGGTGACGCAGCTCATCGCCCCGCGCGCCGGCGGGCGGCGGCACTCACGAACGTGGATGTATCCCAAGCTTCGTTGAACAACGGCACGGCGATCAAGGAGGGGACTGTGCGCTATCTCGTCAAGATATGGTCGTATCTACCTGCAAACCTTCGGCTGTTAGTCGTCAAGGCGGTTCAACGGAATAATCGCTTATATAGACGACTGCTCTTCCGGCACATTGATGCCAAAGATAGGGAGAACGCCAGCCACACTCTTTTGCCTCCGGCCGAACTCCGCCACCGGGTAAGCTGCTCTCCGGACGCGGAGGGCTTTGTCATGATCGGTGCGGCGTGCGTTCGGGACATACAATCGGCACTATCGAAGGTGGGTCGTGAACTAGGCTCGTTCGAGAGGATTCTGGACTTCGGATGTGGGTGTGGTCGCACGCTGATACAACTAGCCAAGCACACGCCTTCAGCTCAAATTGATGGGACGGACATTGACCCCGATGCGATAGCGTGGTGCAGGGCACATCTCACCTTCGCCCGGTTCAGCGTGGGAAACGCAACGCCGCCAACCGGGTACCAGTCCGACATGTTTGATTTTATATATGCCATCTCGGTATTCACTCACCTGAATGAGGACTACCAGTTTCGTTGGCTGGGTGAGCTTCGACGCATAGCCCGAGATGGAGCCATCCTGCTTCTGACGGTTGATAGCTCTAAGGCAGGGGAGGAAGAGTTCGTCTTTGAAAACTCATACGAGGAGGGACTCTTCCCCGCGTGGTATCAAAATGCGTTCCATTCGAGGGACTACGTCTTTGACAAATTCTCTTCCTATTTTAATGTATTAGGTTACTATCCGCGGGGGATGAACAACCATCAGGACGTTGTGTTGCTGCAAAAATCGCCAGCGTCGTAATCTCTTTTATACGGACGAGGCGGGGTGCGGCTTAGAGACTCCGGAGCGCTTGAGGCCACTCTTCCCCTGTGTGAGTCTTATTCGAGCCGAGCCACCACGGGCAGAAGAGTTTTCAATCCGAGATGGCCCGTTGCCCTGCGGCGAACGTAAGCGGGAAATGAAATTCACGGAAACAAAACTTAAAGGCGTATTCGTCATCGAGTCGAAGCGGTTTGATGACGAGCGGGGATTTTTCGCCCCGTCCTTCTCAGCCGAGCAGTTCGCCGCGCGCGGGATGGCGAGTCAATTCGTCGAAAATAACATCTCGTACAGCAGGAGCCGCGGCACTCTGCGAGGGATGCACTATCAGGCCGCGCCGCACGGGCAGGCCAAGCTCGTGCGCTGCACGCGCGGCGCGGTCTTCGATGTGGCCGTGGACTTGCGCCCCGACTCTCCGACGTTCAGAGAGTGGGTCGGGCTGGAGTTAACGGCGGAGAATCGTTCAATGCTCTACCTGCCCGGCGACTGCGGGCACGGGTTCCAGACGCTCGTGGACGACACCGAGGTTTTTTACATGGTGTCTGAGGTCTACGTGCCCGAAAGTGGCCGAGGGTTCCGCTGGAACGACCCGGCCTTCGGCATCGAGTGGCCGGAAGTAGGCGAGCGTGTTCTCATCAAAAGAGATCAGGTATATCCCGATTACAAATTATGAAAAAAGCACTCATCACCGGCATCACCGGGCAGGACGGGAGTTATCTGGCGGAACACCTGCTCTCATTAGGCTATGAGGTGCACGGCTTCGTCCGCCGTGTCGCGCTCGAAGACCCGACGCGCCGCTTCACGCGGCTCGACCACCTGTTGGAACGCATCACGCTGCACGCGGCGAGCCTTGAGAGCTACCCTTCGATCTTCCACATCTTCAGCAAGCACTCGTTCGACGAGTGCTATCACCTCGCCGCGCAGTCGTTCGTCGCCGAGAGCTTCGCCGACGGCTTCTCGACCATGAACACCAACATCAACGGCACGCACTACGTGCTGGCGGCGATCAGGGAGTTGCAGCCCGGTTGCCGCTTCTACTTCGCCGGCTCCTCTGAGATGTTCGGCAAGGTGCGCGAGACGCCGCAGACCGAGACGACGGCCTTCCACCCGCGCTCGCCTTACGGCATCAGCAAGGTCGCGGGCTTCGACCTCACGCGCAACTACCGCGAGGCGTATGGGATGTACTGCGCCTCGGGCATCTTGTTCAACCATGAGAGCCCGCGTCGCGGCTACGAGTTCGTGACGCGCAAAATCACCTCGACCGTGGCGCGCATCAAGGCGGGGCACGCTTCGGAACTGCGCCTCGGCAATCTCGAAGCCAAGCGCGACTGGGGCCACGCGGCGGACTACGTGCGCGCGATGCACCTCATGCTCCAACAGAGCGAGCCGGACGACTACGTGGTGGCGACGGGCGAGACGCACACCGTCCAGTCGTTCTGCGAGCGGGCGTTTGGCAAGGCCGGGCTCGACTACCGCGAGTACGTCAAGATAGACGAAAAATTCTACCGCCCGGCGGAAGTAGACCTGCTCATCGGCGACTCGTCGAAGGCGCACCGCGAGCTTGGCTGGGAGCCGCGCTACACGTTTGAGCAGTTGGTGGACGAGATGGTCGAGACCGACCTCGCCGAGGCCGCGGGCTCAGCCGACGCGCCGCACACTTTGGCGGGCGGCATCTCGTAAGTCAGGCGCGGGCGTGGCGGCGGCGGCGCGAAAGGACGGGCTCGCCCGGCGGCGGGGCGGGGGGGCGCTTGACGGCGATGAAGATTTCGGTGGCGATGTGTACCTACAACGGGGCGCGCTACCTGCGGGAGCAGCTCGAAAGCATCGCCGCGCAAGGTAGGCTCCCCGACGAGCTGGTGGTGTGCGACGACCGCTCGTCGGACTCGACGCGCGAAATCGTCGCGGAGTTCGCCGCCTCCTCACCCTTCGCCGTGCGCGCCTACCGTAACGAGCGTAACCTCGGCTCGACGAAAAACTTCGAGCGCGCCATCTCGCTCTGCGAGGGAGAAATAATCGCGCTCTCGGATCAGGACGACGTGTGGTCGCCCTTGAAGCTGCGGCGCATCGAGGAGCGTTTCGCGCGCGAGCCCGGCGCGGGGCTCGTCTTCACTGATGCCGAAGTCGTGGACGAGGAGCTGCGTCCCCTCGGCTACCGTCTGTGGGAGAGCGTCGGCTTCGACCTCGCGCACCGGAGGCTCGTGCGCGGGGGCCGCGCGCTCGACGTGCTGCTGCCGGGCTGGACGGTGACGGGAGCCACGATGGCCTTCCGCTCGCGTTTCAAAAATCTGGTGCTCGACATCCCCGAAGACCTCGCGCTCATCCACGACGGTTGGATCGCGCTCCTGATAGCGTCGGTGGCCGACGTCTCTTTCATCGAGGAGCCACTCGTCAAATACCGGCAGCACGCGCGGCAGCAGATCGGCGCGCGCGCGCGGAAGGCGGATGAGGACGGTGGGGCGGCGACGGGGCTTGACGCCATCAGGGAGGCCATCGGCAGGCCGATTTCCTACGGCGAGATGATCGGCATCGGCAGCCGCGCGCGCCTCCGCCTCGCCGAGCGCCGCGACGCTTACGGCTGCGACGTGGCGCTCGCGCGGCTCGACGCGCGGCTCAAGCACCTGCGCGCGCGCGCGAGCCTGCCTGAGGGGAAACTCAAACGCGCGCGCTGCGTCCTCGGAGAGCTTCTCTCGCGGCGCTATCACCTCTACTCGAACGGCGTCTACAGCGCCGTCAAGGACCTGCTGGCCTGAACGTCGGAGGCCCGGCGGCTCGGCGCGGGCGGGAATTTAGTGTGGCCGTTTTGAGAGTCGAGCTCTCCATCATCATCGTCAACTGGAACGGCGGCGAGCTGCTCAGCCGCTGCGTCGAGAGCATCGTCGCGGCCCCGCCCTCTCACGAATACGAGGTCGTCGTCGTGGATAACGCTTCGGGCGACGCGAGCGTCGCGGCCTTGCGCGCCGGAAGCGGGGCGGCGGCGCTCGCCACCGCGGGGCGTCTGCGCGTCATCGAGAACGAAGACAACCGCGGCTTCGGACGGGCGAACAATCAGGCCTTCGCTTTGACCGACGCGCCGCTCCTCTTCCTGCTCAACCCCGACACGGAGGTCACGCCCGGAAGCATTGACCGCCTCGTCTCGACGCTCCGCGCGGGCGCGCGGACGGGCGCGTGCGGCCCCCGCCTCGTCAACGCGGACGGCTCACTACAGGTGAGCGTCTGGCGCAACCCGCCCGCGGCGTGGGACATGCTGCTCTCAGGCCTCAGGCTGCACCGCCTGCTGCCTCGCCGCGTGCGCGGCGAACTCCTCCTCGCGGAGCACTGGGGGCACGATCGGCGGCGCGCCGTCCGGATGCTGAGCGGGGCTGCCATCCTTGTCCGGCGCGAGGTCATCGAGGAGGTCGGCGGCTTCGACGAGCGTTTCCACATGTACGGCGAGGACAACGAGTGGTGCCTGCGGATCGTGCGCGCGGGGTGGTCGCTCGTCTTCGAGCCCGAAGCGGTCATCATGCATTACGGCGCGCAGAGTTCGCTCAAGCGCTGGGACGCGCACGAGAAGCTGAAAGTGCAGGCCGTCGCCTTCCTGCACTTCCAACGCTACTGCCTGCCGCGCCGGCAGGTCATCGCCAACCTGCTCACGAGCTGCTTCCTGCTCTCGCTGCAAAAGCTCGCGCGCAAATTGCGCGGGCGCGCGAGCGAAGACGTGGAGACCACTCTCCGCCTCTACGCCGCCGACCTCAAGCGCGCGCTGCGCGAAAGCTAGGGCGCAGCGCGCGCCGACTCGTATCCGAACCCTTGTCACACCCACACTCAAATCATTCTGAGGGCGCGTCCCCCGCCGCCGCCGCGACGCACGCGCCGTCGGGGCGCGATGGCGTGTCGCGGGAGAGCGTCGCGCCGCCGTTTAAAATCAGCGTCGCCGTCCCCGCCCGGAACGAAGAGCGTTCAATCGTGCGCCTGCTCGAAGCGCTCGCCGGGCAGACCGAGCCCCCGGCGGAGATCGTCATCGCGGACGGAGGCTCTACCGACCGCACGCGCGAGCTCGTCCGCGCTTTCAGCGGCAGCTCGCCCGTCCCCATCGTGCTCGTCGAGACGGAGCGCGGCCTCCCCGGTCGCAACCGCAACCTCGCGATTGCGCGCGCCTCCAACGAGTGGGTGGCCTGCGTGGATGCCGGAACCGCGCCGCGCCGCGAGTGGCTTGAGGAGCTGACCGGCGCGGCGCGGCGCGACGACAGCGCGCGCGTCGTGTGGGGGAGTTTCGAGGCCGTGAACGAAGGCTTGTTCACGGAATGCGCGGCCATCGCCTACGTCCCGCCGCCGCACGAGGCGGTGCGCTCCATCGCCTCGTGCCTGCTGCACCGCTCGGCGTGGGAGAGCGCGGGGGGCTTCCGCGAGGATTTGCGGTCGGGCGAAGACCTGCTCTTCTTTCGCGCGCTCGACGCCGCCGGGGTGCGCTCGACCCGCGCGCCCGCGGCCCTCGTCGCGTGGGAGCTGGCGCCCACCACGGCGAGCACCTTCGGCAAGTTCACTACCTACTCGCGCCACAACATCCGCGCGGGGCTCGCGCGCGAATGGCAATACAGCGTGACGCGCCTCTACCTGCTCCTCTTCGCGCTGCTCGCGGCGGGCGTCTTCATCTTCCGCCCGCTCATCGTCCTCCCGCCGCTCTTGCTGCTTGTGCGCTCAGCGCGCCGCCTCTGGAAGTGGCACGCGGCGAAGCCCGCCGCCCGCCGCCTCCTCGCGCTCGCCAACCCGCCGCGCCTGCTGGTGGTAACATGGATCAACCTCGTCATTGACGCAGCGATGTTCCGCGGCATGTGGCAATGGCTCAGACACGACCGGAAGGGAAGAAACGATGAACGATGAATGCGGAACGTCGAAGTGGAGAGAGTTCTCAGTCCTTCGTCTTTGCTGAAAACTGAAAACTGTCTTCCGTTCCGCGTCCACACTTTTTGATGATGCCGACCAGCACGCTTTACATCTGTTACTTCGGTCTGCGCGAGCCGCTGGTGCAGACGCAGGTGCTCCCGTACCTGCGCCAGCTCGTCGCGGCGGGCTTCGGGGTTCATCTGCTGACCTTCGAGCCCGACCTGCGCGAGAGGTGGACGACTGAAGCGACCGAGGCGCAGCGCCTTGAGCTGGCGGCTGAGGGCATCGGCTGGCACGCGCTCGCCTATCACAAACGCCCGTCGCTGCCGGCGACCCTCTACGACATCGCCGCCGGGGCGCGGTTCAGCGCGCGACTCGTCCGCCGCCACGGGATTCGTTTGATTCACGCGCGCAGCCACGTCGCGGCGGCGATGGGCGCGGCGGCCAAGAGGCTGACGGGCCGCCCGCTCGTCTTCGACATCCGCGGCTTCTTCCCCGAAGAGTATGTGGACGCGGGCGTGTGGCCGGCGGGCGGTCGCCTGTTCCGGCTGGCGAAGCGCGTCGAGCGCCGCCTGCTCGAAGCGTCGGACGGCTTCGTCGTGCTGACTGAGAAGGCGCGGGAGATTCTTTTCCCCGGCGGCACGGAAGGGCACGACGCGCGTGGGCGTCCCGTCGAGGTCATCCCCTGCTGCGTGGACATGGGGCGCTTCGGCGCGGCGGAGGCGTTGACGAAAGCTGAGGCGCGGCGCGAGCTGGGGCTCGCCGACGAGCGGCGCGTCATGGTCTATGTGGGCGCGCTCGGCGGCTGGTATCTGACCGGGGAGATGGCCGACCTCCTCGCCCTCGCGCACGCAGAGCAGGCGCGGACTTTCTCTCTGATTCTCACGCAGAGCCCGCCCGAGATGATCGCCGACGCTTTGCGCGAGCGCGGCGTCGCGGAGGCAAGCTTCCTCGTCCGCAGGGTCGCGCCCGCCGACATCCCGCGTTACCTTAAGGCCGCCGACGCCGCCGTCTCTTTCATCAAGCCCTGCTACTCGAAGCTCTCCTCCTCCCCGACGAAGCTCGCCGAGTACCTCGCGAGCGGGCTGCCGGTCATCTGCAATGCGGGCGTCGGCGACGTGGACGCCGTAGTCGAGGGCGACCGCGTCGGGGTCGTCGTGCGGGAGCTGAGCCGCGAGTCGTACCGCGCGGCGCTCGCCGGGGTCGAAACGCTGCGGCGCGACCCCGACACAAGCGCCCGCTGCCGCGACACAGCCGCGCGCCGCTTCGACCTCGAAACGGTCGGCGGCGCGCGCTACCGGCGGCTCTACGAGCGCGTTCTGGCGAAGAGTCGAAAGTGATTGACTCGCCGGCCCGTCGAACTGCTCATTAAATGAGCCGAACCAGCCGGCCAATCGGTCAGTCTTCTTTCCCCGTTCGACTCATCGTGGCCTTCCGTGTAAAATATCGGTCTTTTGCCAGCACAAAGTTATCAATCATAGAGTGACGTTTTAAATCATGCGCCTTCTCGCACTCGTCCCGAGTGTCTACGACACGAACCCCAGCCAGCGTTTCCGCATCGAGCAGTGGGAGCCGCTGCTCAGGGAGCGCGGCATCCGCATCAGCTACAAGCCTTTCGAGACCAAAGAGCTGAACGCCGTGCTCTACAAGCAGGGGCAGATGGCGGAAAAACTCCGGCTCGTCCTGAGCTCTTTGACGCGCCGCTTCTCGGAGGTGCGCGCGGCGCGCGACTACGACGCCGTCTACGTCCTGCGCGAGGCGGCGCTGCTCGGCCCCCCGCTCTTCGAGCGTTGGATCGCGCGCTCCGGCGTGCCCTTCATCTTCGACTTCGACGACGCGGTCTTCGAGCGCTACGTGAGCCCCTCGAACGGATACCTGAGCTACCTCAAGTTCCCCGGCAAGACGCGCTCGATCTGCCGCCACGCGGCGCACGTCATGGCGGGCAACGAATACCTCGCCGACTACGCGCGCCGGGTCAACGACCGCGTGACCATCATCCCGACGACGATTGACACGGGGAAGTACACGGTCGAGCCGCGCGCGCAAGAGAACGACGTGCCCGTCATCGGCTGGAGCGGGAGCTACAGCACGGCGCAGCATCTGGCGACGTTGCGCGGCGCGCTCCGGAGGCTCGCGCTGCAGGAGCGTTTTCTGCTGCGCGTTATCGGCGCGCCCGGCTTCAAAATTGAAGACGTGAACGTCGAGGCCATCCCGTGGCGGGCAGAGACGGAAGTCTCGGAGCTGCGCACCTTCGACATCGGCGTCATGCCGCTGCCCGACGACCAGTGGAGCCGCGGCAAGTGCGGCTTGAAGGCCCTCCAATATATGGCGCTCGGAGTGCCGACCGTCTGCTCGCCCGTCGGCGTCAACACCGAGATCATTCAGGACGATGAGAACGGCCTCATCGCCTCCACCGAGGACGAGTGGGTCGAGAAGCTGACGAAGCTGCTGCGCTCCGCCGAGCTGCGCCGGAGGCTCGGCGGCGCGGGCCGCGCCACTGTGGACGCGCGCTACTCGGCGGAGGTGCAGGCTCCGCGTGTCTTCGAGATCATCGAGTCGGTCGTGCGAGAGGCGAAGGCGAGCGCGTCGGTCGCAGGCCGCCGGTCGGTCTCAGCCCGTTAATCTTCATCGCAGTGGAAATCATCAACAGGGAACACTTATGGATAAATTGAACGTTCTGGTCACGGGCGGCGCGGGCTTCATCGGCTCGCATCTCGTGGACGCACTCGTCGAACGCGGCCACCGCGTCCGCGTCCTCGACGCGCTCGTCTCGCAGGTGCACGCGACGGGCGAGCGGCCCTCACACCTCCACGCGGAGGCCGAGTTCGTCTACGGCGACGTGTGCGATTCGGACGCGCTCGAACGCGCGCTCGAAGGCGTGGACGTGCTCTATCACGAGGCGGCGGAGGTCGGCGTCGGGCAGTCAATGTACGAGATGCAGCGCTACGTGCGCGCCAACACCTTCGGCACGTCCGTCCTGCTCGAACGCCTCGCGGCACGGCGCGGGCAGATTCGCAAGCTGCTCGTCGCCTCCTCGATGTCCATCTACGGCGAGGGCGCTTACACCTGCCCCGCGCACGGCCTCGTCTACCCGCAGCTCCGGCCCACGGCGCAGCTCGTCGAGCGCCGCTGGGAGGTCGCGTGCGAGCAGTGCGGCGCCGAGCTTGCTCCCGCGCCGACCGCCGAAGACAAGCCGCTCTTCCCGACTTCCGTCTACGCCATCACGAAGCAGGATCAGGAGCAGTTGTGCCTTGTGGTGGGCCGCGCCTACGGCATCCCGGCGGTGGCTCTGCGCTACTTCAACGCCTACGGCACGCGACAGGCGCTCTCGAACCCTTACACGGGCGTCTGCGCGATCTTCTCCTCGCGGCTCCTCAACGACCAGCCGCCGCTCGTCTTCGAGGACGGCGGGCAGACGCGCGACTTCGTCCACGTCAGTGACATCGTCCGCGCCAACCTGCTCGCGCTCGAAACCGACCGCGCCGACTACCGGGCGGTCAACGTCGGGACGGGCCGCCCGACTTCGATTGGGGAAGTGGGCCGCCTGCTCGCCGAGGGTTTGGGCAAGAACGCGGAGCAGGAAATCGTCGGCAAGTACCGCGAGGGCGATATCCGCCACTGCGTCGCCGACATCTCGCGCGCCCGCGACCTGCTCGGCTACGAGCCGCGCGTGACGCTCGAAGAGGGCGTTCCCGAACTCCTCGGGTGGGTGCGCGAGCAGAAGGCGACGGACGCCGTCGCGCGGGCGACCGCCGAGCTTGAGACGCAAGGGCTCGTGAGATAGAGAGAAAGGCGGCGCGCGGCGGGCGTCTATTCGTGGGACGACGGCGAGTCGGGCGCGAAGGTGGGGAGAGCCGGAAGCTCGCGGCCCGCGTGCGGCCCGTGCGCCGCGGCGTGGGTGCCGGACTCCGAACCGCTCCGGGCGCGGCTGTATCTGAGGCGCGAAGACCACTGCTGCGCGGGCCTCTCGACAAGCACGAAGAGCAGATAAGAGGCCGCGAAACAGACCCCCAGCGCGACGAGCAGCACCAGCGTCTTCGTCGCGTCGTCCGCCGCCCTGAGCAGCTTGCCGCCGAGGATGCTGAGCACCAGATGGCCCACGGGCCAGTGCAGCAGGTAGAGCGAGTAGGAGATGTTCCCGAAGAAGTCGGAGATGACGTTCTTGCGGTTGTAGAGGCAGATCACGACGACGGCGAAGAGGCCCGCGATGGTCGCTCCCGTGCCCACCGTGACGAATGAGCCGAGGACGAGGAGCGACAGCGTGGCGGCGTATTCCGCCCCGCCGACGAGGCCGACACGGTACTGAAAGGTCGTGATGCCCATCAGGAACAGGAACATGAAGTGGAAGATGAAGGCGCTGTAGGGCACCCCGCCCGACATCAGTGCGTGCCCGCTGAAAAAGGCCGGCGCGGCGAAGCCGGCGAGCGCCGCGACCCGCACCCACCTCCGCCCGCTCGCAAAGAGCGGGAAGGCGAGCCCCATCAGGATGTAGTATTGAAACTCGATGGCGAGCGTCCAGAACGCGGGGTTGAGCCACTCGTAGCCGAAGAACATGTTGAGATAGCCGAGGTGCAGCAGGACGCGCGTCCACGTCAGCGGCGCGCTCTCGACCTCCGGCGGTCGGCCCGTGTAGAAGGCGTAGGCGAAGGCCAGCACGAGGAAGAGGGCGATGCTCACGAGGTAGGGCGGGTCGAGCCTGATGACGCGCTTGAGGAGGAAGGTCGGGTAGGCGCTCAAGCTGTAGCCCGCGCGCCGGAGCGAATAGGGGATGACGAACCCCGAGATGACGAAAAAGACTTCGACGCCCAGCCAGCCGTAAGACCCCGAAGCCCGCAGGGAACTGTAGAACCCCCCGTCGGCGTTGTGGTAGGTGAACTGGGTGAGGTGAAACCAGCAGACGCTCAGCGAGGCGAGGCCCCTTAAAAAGTCCAGCCCGTCAATTCTCTTCGACGTCTCCGACATTCCGGCTCCCGCGCTCATTTAAAATAGACTCGCCCCCGGTCGGCAAACCCTCGCGCCCCCGGCCCCGGCGGACGATGTTCGGAAGGGCTCGCGTTGAGGTTCGAAGACCGGCGAGGGGCAATTAAACATCAACACCGCCCGGCGGGGCAACAGGCGCGCCTCGGGCCGCCTCGGGCCCCCGCGCCGGGGACGACTTTCGCCACCCTCTTTTACTTTCAGACTGAACTTTGTTAGGTTGGCGGCGGGAGGAATAGTCTGCCACGAGACCCGAGACCGAGGATGCATCCGACGAGCAAATTCCGGCTGGCCCTACTCGCCTCCATCGCCATCCTTCCGTCCTTCCTCAAGCGTCCATGCTACCGGCTCTTTTTCGGCTACCGCATCGGCAAGCGTGTCCGTATCGGCCTGAGCGTCATTGACGCGGGCGAGTGCGAGATCGCCGACGACGTGAGGATCGGCCACCTCAACGTCGTCATCGGTGTCGGGAGCTTCAGCGTCGGCGACCACGCGCGCATCGGCCACCTCAACATCATCCGTGGCGGCGAAGAGGTGCGGCTCGGGCGCTACTCGGAGATCATCCGCCTCAACGAGATCAACTCGATTCCCGACCCCGTCGTCGTCAACCCCGTCGAGCCGCGCTTCACTCTGGGCGAGGGCAGCGTCATCACGGCGAGCCACAAGATTGACTTCACCGACCGCGTCGAGATCGGGAGCCGGACGATCCTCGGCGGGCGCAATTCGAGCCTCTGGACGCACAACCGGCAGCGCACGCGCCCCATCCTCATCGGGTCGCGCACCTACGTCGGCTCCGAGATTCGCGTTGCGCCGGGAGGCGTGATACCATCGCGCTGCATCGTCGGCATCGGCTCAGTCATCACCGGGCGACTCGAAGGCGAAAACCAACTAATCGCGGGCGTCCCGGCCAAACCCATCAAGCATTTGAACGAGGAAGACCGTTTTTTGATTGATTACAAAACGCGGCCCGACCTGCCCGACGATCTCTGATACTTAAGCCCACTTCGCAGGCCGCGCGCGTCTCCCCTCAGGCCGCACGCGGGGTCGGAAGCCGCGCCGCAATCGCCTCGGCGCGGGCCGCGTCGTGAAGTGAGGGCCGCGCGCGTCGGCCCCGGAAAAGATTTATGAACGCCCTTCTTGCCCTCCTCGCGCTCGCGCTCGTCGTGAGCATCTCCCTGCTCATCCCCGGTGAAGGCCCCGCGGCGGTGCTCTTCTGCACCTGCCTGGCCGCCCTCATCGGCCTCACCGTTAGCCGCTACGAGACCCACGGGCAGTTCCTCGTCCAGGTCTTCGCCGCCGCCCTGTTGCTGCGGATGACCATCGGCACGATCATCTACCTCCTCAACCTGCAAGAGTTCTTCGGCGGCGACGCGCTGACCTACGACATCATCGGCGAGACGCTCATCGTCTACTGGCGGGGCCACATGACCTACGCGGAATACGAGATGGCGCTGGGGGCGTTCATGACGCGCAACTGGGGCATGGGCTACCTCGTGGCCGCCATCTACGCCGTCATGGGCCGGAACATGCTGGCGGTGCAGTTCTTCAACGCCGTGGTCGGGGCCGCGACCGCCCCCGTCATCTTCCTCTGCGCCCGACACATCTTCCAGAACCTGCGCGTCGCACGATTGGCGACCTTCTTCGTGGCCTTCTTCCCGAGCCTCGTGCTGTGGTCGGCGCAAGGCTTGAAGGACGGGCCGATCATCTTTCTGCTGTCGGT
>JAIVJM010000034.1 GCA_020199995.1 Acidobacteriota bacterium | reverse complement strand
ATGCCGAACGCAACGCGCTCGATGAAGTGCAGAAGCTCACCAACACCTACATCGGCAGAGTTGACGAACTGGCGAAGTCGAAGGAGCAAGACATCCTGAGCGTCTGAAGAGGAATAGCTTGGAAGGCCTGAGCATCGTCGAAGGTCAAGCACGCCAGACACGCCGAAGCGCCGTCAGGCGCGAAAGAATACAGACGAGGGGCGCGGGCCGCGGGTTTTAAGGATCTAAAGACAAACCAAAAAGCCCCGGAGGGGCGAAAGACGCTCGAACGAGCATTTCTTTCGCCCCTCCGGGGCATTACTCATTTTGTTGTCGCACGGCTCGCGCCCCTCGTCTAAATTCCGTCGCCGCTTGCTGCGGCTGAGAGAGTGGTTATCCTCTCTCAGCCGCCTTAAGCGACTTTAGAAGTTGAAGCGGGCCGACAGCTGAACCTTCCGGTTGCCGCCCGCCACGCGCCCGCCGCCGAAGGGGCCGACGATGCTCGTCGACTCGCCGAAGAAGGGTGAACGAAGGTTGCCGTTCGGGTTCGACAGGTTGGAGCGGTTCAGAAGGTTCTGGAAGTTGACCGAGAAGGTCAGGTTGTAACGCTTCTCGGGACCTCCGGGGCTTTTTGGTTTGTCTTTGGGTTCTTAAAACCCGCGGCCCGCGCCCTTCGTCTAAATTCTTTCGCGCCTGACGGCGCTTCGGCGTGTCTGGCGCGCTTGACCTTCGACGATGCTCAGGCCTTCCAATCTATTCCTCTTCAGACGCTCAGGATGTCTTGCTCCTTCGACTTCGCCAGCTCGTCAACTCTGCCGATGTAGGTGTTGGTGAGCTTCTGCACTTCATCGAGCGCATCGCGTTCGGCATCCTCCGAGATGGTCTTCTCCTTGAGCAGTTTCTTCAGGCGATCGTTGGCGTCGCGGCGGACGTTGCGGATCGCGGTGCGGTGCTCCTCGGCGAACTCGTGCACCTGCTTGGCGAGCTGTTTGCGTCGCTCCTCGGTCAGCGGCGGGACGGGCACGCGGATCATCTTGCCGTCGTTCGAGGGATTGAGGCCGAGGTCGGCGGAGCGGATGGCCTTCTCGATGGAGCTGAGCTGCGTCTGATCCCAGGGCTGCACCGTGAGCATGTTCGGCTCGGGCGCGTGCACCGACGCCAGTTGGCTGAGAGGGGTCGGCGTCCCGTAATACTCGACCACGACCGAGTCGAGCAGGCTCACCGCCGCGCGCCCCGTCCGGATAGTCCCCATCTTTTTCCTCAAATCCTCAACCGCCCCCTCCATCCTCGGGCGCGTGTCTTTGATGACTTCTTTCTCGCTCATATCTCTTCTCCAAAACAGTAATAAGTGATAAGTGATGAGTGATAAGAGAAAGACAGATTCTGTCTTATTACTTATCACTCATCACTTATCACTGCTTTTCTGGCCTGTTCTTGCACACGCGCGTGCCGACACCCTCGTCGCCCATGATGACGCGCATGATATTGCCGGACGTGCGCATGTTGAAGACGATGATCGGCAGGTCGTTGTCCATGCACAGTGAGATGGCCGAGGCATCCATCACCTTCAACTGTTGTTCGAGGACTTCCCTGTAGGTGATGCAGTCGTAGCGCGTCGCCGTCGGGTCTTTGACGGGGTCGGCTGAATAGACGCCCTCGACCTTCGTCGCCTTGAGGATCGCGTCGGCCTTGATTTCGAGCGCGCGCAGCGCCGCCGCCGAATCCGTCGTGAAGTAGGGATTGCCCGTCCCGCCCGCGAAGATCACCACGCGCCCCTTCTCCAGATGGCGAATGGCGCGGCGGCGGATGAACGGCTCGGCCACCTGCGGGATGTTGATGGCCGACAGCACACGCGTGTGGACGCCCGTCTTCTCCAGCGCGTCTTGCAGGACGACCGAATTCATCACCGTCGCGAGCATCCCGATATAGTCGGCGGACGAGCGATCCATGTCGCCCGCGCTCTCCGAGACGCCGCGGAAGATGTTGCCGCCGCCGACCACAATCGCGACCTCGACGCCGAGGTCGCGCACGGCCTTGATTTCCGAGGCCAGATGGCGCGCCACCCCAACGTCCACGCCGTAGTTCTGCGCGCCCATCAGGGCCTCGCCCGACGCTTTTAGGATGACGCGGCGGAAGGCAGGCTGCCGCGCCGAACTCGCCGCCGTGCTGTTGTCGGTGTTCGTCATCTTGATTGCGGAATTCGGATGGCGGAGTTCGGATTGAGGATTGATGAGAGTGCCGCTGTCTTCAATCCTCAACCCGAACTCCGCCATCCGCCATCTTAGTTTACTGATCGCCGCCCGCGAGCGCCGCGACCTCGCCGCCGAAGTCGTCGGAGCGCTTCTGGAGCCCCTCGCCCATCTTGTAGCGCGAGAAGCGGCGGACGGTGATGCGCTCGCCCGTGGCCGCGATCTTCTCCGTGAGGAGTTCGTTGATGGTCTTCTCGGGGGCCTTGACGAACGGCTGGTCGAGCAGGACGGTCTCCTCGTAGAACTTGTTGAGGCGGCCCTCGACGATCTTCTCGATGACCTGCTCGGGCTTGTTCGCGTTCTTGGGGTCGTTCTGCGCCTGCGCGCGGACGATCTCGCGCTCCTTCTCGACCACGTCCGTGGGGACTTCCTCGCGCGTGACGAAGCGGGGCTCAGCCGCCGCGACGTGCATCGCGATGTCCTTGACGAGCGCCTGGAACTCGTTGGTGCGAGCGACGAAGTCCGTCTCGCAGTTGACCTCGACGAGCACGCCGACCTTGCCGCCCATGTGGATGTAGGAGCCGACGACGCCCTCGGCGGCGACGCGGCCCGCCTTCTTGCTGGCCGACGCCATGCCCCGCTTGCGCAGGATTTCGATGGCCTGCTCCTCGCTGCCCCCGGCCTCCGTGAGCGCCTTCTTGCACTCCATCATCCCCGCGCCCGTCTTCTCGCGCAGCGCCTTCACCCCGGCTGCTGTGATCTCCGCCATTGCTTAAAATCTCCTCATGATTAGCCGTTAGCTGTTAGCGTTTAGCTTTCAGCCGGAGAATAAATTCAATCAAGCTGAGAGCTAAAAGCTAAATGCTGATAGCTTATTAAAAAGCGCAGCCCGGCGGTTCTTCCGCACTGACAGGCTGCGCTCGCCGATGAACGAAAACTTGTGGACGACCCGTAGCTCGCCGGCCCCCGGCCCTAGCTGGCGACGCCGACCGACTCCGCGCCCTTCTCCTGTTCGGCGGAGGACTGCGGCTCGGTGCGCTCCGCGTTCGGCGCACCAGTCGCGCCGCGGACGGGCGCACCCGTTCCCGTCTGCTCGTGGTCGCCGACGCTATCGGGCTGCTGGCCGGTCTTGCCGAAGCCGATGTTACCGGGGACCGAGACCTGCGTCTCGGTCGAGGGCGCGGCGTTCTCCATGTCCGTGAAGTTCTGCGACTGCGTGCCGGGGTCTGGCTGCGTCGTGATGGACGAGGTCGTGACCTTCCGCTCCGGCCTCACTGCCGTGCTCGCGGCGTCGCCTGCAGCAGCCGCGGGTGCGGCGTTCGCGCTTTCGGCGGCGGCGGCGGCCTCATCTTCGTCGCCCTTAGTATGCACCTGCTGACCCTCGACCACGGCGTCGGCAATGCGCGAGGCGAAGAGCCTGACGGCCCTCAGCGCGTCGTCGTTGCCGGGGATAATGTAGTCAATCCCCTCGGGCGAGCAGTTCGTATCCACGACGGCGATGACGGGGATGCCGAGGCGATTGGCCTCGGCCACCGCAATCTCTTCCTTGCGCACGTCAATGATGAAGAGGGCGTCGGGCAGCCGCGCCATGTTCTTGATGCCCGAAAGGTTCTTGTCCAGAATTTCGCGCTCGCGGTCGAGCTTGATGCGCTCTTTCTTCGTCAGCTTCTCGTAGCGCCCGTCGGTCTGCATCGCTTCGAGGTCGCGCAGGCGCTTGATGGACTTCTGCACGGTCTGGAAATTGGTCAGCAAGCCCCCCAGCCACCGCTGGTTGATGTAATACTGGCCCGCGCGCGTGCTCTCCTCGCGGATCGCGTCCTGCGCCTGACGCTTGGTGCCGACGAAGAGGATGGTGCGCCCGCGGTCGTCGCCCATCAGAGAGGTGACGAACGAGATGGCGTCGCGGAACATCTTCTGCGTCTTTTGCAGGTCAATGATGTTAATGCCGTTGCGCTCGCCGAAAATGTACTCCTTCATCTTCGGGTTCCAGCGCTTCACCTGATGGCCGAAGTGAACGCCGGCCTCCAGAAGTTCTTTCATCGTGACGGTGACTGCCAAAAGTAAAGCCTCCTCCTAACCAGATTGGTTTTGTGTACTCGCCGCGCCCCAACTGACTTTCACCCGTCGAGGGCGAAGGCAACCAACCGGCGCGCGGCAATGGAATGTCGAAAAAGCCGTGAACCGTGACAGGGAAACCGTGACAGGGAGGAAAAGATTTTTCTCGTCACCTGTCACGGTTTACTTGTCACCATCAAATTATCTCTTCGAGAACTGGAAGCGCTTGCGCGCGCCCTTCTGTCCGTACTTCTTGCGTTCCTTGATGCGCGGGTCGCGCGTCACGAGGCCCGCCTGCTTGAGCGCGGGGCGCAGGTCGCTGTTAAAGACCATCAGCGCGCGCGTGATGCCGTGGCGTACCGCGCCGGCCTGTCCGGCAGGGCCGCCGCCCGCGACGTTGACGATGATGTCGAATTTCTCGTCGGTGCCGGTGAGCTTCAAAGGCTGGCTGATAATCATGCGCAGCGCCTGGTTGGGGAAGTAATTGTCGAAGGCTTTGCGGTTGATCTTGATCTCGCCGGTGCCCGGTCGCAAATAGACGCGCGCCGTCGAAGTCTTGCGCCGCCCCGTTCCATAATACTGAATCTCTGCCACAGCTTCTCGTCCTTAAAAATTGATGACTTTTTAGGCCCGCGCGCGCTCGCTGAGGGCGAGCGGCTCGGGGCGTTGCGCCGCGTGCGGGTGTTCCGCGTCGCCGTAAACTTTGAGCTTCTTCGCCATCGCCTTGCCAAGCTTGTTCTTCGGCAGCATGCCTTTGACGGCCAGCTCGATGACGCGCTCGGGGTGTTTGGCGAACTGGTCGCGCACGGAAATCTCGCGCAGTCCGCCGGGGTAGAGCGTGTGATGGCGGTAGACCTTCTGCTCGGCCTTCGACCCCTTGAAGACCGCCCGGCGGGCGTTGATGACGATCACGTGATCGCCCATGTCCATGAAGGGCGTGTACTTCGGGTTGTTCTTGCCGGAAAGCACGCGCGCCACTTCCGTGGCGAGCCGTCCGACTGTCTGGCCCGCCGCGTCCACGACGAACCACTTGCGATTTTCAGCGAGCCCATCCCCGCTGGGAAAGTATGTTGACATAGGTAACTCTCTCGATTTTAAGCGTCTAAAACGCGAACGGGTAGAATACGAAACGGCCCAAAAGTTGTCAAGCTCGCGGCGGGCGGTGCTTCACGGGCGGCGGCAAACTCGCCCGTCCCGCGCGCCTCAAACCAAAAGGCTCCCCGGTCAGTTGACCGGGGAGCCTTTCGACTCTTCCCGCTTTGGAGCCTGCTTACGGGTTATCCTGACCGGCGGGCTTCTGTTCGTCGGTCTTCTTCTTCAGTTTCGGCGCTTCAGGCTTCTGCACGGAGGGCGTCGTCTGGCCCTCAGGCGTCGTGGTCGTGTCGTCGGGCGTGGGCTGGCGGCGCTTGAGCGTCGGGCGGCCCGGTGCGCCCTCGACGCCGGGGCCGATATCGCCGGCGGTCGAGGCGCGCGCGTTAGAGAGGCGCAGCAGGCGAGCCTTGACGCGCTGGAACTCGGAGGTCGAGAGCACATACTCGTCCTTCTCGGGGAAGCGCGCGACGAGCACGCGCGTGGCCTCCATGCGGTCAATTGACTGCGGGTGCGAAGAGAAGAGCTTCGAGATCGTGCCCGGCTTCTTCTTGTTCTTCGCCGAGAGCTTCTCGAACATCGTGGACATCGCGTTCGGGTCGTAGCCGGCGGCGTAGAGGTACTGGACGCCGAGCATGTCGGCCTCTGACTCGGCGCTCCGGTTGAACTTCATGAAGCCGAGGAGCGCGCCGAACTGTGCGGCCTGATTGATGAGCATGCCGCCCAGTCCGCCGAGGAAGATCGAGCCCGCGAGCATGCCGATCTCGGCCAGCATCCCCTTGGCCTGATTCTCCATCGCGTGGCGCGCGGCAACGTGCGCGATTTCGTGCGCCATCACGCCCGCCACCTCCGCCTCGTTATCGGCGGCGAGGAGGAGCCCCTTATTGACGTAGAAGAACCCGCCGGGCAGCGCGAAGGCGTTGACCTCGTCCGAGTCAATCACTTTGATGGTGAAGGGAATCTTCGCGTCGGAGTGGAGCACGACGTTCTGGCCGACACGGTTGACGTATTCGGTGATGATGGGATCATCAACGAACTTGGCCTCGCGATCGACCTGCGCAGCCAACTGCCTGCCCTGACTGACCTCCTTGTCGACCCCGCCGCTCATGCTGGCGATGAAGCCGCCGTTGATCTTGCGCTTGCCGATGAGTCGCGGGTCTTCTTTCTCCGAAAGCGGCTTGGTCGAGGAGGTCTGCGCCGGCTGGGGCGCTTTCACCTGCTTGTCGTCGGCCTTCTTCTGGTCGTTGGCCTTTGTCGTCGCAGACTTCTGGGCATCCTGCCGGGCCCGAGGCGCGGCCACCGCCGACAGAGAGCACGCCCACAGGCTGAAGATGACAGCGAGGGCGGTAAACTTGCGGGAGAAATGGTTGTGAATCACTTTAAAGCCTCCAAAAACTTGTCAACGCCTGTGGCTCTCGGGGAGGGGCGTTGCCGGACGACTGACGCCCGGCAACGCCCCTCCCCGCGTAGGTTCTGCGCCAGCCGGCGGCGAGGGCGGCGCGTAAATTTTGCGTCTCAACCAAAGAAGCGCCCGCCGCCGTGTGGGTTCGAGAAAAATTTGCAACCCCACTCAGGTGTCCGGCGAAGGCGTAAATCTTTGATGCGCCTGCGCGCTCAAGAGGTTGCGCCGGGTCTTCGGCGAGATTTTCGGACGCCCCCTTACGACCCGCCTGGCCTGCGGCGGGCGGCAGGTTTCCCTCTACTTTTCGCTTTGGCGGAAGCGCGCGGATTATAGCAGCCGCGGCCCTGAGCGATGTAAAAACTTATTCGTTGCCACGTCCGCGCGCCGCATGGTAGAGTCGAAATTGCCCTCCCGCCCTCACTTCCAAGGGTTTATCAGTACCGCCCCGGCCCCGTCTCGAAAGCGCATGAAACGCACCCACGATAAGATCAAGGATTTAGTCGAACCGCAGTCATTCGAGCAGATAGGGAATCTGGCCGCCGATCCGGCGCGGGCTCTCGCCGCTTACCGTTTCACGGACGTGACCGCCGATCTGCTGGCGCGCTGGATCGACGCGCTGGCCGAGTTGCCGCAGGGGCAGGGGGCGGCGCTGGCGCTCGCCGGGGCGCGCGGCGTCGGCAAGAGCCACACGCTGGCCGTCTTCGGCGCGCTTGCGGGGTCCGAGCGGCTGCGCTCGGGTGTTGGGGACGCGCACGTTCTGACGAGCGCGCGCCGGCTCTCGGGGCAGCGCTACGCAGTGGTGCGGGTCGAGCGCGGGTCGCGCGTCACTTTGGCCGAGGAGATGGCCGCCGCCTTCGCGCTGGTCTTCGGCGGCGACGATGCGCAGTGGGGCCACGACCCGGCGGGAATGCTGGCCGTCGCCGCCTCGCGCGCCCTCGACGAAACGCTCGTCGTTCTTATTGACACGGCCTTTAACCGCCCGGCGCGCGTCAACCGCGACGATGGCCCGCTCCTCGGCGAGCTGGCGATCACCTCAAAGGGCATCAACGCCTTCGTCGCGCTCGCGCTCGATGACGACATCGCCGGGGCCGACGGCGCGAACGTCGTGCTTTCGGGCACTTACCGCATTGACTACCTCGACCCTGAGAACCTCTACCGCGTCGTCGAGCAGTTCATCCTGCGCAAGAAGCCGCAGGGGCGCGCCGCCCTGAGCGACATCTACCACAATCTGCGCGCGAGCGTCCCCGAATTCAACTGGAGCGAGGCGCGCTTCGCCTCTCTGTATCCAGTCCACCCGCTCGTGGCGGACGTGGCGGCGGGGGTGCGCCTCTACGTCCCGACGTTCGCGTTCCTGCCCTTCGCCGCCGGGGTCGCGGCGCGCGCCGCGGCGCGGCCCGCGCTCTCGCTCGTCCTGCTCGACGAGGTCTTCGACGGGGCGGAGAACGAACTGCGCCGGTCGCCCGAGCTGCGCGACGCCTTCAGTGCTTACGACCATCTGGTGGCGCAGAGCATCGGCCAGATGCCGGTCATGCAGCGCCATCAGGCGCGACTGATTTTGAAGAGCCTGTTCGTCCTCTCGCTCGACGGGCACGGCGCGACCGCCATCGAGCTGTGCGCCGCCCTGCTTTTAATAGACGACGCTTCGTCGCCGGGCGCGGTTGAGCAGGTCGAAGAGACCCTCGCGCGTTTCACCGAGGCGGCGCTTGCGGGGAGCCTCGGACGGGACGAAGGGGCGGTCGGCTCGGCGCGTTACCATTTTCGCATCAGCGCGCTTGATGAACTCGACGACGCGACGCGCGCCCGCGTCGCGCCGGTCGCGCAAGGGACGGCGGTCGCCCCTCCGCCCCTTTCGGGACGGCTCGAAGACGCGGGGGGCGTCCGGGCCGAAGACCACACGTCCGCTGCTTCGGGAGCCATCACAGGGGAGGCTCCCGAAGCGGCCCCGACCGCCGCCGCCTCCTCGGGGAGCGTTCTCCCCTCAGTCGCGGCGACGCAAGGGGGCCCGCCCGACTTCAGAAACCCTCGCGCCGAGAGTCTGGGCGATTGGGCGCGCCTCTTGACGGGCCGCGAAGTGCTCCCGTCCTTCAACGAACCGCGCGGGCGGTCGGAAGTGTGCGCGGCGCTGGCCGAATGGCTCGAGGGCTGGCGCGCGCTCGACATCAATCAGAAGTTCGGACGGCTTCCCGCCGCCGGTCTGACGACGACCATGTGGGGACTCAACGCCGAGATGGGTCGAAGTTTCGGGCGGGCCGCGCGGGCCGTCGAGGCCGCGCTCGCCGGGAGGGTCTCGCTCGAAGAAGAGTTGGAGCGTGTCGCTCTGGCGTTCGCCGATTCGGCGGAGAGGTTCGCGCAGGCCTCGCGGCGGCTCGAAGACCTGAAGGCGCTCGTCGAGGGCTTCGAGCAGCGCGCGGGCGAACGCACCTACCTCGCCACCGCCGAGCCGACCGGCATCCCCGAGATCGAGACGGCGCGGCGCGAGCTGCTCGCCATCGCCGAGGACGCGAACAGCCTGCTCGACGCCAAGCGGCGCGCGCGCTTTGAAAGCCTCTGGCGCGAGTTCCACGCGCGCTACGTCGAGCATTACGCCGCCGTTCATGATAAAACGATGACGAGCCGGGAAAACCGCGAGGCGCTCCGGCGGCTCAAGCGCGGCGAGCACTGGCGCGAGTTCGAGGCGCTCTCGCGCCTCCCCGTCTTAAGCGCGCATGTCTGGCGGCAGGCCGCTGAGTTGCTGCGTCTGGCGGGGGGCGCGCGGTGCGACCTGCCCGTCCAGCAACTGCTCGAAACGCGTTCGTCCTGCGCCTGCCCCTTCCGGCTCGCGCGCGCCGCCGAGTTCGAGCTGGTTGCGCCGGAGCTGGAAGAGCTGATGGAGCGCGGCCTCAAGGTCTACCGGCGCACGCTGCTGCTGCTCGGCGGCCACCTCGCGATTGCGCTCGACGCTCTCGCGCGGCGCGAGGAAGACGCGGACGTCGCGCGGCGTGCGCGCACGCTCTCGACTGCCTTCGCGCAGGAGAGCGCGCCCGAGCATTTCTCGCGGCTCGACGTGCGGCTCATCGAGCGCGCTCTGCAAAGGAAGGCGGCCCCGCCGCCGGTGCGTGTCACGGCCCCCGGCGGCGGCGACGGGCTGCTGACGCGCGATGAGCTGCGCTCGCGTTTCAAGCAGTGGCTCGACGAGCTGCCCGAACAACCCGTGCTCATCGAAATCGTCGCCTGACAGGAACTCAATGCCCCATCAGATGAAGGGAAAAGAGAAAGGCGCGGGGGCAAAAGGGAAAAAGGCGGAGGGGGAGAAGGGAAGTGAGACTAATCCCTCTTCCCCTCTTTCCCTTTTAACCTCTCCCGCTTCGCGCCGTCCGACCGTGGCCGTCGTCGGGGCCGGGAGGCTCGGCACGGCGCTGGCGCACGCCCTCACTTCGCGCGGGTACGAGGTGACGGCTCTGGTCGCGCAAAGCCCCCTGCACGCGCGCCGCGCCGCCGCTCTCGCGGGGACGCCGCGCTCGCTCGCCCTCGGCTCCGCGCAGCTCGAAAGACTCCCGCCTGCGGGGCTGCTCTTCATCACCACGCCTGACGACTCCGTCGCGGGAGTCGCCGCGCGGCTCGCCGCTTTAGGGTCGCCTCGTGTACGCGGGCGCGTCGTGCTCCACACGAGCGGGGCGCTCTCTTCGGACGTCCTCGCGCCGCTCGGCGAGCACGGCTTTCACACGGGCTCGATGCATCCTCTGGTTTCGGTGAGCGACCCCTTGAGCGGGGCCGAGCGGCTGGGCGGCGGGGCCTTCTTCTGCGTCGAGGGCGACCGCGCGGCGGCGGCGGCGGCGCGGCGCGTCGTGCGCGACCTCGGCGGCCAGAGCTTTTCCGTGCGCGCGCGCGACAAGGCCCGCTACCACGCGGCGGCGGTCATGACCTCGGGCCACGCCGTCGCGCTCTTCGACGTGGCGCTGACCGAGCTCAAGCTGTGCGGGCTTGCGGAGACGCGCGCTCGTGAAGTGCTCATCTCACTCCTGCGCGGCACGGTCGAGAACCTTTCGGCGCACACGCCCGAGCGCGCCCTCACCGGCAGCTTCGCGCGCGCCGACGTTGAGACCGTGCGCGCACACCTCGACGCGCTGCTCGACGGGTGCGACGACGAGGCGCTCATGGTCTACGCGCTGCTCGGCAACGTCTCTCTGAGACTGGCCGCGCGCCGGGGCACGGCAGACGCTTCGAGGTTGAAGGAGATCGCGCGCGCGCTGGGGCGGGCGTTTTCGGGGAAAGGGGGAAAGGCTTGAGCACTCGAAAACCCATCCGCTCGGCGGCGCTCGTGTGGGGAATGGGACGCGCTTGCGCGGCGTGCCGGTTGGCGTTAGAGTAAAACGACGAAATCCCCGAAGTCCGCGAGTCCAACCTTGAAAAGGGAGGGGCCGTTTTGCCCACGATGCAGACCACGCCCAGCGCAAGTTACGGCCTGACTCTCAGAGTCAAGCTTTCGAGCCGCACCGGCACGCTCGGCGAGCTGACCGTCGCCATCGGTCGCGCGGGCGGCGACATCGGCGCGATTGACATCGTCGGCGTCGGGCGTGACTCCATCATCCGCGACCTCACGGTCAACGCCGGCTCGGCAGAGCACGGCGCGGAGATCGTCCGCGCGGCGCGCGACGTGGACGGCGTCGAGGTCATCAACGTCAGCGACCGCGTCTTCCTGATGCACCTCGGCGGCAAAATCGAGGTCGTCTCGAAAGCGCCCCTCAAGACGCGCGCCGACCTCTCGATGGCCTACACGCCGGGCGTCGCGCGCGTCTGCGAGGCGATTTACCGCGACCCCGAGAAGGCTTACACCCTCACCATCAAGCGCAACACCGTGGCGGTCGTCTCGGACGGGACGGCGGTCCTGGGCCTCGGCGACATCGGCCCGGCGGCGGCGATGCCGGTGATGGAAGGCAAGGCGATGCTCTTCAAAGAGTTCGCGGGCGTGGACGCCTTCCCCATCTGTCTTTCGACGAAAGACCCGAACGAGATCGTCCAGACGGTCAAGAATATCTCGGTCGCCTTCGGCGGCATCAACCTCGAAGACATCTCCGCGCCGCGCTGCTTCGAGATCGAGGAGCGCCTCAAAGAAGAGCTGGACATCCCGGTCTTTCACGACGACCAGCACGGGACGGCGGTCGTGGTTTTGGCCGCGCTCATCAACGCCGTCAAGATCGTGGGCAAGCGGATGGAGGACTTGAAGGTGGTCGTCAACGGGGTGGGCGCGGCGGGCGTCGCCTGCTCGAAGATCATCCTCAACGCGGGCGTCCGCAACGTGGTGGGATGCGACCAGACGGGCGCGCTCTACCGCGGGCGCACCGAGCACATGAACTGGGTCAAGGATCACTACACGCGCCTCACCAACCCGGACAACGAGCGCGGCGGCGTCCACGACGTGATCCGCGGCGCGGATGTCTTCTTCGGCCTCTCGGCCCCCGGCATCATCACGGTCGAGGACTTGAAGCGGATGGCGAAAGACCCCATCGTCTTTGCGATGGCGAACCCGACGCCAGAGATCATGCCCGAGGAGGCCGCCGGCTACGCCGCCGTGATGGCGACCGGAAGGTCGGACTATCCGAACCAGATCAACAACGTGCTCTGCTTCCCCGGCATTTTCCGCGGCGCGCTGGCCTGCCGCGCCTCGCGCATCAACGAAGAGATGAAACTGGCCGCCGCCGAGGCCATCGCCGGGATCATCACCGACGACGAGCGCCACCCCGAATACATCGTCCCCTCGGTCTTCGACAAGCGCGTCGCCGAAGCCGTCTCGCGCGAAGTCGAAGAGGCCGCCTACCGCACCGGCGTCGCCCGCCGCGAACGCACGCACGCCGACTCGCTCATGTAGAAGCTGACAGTTTTCAGTTTTCATTTCAGTTTTGAAATCTCAAACCTCAAATTGAAATCTCAAAAGCTTAAAGGCTGGAGGCTGAAAACTGAAAACTGTATTCCTCCCCGCCCGATTTTGGTATCCTAGCCGCCGCTCTACCTTAGAAGCTGTTTGAAAAATCATCCGGAGCCCCTCTGTCAACGGGCGGAAGAATTTAGCCCACGGCCAAGAGCCGTGGGAAAAGACGTGGCGAAGAATTTCAAAGCCCCTGAAAGGGGCGAAAGACATTCGACGCTCAATGTCTTTCGCCCCTTTCAGGGGCTTTGATGTGTGCCGCATCCAGTAACCCACGACCCAGCGCCGTGGGCTAAATTCTTCCGCCCCTTCAGAGGGGCTTCACCAAACAGTTTCTTAGAACTTGAGCGCGACACCACTCACGCACGACCCGCACGCCCGAACCGGCCCGCGTTCTTTCGACAGCACTCTTTAACCTAAGGAGAAAAACCTCATGCTGTTCGGCTCGACCATCCTCGAACTCGCACTCGCGATGACCTTCGTCTATCTCCTTTTAAGCTTCCTCTGCTCGGCCATCGTCGAGTTCATCGAATCGCTTGCCGGTCGCCGCGCGAAGGATTTGCGGAAGGGCATCGCGGCGCTGCTCGCCAACCCGAAGCTGGCACAGGATTTCTTCGACCACCCGCTCGTCAAGCCTCTGGGCAAGGCTCCTTCCTACATCCCCTCGCGCACCTTCAGCCTCGCCCTGTGGAACATGGCGACCTCCGCCGCGTTGCAGACGCCCCCGGTCATCGCCGGCGTGACCAGAGACATCGACATCCTCCGCGCGACCATCACGCGCCTCCCCGACGATGCGCTGCCGGCTGATCTGAAAGGCTCTTTCGTGACGCTCATCGACGAGGCCGGGGGCAACTTCGAGAAGGCGCGCGAGAACGTCGAGAAGTGGTATGACGACGCAATGGATCGCGTCTCGGGCAGGTTCAAGCGGCGCACGCACTGGATTCTGCTCGGCATCGGGCTGGCCGCCTCAATCGGGATGAACCTCGACAGCATCAACATCGTCCAGACCCTCGCGCACAACAACGACCTCCGGCAGACGGTCGTGGCCGCCGCCGAGAACTACGCCAAGACGCCGCTGCCCACGCCCGACCCCGCCGCCGCGCCGCAGACGCCCGACGCGCAGTACGCGGAGTCGGTCAAGAGGCTCGACAAAATCCGCGGCGAGATCAACGAGCTGGGCCTCCCCATCGGCTGGTCGTCGAAGCCTCTCGGCGAAGACCCGCGCGGCCTGCCCGAGGGCTGGGGCTGGCTCCTCAAAGCCATCGGCTTCATCCTCACGGCGATGGCCGTCTCGCAGGGCGCGCCCTTCTGGTTCGACCTCCTCAACAAAATCATCGTCATCCGCTCGACCGTCAAGCCCCACGAGAAGAGCCCGATGCAGCCCTCCAAAGACCGCCCCGCCCCCGAGACCAGGAGAGAGAGAAAAAGCGACGACGAGGAAGAGTCGAAAGACTAAGGCGCATGAAAGCTGACCAAACGTCAGAGAGGCGGCCACCCGAACCCCCTCTCTGACGTTTGTCTCCGGATTCGATTGTGAGCCGCCCTAGCCCGGCGGCTGTTGATTCAGGCGAAGAGGAGGATAACAATTCCACAAAAGAGTTATTTCGTGGAATTCTACTTTGAGCGAGAAGTAGTCAAAAGAATTATTTGTCCAATTATGAAAAATGGGAAAGCCCTCTTGGAGAAGTTTACTTCCTATTCTGCCGAGCGAGGCACATCAGTATTTGGTCTCGTTCAAGAACTGAAATATTTTGAGCTTGATATCAGGAATTGCGCCCCGTTTTTAACTTCCCAGCTGCGGCGTTATTTGAAATCCATCCACAAACTGCTTGAAAGCCGCAGCCGCGAGTGGCTGGCTGCACAGAAAACCCTGTATCTCGTCACACCTGAGCAGGCGTAAGAATGCCAGTTGCTCTTCCGTTTCGACACCCTCGGCGATCACTTTCATTTTCAGATTATGTGCCAGCCCGATGATCGCCATCACAATCGCGGCATCGTCGGGAGCAGTCGTACTCTCGCATACAAAGGAGCGATCAATCTTCAGCACGTCAATTGGCAGCCGTTTGAGATAGCTCAAAGATGAATAGCCCGTACCGAAGTCATCAATCGCGAGACGAATGCCCATTCCTTTGATTTGGTGTAATGTCTCAATGGTGGTCTCGGCGTTGCACATCAAAGAGCTTTCGGTTAATTCCAATTCAAGTTGTTCGGGAGCGAGTCCAGTTTCGGCAAGCACCTGTGCGATCATTGCAGAAAGATTTGGTTGCTGGAATTGTCGCGCCGAAAGATTAACTGAGACACACATCAGGGGCAGACCCATTTCCTGCCACTCCTTGTTCTGAGCGCAGGCGGTGCGCAAGACCCATTCACCGAGGGGAACGATCAGTCCAGTGTCTTCCGCAAAAGGAATGAACTCTGAAGGGCCGACTAATCCTAATTCGGGATGCTGCCAGCGCACCAGCGCTTCCGCGCCGACGATCTGACCGCTGTTGGTGCACACCAGTGGCTGGTAGTGGAGAACGAACTCATCACGCTCCAGCGCACAGCGCAAACTGTTCTCTAGTGCGAGACGCTTGAGGGCTTTGGCGTTCATGTCCGCCGTATAGAACTGGTAGTTGTTGCCCCCTTGCTCCTTCGCGCGATAGAGGGCAGAGCCGGCGTTCTTCAATAAGGTCTGCGAGTCCTCGCCGTCATCCGGGCAGAGACCGATGCCGATACTGGCGGTGAGATAAAGCTCATGCTGTCCGGACACGAACGGCGCTTCGAGCACGCGGAGGATGCTTTGGGCGACCTCAACCGCAGTCTCTGTCCGCCGCGCGATTCTGGCGACATCCTCCGTGCGCGTGATCTGCATCAGCAGGATGGCAAATTCATCACCGTCAAAACGCGCGACCGTGTCGCTGCGACGAACACAACCTGTCAATCGTTCGGCGACTTCACAGAGCAGGCGATCTCCCACGGCCTGACCCAGCGTCTCGTTGATCGTCTTGAAGCGATCCAGGTCAAGGAGTATCACGGCGAGCATCTGTTCGCTTCGTTCAGCCAGAGCTAAAGCATGAGGCAAGCGCTCTTGGAAGAGCGTCCGGTTGGGCAGTCCAGTCAGAGTGTCGTAATAAGCCGCTTCTTCCGCGCGACGACGTTCGTTGATCTCCCGCTCCAGTTCGCGGTAAGTATCTTCGAGTTGCGCCGTGCGCTCCATGACGCAGCGTTCCAACTCTGCCTCAGCCCGCCCGCGTTCTAAAAGGCGGGCCACCTTAGCGATCAAGCGCACAGAGTCATACGGCACTTCGAGATAGTCATCAGCGCCTGCTTGCAATCCTTCGACGGCGCTGGTCGAGTCAACGCGCACGGCACTGACGAGCAGAATCGGAGTCGGACGTAGCTCCTCGTCAGCACGGATCAAGCGGCACAGTTCGATGCCGTCGGTGTGCGGCATCGCCACATCGCTGATAACCAGCTGCGGACGTTCGTGCAGTGCTACTTGAAAGCCTCCCTGCCCTTCAGTTGCGGTACAGATACGATAGCCCGCCTTACCGAGCAGCTGGCTCATCAACTCCAACAGCTCAGGGTTGTCATTGACGACGAGAATCGTGGCTTGATCGTCGCGCCCCCACCCTGCGGCTTTCGTCTCCGCTGAACGTGGCACATTAGATAATGAAATTTCTAGAACCATCTGATTATATTTTTGATTGTGGCTCGACCGTGTGTGCTCCTCGAAGGATCGCTCTTGTCGCTCCTCAAAGAACTCGATGCTCTGGTGAGTGAAGACAGACCTTACGGCTGCGTTGTCAGGGCATTATCCTCTTCTGGGCGCGCTCTCGTCTCCGAGTGGAGCAGACGGTCCGTAAAGGAACTTGGCAGGTAGTTTATGGTGAGAGGATGGTAGCTATTCTCCGATGAGAAAAGCTATTTTCTTGCAAGCCACAAGGCGTGGCTTCAACAAAGAGCATAGCACCGTCTTCTACCGGTTGTATATCGTTAATTTCTCATAGGCGCTGTCTCTGAGCATCGCGGTTCCTTTACCCACCGTACCCCAAAAGACATATTCTCCCGGCATGCCATAATTTGGTCAAAAAACCTTGATTGACCAATTTTAAAGGGGCAGTCTTTCTGAAAGACTGCCCCTTCTCTTATCGTATAGTCTGATTCCACAAAAAGGCTCTTTTGTTGAATTCAATATTATCTTGTTTAGGGTCATTGTCATCATGCGACAGCATTTCGCGGACAATGACCCTCGGCGTATTCCTCGTAATGAAAGCAGAACGGCAGCTCATCCCGATGGCAACTCGGTACTTGTCGAAGCCTTCGTGGACGGACCTTTATTTCTTGCGAACCCATTTCGTGGTGAGGAAGAAGCGGCTGTCCTCACCGAAGTCGGTGAAGAACTTCTCGGGAATTTCCTGGTCGTCATACCACGGGCCGGCGACCTTCAAAATGGTCATGTCGGGCAGTTCCAGCCACCCGCGCACGACATACTTCGCGGTGCCTTTGTGCTTGATGGAAATAAGCCGCCCAACTATTGTGATGGTGCCGGTCGTCACATCCCTGAGCTTCTTACCGTTTCTTACCTCGAAGAAATCATTGGTGTATCTGCCATTCTTGTCGATCGTCCATGTGCTCGTGAAGTGGAGCGAATCGGTTCCGGCGTAGGCACCGTCGGAGCGGTTAACGTATGTCGTCGCGATGCGTCCGGGATGGTTCATCTATCTCTATCGCGCTAATAAAAGAATCTATCTTATCCGCATAGACCAGATCATTAAAAACGCCGAGAACACTGACGGTTTTTCCGAAGCCGCTGATCACGGTCAGCAATGCAACGGCTTTGCCGTTTTCTGCTCCGACCTCGGAACCCCCTCTGATAATGGTCCATCCTTCAGCCGCTGCCGTTTCCGTTTTCGGATTTGCTTCCGCTTTGAACGTTTCGATGACCAGATTCTTCCACTCCCGCGCAAAATCGCTTTGCGGGTTTCCAGTGCCGGGCGTCGCGCCATAAAGCGTGATACTGCCAAATTTGCCTGTGGTTAGGTTGATTTCGCTGAACTGAACGATGTTTGGTTTCGGCGTTTTTGTCCAGCCGTTAACCGGCGTGTACTGCACAATACCGAGCTTTTCGGTCTGAGAAAAGACCGTTTGCGCTGTGAGCGACAAAAGTAGAAGAAGAGCGGCGGTAATCTTTTTCATGCGTCACTCCATAGTCAGACAGGATAGAGCAGGCAATTGGGTATTAGCTCCCAACCAGACAGGGCATTATTCAATTGTGTGGGGTCAATATCGGTGATTGCTGTCGCACTGTGTAATGACCCTATAAACTCTGGTAGATGAGCTATGGGCTTCAGGTGGTCTGGATAATTCCAGAGAAACTGGGAAAAGAGCGAACTCGCGCTCCATTCGGGAGCAAACTCTATCACGCCCGACATTATTAAACTAACTCTCGCTGACAGATTAAGCGTCGACAGCGTAAGGATCATAGTCCGTGAATTGCTGTCGCATAATGACGATGACCCTACACAATAGTCAGACGGTCGTGCGCAAGGATTGCGCGATGAGGGGGACGATGCGGCGGGGGAACTGCTCTGTCAGGCGGCGCGCAGGAGGGACTCTCTTACTTCCTGCGGCAGTTCTACCATGACGAAGTAGTCCGCCGGGTAGAGGTAATCCTCGCCGCTCTCGTCAACGACGCGGAGGTCGCCGTCAGTGGCGGCCTCCGCGTCGGGGAGCACGCGGTAAATCTTGTGCAGCTCAAGGGACGCAGGGTAGTCGGAATTGTTCACGCAGACCGCGAACCGCAGGGCCGGATTCTTTTTCTGTCTCATGGCTTAGTCCAGATAACGCTTACGCTTGATTTCCTGACGGCCTATGTCGTGCGCCTCGTACCAGTGAAGCTCAGCAATTCGTATTTTACCGCTACGCAGGCGCACATGTGCAACCCCTTTCAGCTTCCTCCAACGACCTTTGCCGTGTTGCTTTCGCAGGCGTTTTACATCGCGGATTGAACTGCTGACAGTAATCGTTTCAATCTCCGTGATTTCGCCAATAATCTCAAAATTCATCACGCTCTTGTGGTCGAGAGGCTTTCACACCGACTGCATCTTCTTCAAAGATTGAGCAATCAAGGGCACGATGCGGCGAGGGACGGCGATGGCCTCTTTGATGTGGCGGGAGTGGGTGAAGTGGCCGGCGACGTGGAGGCCGGGGACGTTGGTCTCGAAGGTCTCGGGATGGTAGACGGGGACTTCCGAGAGGCCCGCCTGTTCAATCTCCACGCCGAGGCGGCGGAGCAGCGTGAGGTCGGCGTCGTTGCCGATGAGGATGAAGACGGCTGTGTTGGGGAGCGTGACGAGCGCGCCCGCGTCGTCTTTGATCTTCACTTCGGCCTCGTTGATTTCGAGGACTTCGGAGAAGAGAAGGAGCCGCAGCCGCCCGCGCTCGATCTCGGTTTCGAGCGGGCCGCGCACCCAGTGTTTGATCGCGCCCCGCTTGGGGTCGCGGTTCTCCCAGTCCGAGCGCCAGATGGCGAAGGTCGGGCGCGCGCCGCCCTCCGAGAGGAAGAGCGCGGCTTCGGCGGCAGAGTTTCCGCCGCCGACGACGAGCACGTCCTTGCGCACGTAGGGGAAGGGCTCGACGAAGCGTTGGTGGACTTTGGGGAGGTCTTCGCCGGGGACGCCGAGGCGGCGCGGACACCCGCCCGCGCCCGTGGCGACGAGGAGGCGCGCCGTCTCGTAACGCGCGCGCGAAGTCGAGACGAGGAAGCCCTCGGCCCCCGCGCGCTCGATGTTTGTGACCTCTTCCTCGGTGTTGATGTGTAAGTTCTCGTCGAGCGCGAAGCGGACGTAGTAGGAGAGCAGCTCTTCGCGCGTCGGCTTCTCGCGGCAGGGGCGCAGAGTGCCCTCGCGCAGCTCAAGCTCGTTGACGGTGGAGAAGACTGTGAGGCCCACGGGGTAGTGATAGATCGTGTCGGCGATGAGCCCGCGCTCGATGACGATGTAGTCGAGCCCCTCGCGCGCCGCGGCGTCCGCCGCCGAGAGCCCCGCCGGCCCCGCGCCGATGATTAAAAGGTCATATCGCCCGCCTGTCATTCGCGTCTTCACTGGATGGCGAACATCGTCGCACGCGCGCACGCGAATTATCAACCCGGCGGCGGTCGGGGAAAGACCGCAGCGCGGCGTTCGCGGGCCCGCCCGACGGCGGTCTCCGACTTTGTGCGTCATTGGCGAGAATCTCCCCCGATAGCTTCTACTCGTGACCGCCGGCCAGCGGGCATCCAACTTGCTGTCACTCCGGAAAAAACAGTGTTGGTAGCACGTGAAGATGTCCGCATTTTGTAGCACATCAGTTGTCCGGTTTGAAGTTTAAGCTGCGCGCCGTCTCGCCGCCTTCGACTTGTGCGCCGCTTCGTCTGTGTTCGGCGCTGCT
>JAIVJM010000146.1 GCA_020199995.1 Acidobacteriota bacterium | reverse complement strand
GCTCAGGAATCCTGTCCAGGGCGGTTTCGAGCAGGTTCACGCGCTCGATCTGCTCGATGGCGATGGCGAGCTGCTTGCCGAAGAACTTGAGGTCGGACATCTCCTCCTCGGAGGGCAGGGCCCCGTCCTTGCGCTCGACGTGGATGGTGCCGATGGCGTGGCCGCCGGGCCGCACCATCGGGATCAGGGCGTAAGCTTTGACCCCGCCCTTCTTCACGAGGTAGGGGTTTGAGTTCGGGTCTTTACGTGCGTTGGGGACGGCCACGGCCGCGCGTTCGCGGACTACCTGCGCGTGGCGGTTGTTCTCGTCGCTCAGTCTGACGTTGACGAGCTTCTCCGGCGGCGGCATGTCGTCGTCGCTCTTCTCGATGACGCCGCGTATCCATTCCTCCTCTGGGTCGACCAAGCTGAAGATGACCCTGCGGTAGCCCAGCGAGTTCAGTCCCCGCGCCGCCCTCTCCAAGACGTTGTTCACGTCGTGGAACTTGCTGCCGAGCGAACCGAAGATCGAGTTCATGATGCGGACCTGCTGGTCGCGGATGTCGAGGCGCCTCTTGACGTGATTCACCTCCTCGGTGTGGATGTAAGCCCTCGCGAGGTCTTCGAGCAGCATCCGGGCCAGCCGCGCCCGCTCGCGGTGGATCGCGGCGCCGTTCGCCAGGTCGCTCAGCACGACCGCGACCTGCCGGCCGTCGCGCGGTAGGTTAATGATGGTGATGACGGCGTACTGCCTGTGCCGCTCGTGGCGCGCGGGCAACTCCCAGGGGCCGTGCGGGGCTGGGTAGTCTTCCGGCAGGAAGCTGGCGATGAGCCCCTCCTCCCTTTTGTTGAGCGGGCCGCCCGAGGTCTCCATCCACCACCAGCCGTCGTCGCTCTGCGCGGAGTCCCTATGCCAGAAGGAGATTTCGCTGAACCCGAGCAGGTAGCGGCAGCCGTTGATGAAGCGATCCTCGATGGCGCTCAGTTTGTTCCCGCCGTCCCCGGCCGACCGCGCCGCCTCCATGTAAAGAGAGGAGCCGAGAGACCTGATTACCCCCTCGATCTGCGCCAGGTCTTCGACGCCGGCCGGCCGGATGCGCGCCGCGGGCGGGAGGGTCTTGTACCGCCTGAAGGCCGCTTCCCAGTTCCCGTTGTTCGCGTAGAGGTCGCCGAGCCGGCGCGCGTCGTAATACTTATTGACGAAGTCTTTGTGCAACTCGGAGGCGAATTCGAGCTGCTTGCGGACGGGGCGGAGGAGCGCGATGCCGGCCATCTCAAGCGTGCTCGGGGCGCTCTTGCCCGGGTCGGCCTTCACGCGCCCCTTCTTGATGAGCGTCTCGAGGTCGGCCCAGCAGTCGGGGTCGAAGGCAATGAGCTGTATGCCGTGGCGGAAGACGTGCGCGCCGTAGATGCCCGGCACGCCGATTAGGTCGAGCGACCGCGGGATGTCCGCCACGCGGATCTTGCCCCTGTTGCCGCGCACGCGCGATTCCAACAGCCCCCAGAGTATCATGCGCATCACGTAGAGGTTGCCGCCGGTCAGCCTGTGCAGCTTCGCGACGGTGCGCTTCGGGGACTCGAACTGGATGTTGGTCTGGCTCACGTACTCCATCATCTGGCGCTCGAACTCAGCCAGGTCGCAGCCCTGCAAGACGTACTTGTGGGCGAAGTCGCCTTCGCCTTTCGGGGACTGCACGAGGTTCCTCAAATCCTGTTCACCGCTCAGGACGGCGACCAATTCACCGCGCCGGAAGCGCTCGCGCGCGCCCTCCAGAAAGCTTCGGGCGACGTGGTGGGCCAGGTTGTCGATGTTCGAGGCGAAGAGGTAGACCAACCGCCTGGAGCGCGGCGAGCTCATCAGCGCGTCGAGCGGGGCGAAGATGCGGTGTCCGGCCCGGAGGGCGAGTCGCCCCGGGCCGTCGCCGTCGAAGGCGCTCTCGGCCAGGGCGCGCTCGATCATCCCGCGCACGCTCTCCTCCGAGTCGACGGCGGACTCGGAGAGGAACCTGAGCCGGATGGTCCTCTCTTCGTTCTTCTTCGCCACATCTTGGAGGTGTCTGATGACGCGCCTCTTCCCCGCGTAGCGGGGGCCGAGCAGGACGATGCTCCGGCCGTCGAGAAGCTTCTCCGCAAGCTCCTCGATAAGCTCCGCGCTGACCTGCTTGTATAACGGCTCCATGTTACAACCCCTGCGGGGGGGAACCCCCGCCCTCAGTTGTTCGACCCTGCCTCTTTCTTCGAGTCCTCAAGCGCGTTCGTCAGGTAGCCCATGTCGTGCGCGTAGCGGTAGAGCCCCTCGTTCGCGATGCGAAAGGCGCTGGGCCCCTGCCAGGCGAGCACGTTGTTGATGACGAGATCGTTGCAGATTTCGCTGGTCCGCGTATGGCTCAACCTTGTGCCAGCGACCCGCTCGTAAATCTCCTGCACGGCGGGTATCGAGTACTCGCGCCTGTACTCTTTCAGGAGGCTCAGTCCGACGAGCCTCGTCTGCGCGTCCCTCAGCTCATTCAGGGGCTTGACGAAATACTGCGCCGTTGCGAAGTCGGCGTGGAGGGTCTCAACGTGCTGGAGCGAGATCGTGTCGGTCTGCTCCTCAAGGGCGAGCTGCGCGAGCTTCTGCCCGTAGAACTGGAGCAGGTAGGGCAGGCGGCCCGTCAGGCTCAACACGCGTTCGAGGAACTCCTCCTGCCCGGCGATGCGGAAGCCGAGGTCGCGCAGCGGCAGCAGTATCAGCTTGCGCGCCGACCCGGCGTCGAGCGGCCCGAGGTGGAGCAACTGCATGCGGCAGTCGAGGAGCGAGCTCTCGCTCAGGATGGTCTTCAGCAGGACGCCCTTGCCGAAGAGCACCAGCCGGCAGTAGCCCTCGCGCGCCGCCGCCCCCAGCGCCTTGAAGGCCTCGCTCTCGCAGACCAAGTCAACCTCGTCGAGGAGCAGGTCGAGCGGGGCACCGAGGGCGTTGGACTGGTACTTGACGAAGTTCAGCAGCCCGGCGTCCGTCATCTCGGCGCTGCGGCGCGAGCTGGCGATGTGCATCGCAAGGAAGCGGGAGACGGAGTTGGCCGGTGCCGGGTCGCAGTCGAAGAAGCTGATCCGGAACTGGCTCGACATCCGCCCGTCGCGCAGCGTGAGCGCCCGGTACCGTGTCATCAGCGACGTCTTCCCGATGCGGCCGGGGCCGGCGACGGCGAAGCTGGTGGCGTCCTCGTGCTGGAGCCTCTCCAGTTCATTCTGGCGACCGAAGAACATGCTGCCCTCGGCTGGCACGAGCAGGTTGAAGGGGTCGAGGCGGCGGCGCGACACCTGCTGCAAGACGCCTGCCGCCTGAAGTCGTTTACCGCCTGCAACTGCTTCTGCTCGCCGGTCAGCATCAGGCACGGGACGTTGTCCATGCCGCGCAGGCGGATGGTGTTCATCCTCGCCACGAACTGGCACACGTTCTCGCCGACCTTCTCGGTCTCGACCTCCCCGTCAAACTTCGTGGCCCAACGGTGCGCCAGCTCGTGTATCCAGCCTGTGTGCGTCGCCGTCCAGCCCTCCTGAAGTCTGCTGATGAGCGCGCTCGTGCTCATGTCCTGCGGCTTGATGTTCTCCGTGTTCACGGGGCCCTCCGGCACCGCCCTCGTTGCGGCGCGGCCGTCTGCCTCACTCATAAGCCGCGCCGACTTCCGACTCCAAATCTCGCAGCTTGCGCAGGCTGTCAATGTCGTACCCGGTCTCGATCTGTGCAAGCGCCTCCTCGCACTCCTCCAGCGGCGTGCGCCCCCGGCCCGCCGCGCGGTGACGCGCGACCAGCAGCGAGACCGGCGCCGAGCCGACCTGCGCGGCGAAGCTGATGCGCAGGTGCGCGACGGCCTCGCGCACGCTCATGCCGAGTTCGCGCGCCAAGCGTGCGGCCGCGCGAACGGACTGTGGCTGCGGGGAGGCGAGGTCGTTCACGCCGAGCCAGGAGAAGACGGGCGCGAGCGGCACGCCCGCCAGCTTGACGAGCCCGTGGATGTACTCGGCCAGCGACAGCGGGACGAACCCCACCCGCAAGTGCTCCTTCCTGAGCTTCGACACGACCAGCGCCGCCTCGGCGGCCTGCCGGCAGCGCGCGCCGAAGGCCTCCTCCGCCCGCGCCACGCGCATCACCCCGTCCAACCACGGCGCGGTGGCGAGCGCCTCGTCGTCGTCCTCTTCGTCCCACTTACTCATGTGTCCTCTCCGTGCTTGAGACGCCCCTTCTTGCGAGATGTCTGATGATGCGCTCGTCCTGGCCCAGGAGCGCCTCCAGTCGCTTCAAGGCGCGGTGGTAGCGCTGCCGCGCGGCCGTCCCGCTCACGCCCAGAGTGGCGCCCGTCTCGGCGAAAGTCTGCTCGCCCCCGAGGGCTTTGGTCTGGATGACCTCGCGGTCGCTCTCCGGCAGCCGGCCGATTGCGTCCCTGACCGCCGAGATGATCTCTGAATCGTCTTCGAATTCTGATTCATCTGGAATGCTCGTCGAGAGGTCTTCCGGAAGAGACTCGGTGCCCTTGAGGGCGCGAAACCAATCCCTGAGTGAGTTCCGCGCGAGGGTGAAGACCCACGCCCTGAAGCCGCCCCGCTCGACGCTCTTGTACTGCTCGACCTTCAGCGCGATGTCCGTCACGCACGAGGCAGCTAAATCCTCGGCGTCCATCAGCCTGAGGCCGCGCCTGCAGAACATCGAGCGGAAGCGCGGGCCGAAATGGTCGGCGAACACGTGGTAGGCGTCCTCGTCCAGTTCGCGCATGCGCACGGCCAGGTCTTCCATGTCTATGTCCGACCTGGCCGTGCGCATTGCCAAATCCTCCTTCACCGCAGACTGTCGGAAGTCCATGTGTACAGACGCGGGTCGGAGAGCGAACTTACTTCGTCCCCCTACCCGGAACAAGGAATCTGAACGCACCGCGCCGCCTTATGAATAAAACGGATTATAATCAAAGGGCCGCGCGGTGCGTTTTAACATTTCGCTGGCCACATGCGGGCTCCGTCAGAAGGCCTCCGATCCGGCATCGTGTGTTGGGCGAAGTCGCCGAGCTTTGATTGAGCATGGCCTTCGGTGCCGTCCGACAGAGCCTCGCGATGTGGGTTACCCCCTTTAGCTCAGGGTTGATTCCTGCTTCCCGTGCTTGTTGTTCTTGAAGGTGGGTGGCTTCACGATCTTGTAGTGGGACGCGGCCGTGAACATCTCCTTCTTCGTGGACACCTTCCCCTTCAAGTGGCTCATGAGTTCCTTCTTGTTCGTTAGCTTCT
>JAIVJM010000319.1 GCA_020199995.1 Acidobacteriota bacterium | reverse complement strand
GACGGCGAGCCGCGCCGCTTCGCGAGCGTCCGCGAGGCCGAGGCCGCAGGCATCGCCGTCATCTTTCAGGAACTCTCGCTCATCAAAGACCTGAGCATCGGCGAGAACATCTTCATGGGCCGCGCGCCCCGGCGCTTCGGCGTCATCCGCTGGGAAGAGCTTTACAGCCGCGCGCAGAAACTCCTCGAAGAGCTGCGGCTGCCGCTCGACCCGCGCACGCCCACGGGACAGCTCGGCATCGGCCAGCAGCAGTTGGTCGAAATCGCCAAGGCGCTCTCGCAGGAGGCGCGCATCCTCGTCCTCGATGAGCCGACCGCCGCGCTCACTGACGCCGAGGTCGAGACGCTCTTCCGTATCCTTCGCTCACTGCGCGAGCGCGGCGTCGGCATGATCTACATCTCGCACAAGCTCGACGAGGTCTTCCGCATGAGCGACCGCATCACGGTCCTGCGCGACGGGCGGACGGTCGGGACTGAAGCCACGGCGGCGCTCGACGAGCGCCGTGTCATCTCGCGCATGGTGGGCAGGGAGGTGGGCGACATCTTCCCCGAAGCGGCGCACGAGCGCGGCGCGACCGTGCTCGAAGTCCGCGACATGACGGTGGAAGACCCGAACCTGAAGGGCAAGATGCTCGTGGACGGCGTGAGCTTCGCGGTGCGCAAGGGCGAGGTCTTAGGCATCGCGGGCCTCATGGGCGCGGGGCGCAGCGACCTTTTGATGGGCATCTTCGGCGCGCACGCGGGGCGCACGACCGGCGAGGTCTTCGTCGAGGGCGAGCGCGTCGAGATTAAGCGCCCGGCGGACGCCATCCGCCTCGGGATAGGGTTCGTCACCGAAGACCGCAAGCGCTTCGGACTCATCCTCGAACAGACGATTCTCAACAACATGACGCTCGCGGGCTTGCGCCGGCTCTCGGGGCAGTTCTTGACCAACGTCCAGTCGGAGGCCGCCGCGGGCGGGCAGGCGATGAAGGACCTGCGCGTCAAGGCCAGCTCAGTCTTCACGGTGGCCGGGACGCTCTCGGGCGGCAACCAGCAAAAGGTCGTGCTGGCAAAGTGGCTTTTGACGAACCCGAAGGTACTCTTCCTCGACGAGCCGACGCGCGGCATTGATGTCGGCGCGAAGCAGGAGATTTACGGTCACATCAACCAGCTCGCGGGCGCGGGGCTCGCCATCGTCCTCGTCTCTTCGGAGCTTCCGGAAGTCCTCGGACTCTCCGACCGCGTCCTCGTCCTCCACGAGGGGCGCGTGACGGGCGAGTTCAAACGGGCCGAGGCGACGCCCGAAGCCGTCATGTCCTGCGCGACGGGCCATGCGCGGAGCGTCGCTTAGCTGGTACCTCGTCTCTCGATATGCGAAGTGCTCAACACTAACCTCTATATTTCTTTGTCGGAGATCGAGCCAATGACCCAGTCAGCAAACGAGCCTCCCGTTAACCGCCCGCCGATGACGACGGACGTCTCGCCGCCGGACGCGGTGGCGACGCCCGTGGACGCGGGCGAGGTGCGCATCGGGGGCTTCCGTCTTCCGACGGCATCGCTCAGGGCCTACACGATGCTCTTCGCGCTCATCGCCATCTGGCTCTTCTTCCAGTGGGCGACCGTGAGCGACCGCTACCCATATGGAATCTTCCTGCACCCGCTCAACTTCTCGAAGCTCCTGCAACAGATGGCCGTGACGGGCGTGCTCGCGGTGGGAATGCTGATGGTCATCGTCGCCGGGCAGATTGATCTCTCGGTGGGGTCGGTGGTGGGGTTGGCCGGGGGCGTCGCGGCGATGACGCAAGGCTGGGGGCTTGTGCCCTCGCTCGTCTCGGCCATCGTCATCGGCGTCGTCATCGGGGCGGTGCAGGGCGGGCTCGTCGCCTACGCCAACATCCCGGCCTTCATCGTCACGCTCGGGGGATTGCTCGCCTGGCGAGGCGTCATCCTCAGGCTCACAGAAGGCGCGACTATCCCGGTGCGGCTGCCCTTCTTCAGAAAGCTCGGCATTGACTTGCTTTCGCCGACCATCGGCATTGTGCTGGGAGCGCTTGCCATCGCGGCGGTCGTGTGGCTCAACCTGCGGCGCGCTCGCTCGCGCCGCCTTCACGGGCTGCCGGCGCAGAGCGCTGCCGCGACCATCGCGCGCATCGCCATCCCGTCGATGCTGATCGTCGTCTTCATCTACCTCATGAACACTCAGGGCGGCGTGCCGATCCCGGTCATCGTGCTGCTCGCGGTCGCGCTGCTCGGCTCGTTCCTGACGCAGAATACGACCTTCGGTCGCTACCTCTACGCCATCGGCGGGAACCCCGACGCGGCGCGACTCTCAGGCATCAGCCTGCGCCGACACATCCTCGCGGCCTTCTGCCTGCTCGGGGCGCTGGTGGGCGTGGCCTCCATCCTGCACACGGCGCGGGTCGGGAGCGCCTCGCCCGACGCGGGCTCGCTGATGGAGCTGGACGCCATCGCCGCGTGCGTCATCGGCGGGACGAGTCTGATGGGCGGGCGCGGGACGGTCGCCGGCGCGATGCTCGGCGCGCTCATCATGGCGAGCCTCGACAACGGGATGTCGCTGCTGAACGTGCAGAACTCCACGCAGTACATCATCAAGGGCGCGGTGCTCGTCGCGGCGGTCGGCTTCGACATGCTTGGGCGGCGCAAGGGATGAGCCTGACAGTCCGATTCAGAAGGAGCCACCGAAGACACCGCAGGCACAGAGATAAACGAGGAAAGAAAAAAGGATGTGTTGAGGGAGAGTTGATTAAGCGATGCCTGACTTGACGAAGTGCAGGAGTACCTTGAGCATCATCGGCATCCGTCTAATCAGGAAAGTGACCCGTTCATCCTCGAATGAGGTGGGACTTTCAGTCCCACGGCAACCTATGCACTTTCAGTGCATAGTGGTTTAGTGTTTTGAAGCTCATTTAGTGGCTCGAAATTATAGTTGATAAAGATGAAGAACAAACCTTGGCCGCGCTCAATCCTTGTGGTCTTCTTGATTATCTCCTCGGCGGCGGGCGTGCCGCGTGCGCAGTCCGTGGGCAACAACCTCGCGCCGGGCGCGCCGGGCAGGGACGCACAGTGGGAGAGCGCGGGGAAGACAGCGGTCGGCACGTCGAACACGCTCGAATCGAAGGTCTGGTTCACACTCCGCGCAGGCGTGTTGACTGAGGTCTATTACCCGACGGTGGATGTGGCTAACACGCGCGTGCTGGAGTTCGCCGTCAGTCCCTGCGCCTCCAGCGACAAATCGCTCCTGACGGAGAGCGAGGACACCACGCCTCGGCTCGAAGTGCTCGACGAGCGCGCGCTCACCTTCCGGCAGGTGAACAAAGCGAAGGACGACGTTTTCACCATCACCAAGACCTACACGGTTGATACGGAGCGGAGCACGATTCTCATCAACGTGGAATTCGAGAGCCGTTGCCGCGCGGTGCAAAATCTCTACGTCTATTACGACCCGGCGCTGAACAACAGCGGCATGCACGACGCGGCCTGGACGGAAGGCGACGCGCTGCTCGCATCCGATGCCGACAAGGCTTCGGCGGTGGTCGTCAGCAGCGGAATCGGGGCGGCAACCAACGGTTACTTCGGGACGAGCGACGGGCTCACGCAACTGCGTGGCCGGACCAGCGGGCGGCTCGAACACTACGCGCGCGCCGCGGACGGCAACGTCGTGCAGTTCGCTTCCGTCCAGACACCGACGCGGCCCTTCACCCTCGCGCTCGGTTTCGGGCGCGAGCCGGATGAGGCTTTGAAGAATGCGCGGGCCTCTCTCTCCAAAGGATTCACACGCGCGCGCGCGGAGTATGAGAAGGGCTGGCACGAATACGTGAAAACGCTCAGGCGCGTCGAGCCGAAATACCAGAGACAGTTCGACATGGCCGCGATGGTCCTAAAGGCGCACGAGGACAAGACGTTTCGAGGGGCGATGATCGCGTCCCTGAGCGTGCCGTGGGGCGGCGGGTCGAATGCGAACGAGCCGAACGTCGGCGGCTATCATCTGGTCTGGGCGCGCGATTTGTATCAAGTCGCCACGGCCTTTTACGCGCTCGGCGACAAGGCTTCCGCCGACCGCGCGCTCGACTATCTTTTCCGCGTCCAGCAAAAGCCTGACGGCAGCTTCCCGCAAAATTCATGGCTCGACGGTCGGCCCTTCTGGGGCTCGCTCCAGTTGGACGAAGTCGCGTACCCGCTCGTCCTCGCCTACCAGCTCGGGCGCACCGACAACGAGACGTGGACGAAGCACGTCCGCCCCGCCGCCGACGTCTCAGCCGCCGAGATCGCGCGGCGCAACGGCGACGAGACTTCGGCGGGCGTCTACATGGCGGCGGCTGACGACTGGGCGCGGCGCGTCGAGGCCTGGACGGCGACGACGAGCGGCCCGCACGGCGACAAAAATTATTACATCCGCGTCAGCGAGAACGACGACCCGAACGACGGCGAGCCGCGCGAGCTGAACAACGGCGCAGGGAAGTTCGACGAACGGCAGATCGTGGACGCGGGCTTCCTCGAACTCGTCCGCCTCGGCGTCAAAAGCCCGCGCGACCCGCTCGTCACAAAGTCGCTTGCGGTCATTGACAAGTTGATTAAAGTCGAGACGCCGAACGGCGCGTCCTTCTACCGCTATAACCACGACGGTTACGGCGAGATGGACGACGGGAGGCCCTGGAACTGGGACGGCAAGTACACGGGCAAGGGGCGTCTGTGGGCGCTTCTGGCGGGCGAGCGCGGGCAGTATGAGGTAGCGCGCGGCGAGCGCGAGAGCGCGTCCCGTAGGCTCGAAGCGTTGCAGGGCTTCGCCAACGAGGGAATGATGATACCGGAGCAGGTGTGGGACTTGGCCGCGAGCCCGCGCGCAGACTTCAAGTTCGGCGAGGGGACGGGGTCAGCCACACCGCTCGCGTGGTCAATGGCGCAGTTCATCCGCCTCGCCGCGAGTTTGCAGGAGGGCCGCAACCTCGACACACCCGACATCGTCGCGGCGCGCTACGTGCTTAAAGCCCCCCCCGCACAGGCGTCGAGTGATTTCCAAATCCCGGCGGAGGAAGTTCTGTCGGGCATGGAGGCGGGCCACAGCTTCCGCGTGCGCGGGCGCGTGCAGCCCGGCGCGCGCGCCTTCGCGCTGTTCGGGGACGAGAGACGCGAGTTGCAGACGGACACGCGCGGCGCTTACGAGTTTGACGTGACGGTCGGTCGCGGCGAATCCTTCGTCGCCGTCGGCACGGTCTCTCCTTCGGGCGCGACCTCGTTTCAACGCGCGCGCGTGCGCGGCCTGACGTCGGAAGAGAAGCAGAAGGCCGAGAGCGTTGCGCTCAAGCCTGAGTTGCTTGAGCGCATCAAGAGCGCACGGCGTTCGCCGCTCGTCGAAGGCGAGGAGGTGACGTTCGTTTATCGCGGCGCGGCCAAACGCGTCGAGGTGGTCGGCGACTTCACCGGCTGGGGCATGCGCTCGCACGTCATGCGCGCAGCGCCGGGCACGGACACGAAGTTCTACACGCTCCGCTTTCCGAAGGGCGCGCGCGTCGAGTACAAGCTCGTCGCCGACGGCGAGTGGATGCTCGATGCGCTCAACCCTGACAGGAATAACAACGGCGTCGGCGGCGAGAATTCATTCTTTACGACGCCGGGCTATAGCCCCTCCGTTTGGACGCCGCTATCCGAGAACGCGCGCGGCACGCTGGAAACAGCGGAAGTGCCGGGCGGTACGCCCGGCGCAGCGACGCGCAAAGTCAAGGTCTACCTCCCGCGCGGCTACGCGCAGCAGGTGGGAGAGCGTTACCCCGTGCTCTACGTGCAGGACGGCTCGGAGTACATCGCCCGCGCGCGCGCCGCCGAGGCCGCCGACCATCTCATCGGTGAGAAGAAGTTGAAGCCGTTTATCATCGTCTTCATTGACCCGGTTGACCGGATGAAGGATTACTGGGCGAACGACCGGTTCGCCTACTTCATGGCGAAGGAACTCGTGCCCTTCATTGACAGCCACTACCGCACCATCGCCGAACGCGACTCGCGCGCTCTGCTCGGCGCGAGCCTCGGTGGGGTGATTTCGGTCTGGACTGCGCTCCGACACCCCGAAGTGTTCGCGCGCGTGGGCGGGCAGTCAACGGCCTTCTGGATTGACGACGAGCGCGTGGTGACGGCTCTCGCCGGGCTCGAAGAGGCGTCCGGTAGAAGGCCGTCGTTACGTTTCTACTTCGACACAGGGCGGCTCGAATCTGTCCTCGACACGCACCGCCGCGTGCAGGTCATGCTCGCCGCGAAGGGCTATCCCGTGACCTACCGCGAGTCCGAGTCGGGGCACAACTACACGACTTGGCGCGACCGTCTGGCCGATGCGTATTTAGCGTTGTGGAGTGATTGAAGCTGAAAGTGTGTGATCTTCGGATAGGCTTTCGGTTAAGGAGGAAGCTTCTTCCACCTTCCACCGCTGATGACGTATGAGATGGTCGCTTCGCTGACTCCGAACTGTTTTGCAAGCGTTCGTTGAAAAACTCCCCCTGCCTTGTACAGCCTCCGAATTTTCAGCACAGCCACGCGGGTTAGCTTGGCTTTCCCATTCTGCTCGCCGAAGAGACGCGTGTTGCGGCCTTTCCGCACAGCGTCTTGAGAGTTGTCCTTCGGTGTGCCCTGAAACAGGTGAGCCGGGTTGACGCAGGAACGGACATCGCAGTGGTGGAGTATCAAGGTGTCGTTGTCGATGCGCCCGTGTTCGAGGAAATAACTGACGCGATGCGCCTTGTATTCCTTGTAGTTGACGCCGAAGTTTCCGTAGCCGTTTGGTCGAACGAATCCAGTCCAAAGCCAGCACGCATCCGGCCCACCGGAACGGTCAACCTGCGCCCAGAACCTATTGATCTGTGTGAGATGGAGTTTCGGAATGCGCTTCGCCATGAATCGCCTCCGAGGGTGAATGAGGGTAATGCCCACTGGAGGATTCGAACCTCCGACTTCGTCCGTGTGAAGGACGCACTCTACCGCTGAGTTAAGTGGGCGGGCGTTTTTTTTTGAGGACGCGAGATGCTAACAAAGCGCGCGTGCGAGCGTCAAGCGAGTGGTTCGCCGGATGCCCGCGCCGAGTATAAGCTTTGAGAGTGGTGCTTTCTAGCCGCCGCCGACGGGCGGGTCTTCGGCTGAGGCGGGCTTCTCCTGATTGGAGGTGGGAGCCCCGACATCAGAGCCGATGTAGAAGAAACGCGTGCCGGTCGCGGTGAGGCCCGTGGGCTTCTGCGGGTTGGCGTTGGCGTGAAACTCGGGTGGCTGCGTGCCGGACTTCGGCGTCAGCGCGATGCTGTAGATATAGCCGTCCACGACGGGCGAGTCGCCCGCGAAGCGCCTGTCCAGATAGCCGCCCGTACTCAGCTCGTCCAGCGTGCCGTAGCCGGCGCGGTTTTTGGTGTTGTAGTAGGTGACCTGCGCGGTGGAGATGCGCTGGAGGTGGGCGATAGCCGCCGCCTCGTTCGTCGAGCGGATGCTCGACTGCCACGCCGGGATGCCGATGGCGACCAGAATGCCGATGATCGAGATGACGATCATGAGCTCGACGAGCGAAAAGCCGCGCTCGCCCCGTGAACCTTTTAACTTCGTGTCAATCATAGTCAGCACCTCGCTCAAAATCAATACACGGACGAAATCTATTGAATTTTACTACACGCCAGACATCGAAGTCACACGGGGGGCACCCCGCCGATGCCCGGAAGCGCGGCCAGATAGCGCGTGCGGACGCGCTCCCGAACAGGTAGAATAAACGACCGGGCGAGCGAAATTATGAGGAACCTAGAGAGCGCGAAGAGGGAGGGCGTACTGACGCCGGCGGAGGCCGCCGAGCGCGTGGCGGTATTGCAGCGCGCCATCGAGCGCGTCATCAAGGGGAAGAGCGAGGCCGTCCGCCTCGCCCTCGTCACACTGCTGGCGGGCGGCCACCTCCTCGTCGAGGACGTGCCCGGCGTCGGCAAAACCACGCTCGCGCAGGCGCTGGCGCACGCCCTCGACTGCGTGTTCCAACGCATCCAGTTCACCTCGGACCTCTTGCCCTCTGACGTCATCGGACTCTCGGTTTACAACGAGCGTGCGGGCGAGTTCGAGTTCAAGCAGGGACCCATCTTCGCCAACGTCGTGCTCGCCGACGAGATCAACCGCACCACACCGAAGACGCAGTCGGCGCTTCTGGAAGCGATGGGCGAGGGGCACGTCACGGTCGAGGGCGTGACCTACCCCTTGCGCGCCCCCTTCATGGTCGTCGCGACGCAGAACCCCATCGAGCACCATGGAACTTACCCGCTCCCCGAGTCGCAGGTGGATCGCTTCATGCTCCGGCTGAGAGTCGGCTACCCGGCCTTCGAGGTCGAGAAGGAAATCCTGCGTGACCGCGAGCGCGGCGACCCGCTCGAAGCCTTAAGGCCGGTGATGAGCGGTGATGACGTGATGGACTTGCGGCGGAGCGTCCAGACGGTCTCGGTGGACGACGAGCTGGTGGACTACCTGATGCGCGTCGTCACGGCGACGCGCGACTCGGAGGTGCTCGACCTCGGCGTCTCTCCGCGCGGCACGCTCGCGCTCTTCCGCGCGGCGCAGGCGCTCGCCGTCACGGAGGGGCGCGACTACTGCGTGCCCGACGACATCAAGCGACTCATCCTCCCGGTCTTCGCGCACCGTCTCGTCGTCAACTCGCGCTTCTCGTCCTCCTTCCACCGGCGCAGCGAGGAGGCCGAGTCCGCGCTCCTCGAAATCATGAAGACCGTCAGCGTGCCGATTTGAAGCAGTAAGCGGTAAGCGGTGAGCAGTGAGCGGTAAGAAGAAGACAGTTTTCAATCTTACGTTTTCAGCCAACAGATTTTAAATTTCAAATCGCTTTTGCTGCTCACTGCTCACTGCTCACTGCTTACTTCATATTGAGATGTCCTGGTGGGAGAAGTCGAAAAGATGGCGCAGGCCCGCGCTGAGCGTGTTGCTCGTGCTGGGCGGCGTGTGCGCGGCGCTCGTGACGGTGGTGGCGCGGCGCGGCGGCGACTGGGAGCTGGCGCGGCTCGGCGCGATCTCTTCGCTCGTCTTCGCGGGGCTCATCGTGCTCTTCGTCGTGCCGCCGCTGGCGCGCTCGGCGCGGGCCGAGGCCGCGCGGCTCGACCTCCCCTTCCAGCTCACCTCGGGCGGGCTCGTCTTCCTCTGCATCTACGCGACGGTCGCCTTCGCCGCGTGGAACACCGGCAACAATCTTCTCTTCCTCGTCTTTTCGGTGCTCACCTCGTCGCTCTTCGTGGCATGGTCGGCGGGGCGCGCCTCTCTGCGCGACCTCGTCGTCTCGGCGCGCTTCCCCGACCACATCTTCGCCGGAGAGCCCGCGCCCATCATCGTCTCCGTCCATAACCTGAAGCGCGTGCTGCCCTCCTTCTCGGTCGTCGTCGAATCGCGCAGCCGCGCCGACGCGCCGGGGGGCGGGCGCGTCTTCCGCTGGAAGCTTCCGCGGCAGCGCAAGCGCGTGCTCGCCTACTTCATGTACGTGCCGCACGGCGCGCGCGTCGAGCAGCGCGTCGAGCAGACCTTCGCCGAGCGCGGCCACGTTCTCGTCACTGGCTTCGAGATTTCCACGCGCTTCCCCTTCGGCGTCTTCCGCCTGCGCCGCCGACTGCGCGCGCGCGATGTCGAGATCGTCGTCTACCCGAAGCTCGAAGCGGCAAGCGACGAGCTGCACCTGCTGCCGATTGACGCGGGGCAGATGCCGAGCCGTCGCAGCGGCGCGGGAACCGACCTCCACTCTTTGCGCGAGTACCAGCCGCAGGACGACATGCGCCACATTGATTGGAAGGCGACGGCGCGGCAGAAGCGCCTCGTGGTGCGCGAGTTCACGGCGGACGACGAGCGGCGCGTCCACGTCGTGCTCGACACGTTTGTCGAAGGCCGTGAGGCGGCGGGCGGCGGCGATGATGGGACGGGGGCGGGGGCGGAGGCCGAGCTGGCCGCGCGCTTCGAGCGCGGGGTGACGCACGCCGCCTCGCTCGCCGCGCACTTCATTGATGAGAGCGCCGAGCTGCGACTGACGCTCGGCGAAGAGGCGGGCCAGTACGGCGCGGGACGCGAACACCTCTACGAATGCCTGCGCCGCCTCGCGCTCATCGCGCCGCGCCGCGAGTCAGCCGCCGCGCCCCGCCGCGCTGAGTTCTGGGAGCGCATCTCGCCCTCTTCGCCCACCTCGGGCTACGTCATTCTCCTCACCACCGCCGCCCCCGGAACCATCCCCGCCTTCCTCTGGCGCAAGTCGCACGTCATCCACCCCTGAGTCGCCTGACGGCAAGCGCCAAGCGGGTGCGCCGCGTGAGGGAGTCTCCACGGACTCGCGGCCCGTCACGCGCCGCCGCCGCCGCGCCTCATCACATCAACCTGCGGCCCCTCACATTCTGCTTCTGCGCGGAGCGCTTCATGTCGCACACTGCGCGCGGATTGACGAGTCGTCTGGGAAGAGCGGAAATAGTTGTGGGCCTTCGGTGAGGGAGGCGAAGCGGCCTCAAGGCGTCGGTCTCGCGCCCGACTCCACGTCCGAGCTGGCAAATTGCCACAGAGAGCGTCAACTAATCGGAGATGCGTCGGCCCGGCGGACGATGAGCCCGCCGGGCCGACAAGTTTTAGACCGCTACTGCGACAGCCCGTTAAAAGATCGAAAATTTAATGGTCAGGTATTTCTTCGGGTTCTGCCGGAAGTCGTAGATGAGCTTGACGGTCTCGGCGGAGAGTTGGTTGACGTTGGAGTAGAGCTGGTCGTCGGTGAGG
>JAIVJM010000208.1 GCA_020199995.1 Acidobacteriota bacterium | reverse complement strand
ATTGAGAGATTATCTGGGGCCGAATTACTTCTCCAACCGAGACAGCTTTCCTGATGCCGCGGCCATGGCCGAAGGAGGGACTTCATTAACTATGGAGCGTCGCACCGATTCGTGGTTCAGTTCTAACCTGGGGATGGAGATGCCGATTGTCGCCTACGGGCACGCCGGTTACCCTCTGCTGATGTTCCCGACGGCTGCCGCGGACTTCCTCGAATACGAGAGGTTCCACCTCATCGACTCGATCAGTCACCACATCGAGGCCGGGCGCGTGCGCGCGTATTCGATCAACAGCGTCAACCGCTATAGCCTCATGAACGAGCAAGCGCCGCCGCAGCTCAAGGGTGAGCTTTTGACGCGCTACGACCGCTATATCACTGAAGAAGTGTTGCCGCTTATCAGGCACGAGGCGGGCGGACAGCCCCCCCTGACGACGGGCGCGAGCCTCGGCGCATATCTCTCGGCGAACACTTACTTCAAGCACCCGGACGTGCTGCGCGGCGTGATCGCGATGAGCGGGAGTTACGACGTGCGCTCGTGGTTCGACGGCTACTACGACGACAACGTCTACTTCAATAACCCCGTGCAGTACCTCCCGAATTTAAACGACGGGCACTTCCTGCCCATCCTCCAACGCGCCGACGCCATCGTCATCCTCTCGGGGCAGGGCTCGTACGAAGCGCCCGAGCGCAGCCGGCAGCTCTCGGGCATCCTTTCCTCAAGGGGCATCCCGCACACGCTCGACATCTGGGGGCACGACGTTGACCACGACTGGCCCTGGTGGCGGAAGATGCTGCCCTACTGGCTGGAGAAGCTGCTCTGACGATTGCGGAATGTGGATTTCAGATTGCGGATTTCAGATTGCGGATTGGAAGAGGGGGTGGTGAAAGGCATGTCGCCTTTCACCACCCCCTCTTCATCAAGCACGGATTTATAATCCGCAATCCGCAATCGTTAAGGCTCGTCCGAGCCCTTCTTGCCTTTCTTCTTGGGCGGTTCGGGCTCGCGCTCGCGTGGGCGCGCGGGCGCGACGGGCGGCGGCGCGTCGTTATCGTCGCGGGGCGCGGCCATTTCGGGCTTCTTGGCGGAGTCGTCAGCAGGCGCGGGGTTGGTGGCCGTGAGCCCTTCGCCCGCCGCGGGCGGCAGTGTGATCTGCTCAAGCTTCGGCTCGATAGTGAGGGTGGGGAGCAGGCGCTCGCTTGCGCCGCGCTCGCCGCGCGTGGCTATGAAGGACTCGCGCTCCTCGGCCATCTCGCGCTGACGCTGGAGGTGCAGCTCGCGGATGTCCTCGGGCATCTTGGGAGCCTTCTCGAAGGTCTCCTTCGGCTTGTCCTTGAGGAAGGTCTTCATGAAGTCGATCCAGATGGGGAGCGCGCCGCGCCCGCCCGTCATGTCGCCGCCGAGAGACTTCTTGCGCTCCGAGTAGCCCATCCACACGCCCGTCACGTAAGTCGGCGTGTAGCCGATGAACCAGACATCGGTGTGATCGTTGACCGTTCCCGTTTTACCCGCCACGGGCCCGCCCACGGAGGAGGCCGCCGGAGCCGTGCCCCCGCCCGCGACGACGCCGCGCATCATCTCGACCATGGTCAGTGCGACGTACTCGCTCATCACCTTGAAGGTCGTCTTCTCCCACTCTTCGAGCGGCGTCCCGTCGCGGTCGAGGACGCGCCGGATGAGGTGCTTCTCGTGGCGCACGCCCTTGTTCGGGAAGGCCGAGTAGGCCGAGACCATCTCGATGAGCGGGACCTCGGTCGCGCCGAGCGCGGACGGGAGATACGGGGCCATCGGCTGCGTGATGCCGAAGCGGCGGACCATCTGCGAGCCGGTCTGGATGCCGACCATGTCGAGGAGGTGAACGGCCGGGAGGTTCAGAGACTTGGCGAGCGCGATTCGCATCGGCACGTCGCCGTTGCCGAGCGAGCCGTCATAGTTGTGCGGCTGCCAGTTGCCGCGCTTGATGGGCGCGCCGCTGACGACCGTGTCGGGCGTCATCCCCCACTCGACCGCCGCCGCGTAGACGAAGGGCTTGAAGCACGAGCCGGTCTGGCGGTAGGCCTGCGTGGCGTTGTTGAACTTGTTCGTGTTGAAGTCGTAGCCGCCGATCATGGCGACGATCTCGCCGTTCTTGGAGTTGATGGTCAGCATCGCCCCCTGCACCGCGGGGATTTGCGAGAGTTCCACTTTGAGCTTGCGCGCGGCCTCGTCCACCTCCCCGATCTTGAACTCGACGAGTTGGCCGACCTTGAACTCGGCGCGGGGCTGGCGGGCGGAGCGGCCCATCTCCTTCGCCGTCACGACCGCCGCGTAGCTGCCGAAGCGGACGGCGGCCTCGTTCCGCGCCTGATCAACTTTGGTGATGAGTCCCATCAGATACTGGCCCGGCTCGTATTTGTCCGCGAACCAGTCGGGGTGCTTGAAGGCGGCCATCTGCTGCGGCGTGACGGTCTGCGTGCCGTCCGCGTTCGTCGTGCCGGCGAAGAGGTGGGCCGAGCGCCAGCCCGAGTGGCCGCGGTCGTAGTCGCGCAGGCCCTTGCGCAGCGCCTCGTAGGCCTTCTTCTGCGCCTCGACGTTGATGGTCGAGTAGACGGAAAGCCCGCTCTGCGCGACACGCGTCGTGTATCTGTCTTCGAGCTGCTGGCGAATCTCTTCGACCGGGTAGGCGAAGACCGAGGAGCGTGGCTGAGAAGTGGAATAGGCCGTGTCGGCGAGCTTGATGGGGCGGGCCTGCGCCGCTTCCGACTCTCCCTGCGTGACGAAGCCATGCTTCGCCATCAATTGCAGCACGAGGTCGCGGCGCTCTTTGGCCGCCTCCATGTTGACCGTGGGCGAGAGCTGGCTCGGCGCTTTCGGGATGCCGGCCAAAAGCGCCGCCTCTTCGAGCGTGAGGTCTTTGGCCTGCTTGCCGAAGTAGGTCTCCGCGCCCGCCTCGAAGCCGTAGGCGCTCGCGCCGACGAAGATGTTGTTGACGTACATCTCCATGATCTGCTGCTTGGTATAGAAGCGCTCGATCTGGACGGCGACGACCCACTCGTTGACCTTGCGCTTGTAGCTCTGCTCGGGCGTCAGGAAGAGTCGCTTGGCGAGCTGCTGCGTCAGCGTCGAGCCGCCCTCGCGGCTCCCCGTGGTGACGTTCTTGAAGACCGCGCCGAAGATGCGGATCGGGTCAATGCCGACGTGTTCAAAGAAGCGCACGTCCTCGACGGCGAGGATGGAGTTGCGCACCAGCGGCGGAATCTCTTCGTACTTGAGCGGGATGCGGCGCTCCAGCGCGAACTCGCCGATGACGGTCTCGCCGTCGTCGGCGTAGACTTTCGTGACCACGCTCGGGCGGTAGGTCGCGAGCGCCTTGACCTCTTCAGCCGCGCGCGAATAGTTGAGCCCGTAGGCGAGCACGATGCCCGTCAGTCCACCGGCGGCCAGAGCCAGCAGGAGCACCGCCGGGAACCAGAAGCGGCGGATCAGGCTGCGGCGGCGCTTCGGCGCGGGCCGGAGCGCGTACGCGCCGCCCTTCGCCGGACTGGGGCTCGGAGTTTTTGCAGACATCAGGGAAGTACCTCTCAAGGGAAAGCTCGGCGGCTTGGCGAGGGGCGAACCCCTCGAACAATCTCTCGCACTCGGCGGCGCTGCGGCTCCGGGCGCGCGCCGGTGCGAATTATAACTTAACCGCGCGCCGGAGCGCGAGACGCTCTCCGGCGCTCACCCGGGGCCGTCCATAAAGCGCACGCGCTCAACTCCTTAAGATGTCCATGCGCGGCTCCGGGGTGGCCTTGCTCGCAGGCGCCGAGGACATCTATAATGCGCGCCCGTGCATCGAAAGCGGTGCAGGTAGAGAGCAAGGGGGCGAAAGGTCTCGACAGGGGTCATGATCGCCGGACGGATGCATGCCGGGCTTACTCTATGCAGCCCGTTAAAAAGCAGTGAGAAAACCAACTGCCAATAATCAAGAATTGGCCCTTGCTGCCTAATTAACCTTAGGTTGACGCAAGCGTTTCACCGCAAGTTGCTCAAGCGCGCGGATTGAAATGTCACTCAGTTGAGCTGGCCTACCGTTCGTGCTCAGGGGCGGCGGGCGAGAAAAATCTGGGCTAGACACCGGCGGGGTCTTCGACGATTCACTGACCCGCCGGAGTCGAACGCGCCCGAGCAAGACGGGCAGCAGAGAAGCGTCTAAGCATGTAGATTCCGACGGCGTCGGCCTTTGGACCCGAGTTCGATTCTCGGCGCCTCCATTCAGTTCAGAAGCGTTCTCATCTGTAGCAGCCGGCGCGACGGGCGGTGTGATAACATCCCCCATCGAACCGGCTGCTGTTTTTCTTTGCGCCCGGCCCGCCTGAAGGAGTGATCAAAATGAGCACATCAACTAAATTGATGACCGCCGAGGAACTGCGGAAACTGCCGAAGGACGGTTTCCGTTACGAACTCGTGGAAGGAGAGCTAAAACAGATGTCTCCCTCAGGCACGGAGCACGGCGCGGTGATATTTAATTTGTCCATCTTGCTTGGACAGCACCTTAAGGCAAATAACCTCGGACAGGGTTTTGGCGCGGAGACAGGATTCAAAATTGATTCCAATCCTGACACAGTGCGTGCGCCCGACATAGCATTTGTGAGGCGTGAAAGAATCCCGCCGACAGGGATTCCTAAGAATTTCTGGGAAATTGCTCCTGACCTTGTGGTCGAAGTCGTCTCGCCGGGCGACACCTTCGAAGAGGTAGAAGAGAAAGTTGCGCAGTGGCTCGCAGCGGGCACGAGCGCAGTCTGGGTGGTCAACCCGAAGCGTCGGAGCGTGTCGGTCTATCGCTCGATGACTGACGTCGAGAGGCTCTCGGAGGCTGACGAGCTTGAAGGACGGGAAGTCGTGCCCGGCTTCCGCTGCAAAGTATCCGAGATCTTCGTCTGAAGAGTCGGCCCCGAAGAAGTTAAGCGGGAAATTTCTTTCGTCCGCGCCTTTCAATTCTCTTGAATCGAGACCTTCCCATCGGCATCTTCGATAGCGGCGTCGGCGGCCTGACCGTCTACCGCGCGCTGCACGGGCGTCTGCCCGAAGAGCGCTTCGTCTACCTCGGCGACACGGCGCGCGTACCCTACGGGACGAAGTCGCTCTCGACCGTCGAGAGGTACGCGATTGAGAACGCTCGCTTCCTCGAAGCGCACGGCATCAAGCTGCTCGTCGTCGCGTGCAACACGGCTTCGGCGCTGGCGCTGCCCGCGATCCGCGCGGGCGTGGGCGTGCCCGTCGTCGGGATGATCGAGCCGGGCGCGGAGAGGGCCGTGCGCGAAGCGAAGAGCGGGCGCGTCGGCGTCATCGCGACCGAGTCCACCGTGCGCAGTGGCGCCTACAGCGAGGCCATCAGGAAGCTCGCGCCGGAGGCGGAGGTCACTGAGCGCGCGTGCCCGCTCTTTGTTTCGCTGGCCGAGGAGGGCTGGGCGGAGACAGAAGTGGCGCGCGCGGTCGCCGCGGAGTATCTGGGCGGGTTGCGTGAGCAGGGGATTGACGCGCTCGTTCTGGGCTGCACGCACTACCCGATTCTGCGCCGCGTGATTCAGGAAACAATCGGCGGCGGCGTGCGCCTCATTGACTCCGGCGAGGCCGCCGCCGACGCAGTCGCCGCGCTGCTCGACGCCGAATCTTTACGCCGCGGCGGGTTCGACACCGAGACGGGCCGCCTGCTCAAAGCGCGTGCACACGCGGGCCGTTTGTGCGATGATTTGGATCACTTTTACGTGACGGACGCGGCGGAGCGGTTCGCGCGCGTCGCCGAAAGGTTTCTGGGAATCGCGCCCAGCGTTCTGGAAGCCGTCGAAATCCGGGGCCAGGATGAGCTTCACACCCGTTAGCGAAACATTCAAACGCACCGACGAAAGACGCGCCGACGAGTTGCGGCAGGTGCGCATCACGCCGCACTTCATGCCCAACGCCGAGGGCTCGGCGCTCATCGAGATGGGCGGGACGCGCGTCATCTGCACCGCCACGCTCGACGAGCGCGTGCCGCCCTTCAAGCGCAACTCCGGACAGGGGTGGCTCACCGCCGAATACTCGATGCTGCCGCGCGCCACGCAGCAGCGCACGCAGCGCGAGACGGGCCGCGGAGGCCCCGGCGGAAGGACGCACGAGATTCAAAGGCTCATCGGTCGTAGCTTACGCGCCGTGATTGACCTCTCGCTGCTCGGCGAGCGCACCATCACGATTGACTGCGACGTGTTGCAGGCCGACGGCGGCACGCGCACGGCCTCGATCACAGGCGCCTACGTCGCGCTCGCCCTCGCCGTGCGGAGGCTCTCGGGCGAGCGCAGACTCGCGCGCCCGCCCCTCGTCGGCGAGGTGGCCGCCATCAGCGTCGGCATCGTCTCGGGGACGCCGCTCCTCGACCTCAAGTATGACGAAGACTCGCGCGCCGCCGTGGACATGAACGTCGTCTGCACGGGCGACGGGCGCTTCATCGAGCTTCAGGGCACCGCCGAGGGCGCGCCTTTCACGCGCGCCGAGACCGACGCCCTCTTAGACCTCGCGCGCGGCGGGCTCGAAACCCTCTTCGCCGCGCAGCGCGCCGCGCTCGAACAGGCCGCGACCTGAGATAACTTCTACCACTCGCCTCTGAAACAGGAGTTTTACCCCATGCCCTGTGCACCGTTTTGCTTCGTCAGACGGCTTTCGGTCGCCGTCCCGCCCCTCGCCCTTCTGACCTTCGCCCTCCTGCTCGTGCCGCAGCATGCGGCGCGCGCGCAGTCGCAGGGGATGGGCGCGCACCGCGGCGACATCGCCGGGAGCACGGGCGGCAAGCTCGCCATTCAGGGGCGCATCATCAGTCCCACGGGCCGTCTGCCCGAAACGCGCATCCGCGTCACGCTCGAGCACCCCGACTCCGCCTCGCGCACCGCCACCGCCGACAGCGAGGGCAGCTTTAACTTCAGCAACCTCGAAGGCGGGACGTACCGGGTCACGATTGACGCGGGCGAGCAGTTCGAGATCGTCCGCGAGTCGGTCTATCTCGAAACCCAGCCGACCTTCACGCTCCCGGTCTACCTCAGGCTCAAGCCCGAGGCGAACCCGGCGCTGGCCGGCATGCCGAAGCCCGCGCTCGAACTCTTCGACCGGGGGTTGGAGTCCGCGCGCAAGGGCGACCACAACAAGGCCATCGGGCAGTTGAACGAGGCCGTCGCGCTGCACCCGCAGTTCGGGCTCGCCCACAACGAACTCGGCCTGCTGTACCTCAAGACGAACCAGCTCGAAAAGGCTCTCGAATCTTTCAGCGCCGCCAACAAGGCTCTCCCCGAAGACGCTTCGGTGCAGCTCAACTACGGCATGGCGCTACTGGAGAAGAAGGATTACGTCGAGGCGGAGAAGCAGTTGCGCCGCTCCGCCAAGAAGTTGGACAAATCGCCGCAGGCGCACCTCTATCACGGGGCCACCCTGATGAGGCAGAAGAAACTTGACGAGGCGGAGAAGGAGTTACAGCAGTCGGTCAAGCTGAGTGGCGGGCAGGTGGGGCTCGCACACAAATATCTGGGGGGCATTTACTGGGCCAGACAGGATTTGAAGCGCGCGGCTGACGAACTCGAAAAATACCTCAAGCTGTCGCCGAAGGCCCCCGACGCCGAGCAAATCCGCGGCACGATCAAAGACCTGCGCGCCAAGTCATAAGCGCATCGTAAGGAAGAGCCCGTTCCGCACGTCTTGGCGCGGCACGGGGCGCGCCCCTCGCCGGGCAACAGAGAGCGGCGATGCGGGCATCAGAAGTCAGTACACGGGCACATGCCGGAATCGCCCTCCCTCCGCGCCCCGAGCGGAGGCCAACACACAAGGAGTTGCTTACCAACATGCGACGCACCCCACAGCTTTTGACGTGCGCCCTCCTGCTCTTCGTCGGCGCGTCCGCCGCCCTCGGGCAGGAGACATACACGAGCGGCAACGACGATTACATGCTGGAGCTGCCTTCGCAGACCTGGAAGGTCACGCCGCGCAGTGAGAACGCGCACCAGCTCATGGAGTTCATCTACGGCGAGCGCAGCGACGGCTTCCTGCGGCTGCGTAAAGAGGTCGTCGAGGCGTCGGCCTCGCTCTCGGAGGTGGCGCGGCGCGAGCAGGACTTGAAGCTGCGCTATCTGCCCGGCTTCGTCGGCGGCAAGGAGGAGCGCTTCGCCGGTCGCCTGAACGGCATCACGGCCTCTTACGAGTACACGAACGCCGGCAAGCCGATGGCGGGGCGCATCTACTACCTTCAGGCCGACAACCGCACCGTCTACACGCTCCACTTCACGGCGCGGGCTGAAAAGCTCATGCGCATCCGCACCCAGACCGACGCCATCGCGCGCAGCTTTCGTCTCAAGCAGTAGCAAAGAAATGATGAGTGCGGAATGATGAATGATGAATAAGAAGCAGCTTGACTTTTATTCATCATTCATCATTCCGCACTCATCATTTCTCCTCCCTCTCCCGACATGAAACTAAAACTCGCGCCCGGACTCGCCGTCAAAAAATCGAAGATCAACGGGATGGGCTGTTTCTCGACCGCTTTTTTTCCGAAGGGCCGCAAGATCGCCGAGTACGCGGGCGAGAGGATTACGAGCAGCGAAGGCGAGCGCCGCCTGAGGACGCGCGAGAAGCACCGCATCTGCGCGCTCGACGACGACTGGAGCGTGGACGGCAGCCGCGGCGGCAACGGCACGCACTACCTCAATCACTCCTGCGAGCCGAACACCTACATGCGCACCACGCACGGCCACCTCCTCTTCATGGCCCTGCGCGACATTCACCCCGGCGAAGAGATCACCTGCGACTACATCTCCACCTACCACCCCGACACCTACAAGTGCCGCTGCAAGTCGCCCAAGTGCAGGGGAACAATCAATAGGAAGTAAAAAGCCATGAACGGTAAACCGTGACGGGTGACAGGAAAGAACTTGTCTTTCTCCTGTCACCCGTCACGGTTTACCGTTCACGGCTTTTTAGAGTCTGGGCAGAGTGAAGCTGAACTTCGAGCCGCGACCGACTTCGGATTCGAGTTCGACCGCGCCGCCGTGCTGCTCGACGACCTCGCGGACGAACGAGAGGCCGAGGCCCGTGGATTCCTCCTCCTTCACGCGACCGTCGCGGGCCACGCGGTAGAACTTCTCCCACACGCGCTCGACGTCTTCGGGCGGGATGCCGTAGCCGCGGTCTTCGACCGTGAGGCGCACGGCGTCGGCTTCGAGCGCGGTCGAGAGCGTGACGGTGGTGCGTTCGGGGCTGTATTTGACGGCGTTGTCCAGAAGGTTCGAGACGACCTGCGTGATGAGGCTGCGGTCGGCAGCGACGGGCGGGAGTTTGACGCAGTCCTTCTCGACGAGGCGGATGCGCTTTCGTTTGGCGATCGGCTGGAAGCTGCTCATCGTGTCGCGCACCACGTCGTCGAGCAGGAGCGGCGCCATCAAGACCTCCTGCCTGTCCTTCTGTTCGAGCTTCGCCACCGAGAGAAACGTCCCGATCATACGCGTCAGTCGCTGCGACTCGGTGTTGATGATGCCGAGGAACTCGCGCGCCTCGGCGGGAATGGTTTCGTCCGCCATGAGCAATTCGGCGAAGCCGTTGATGCTCGTGATCGGCGTCCGCAGCTCGTGCGACATCAGCGACAGCATGTCGCTTTTGAGCTTCTCGTACTCCTTGATGCTCGTCACGTCGCGCACCGTGACGGCGAGGCAGAGCGGAAGCGGCCCCGCCGCCGCCTCGCCGCCGCCTTCCTTCGGCCACCGGGCGGGCTCACGCTTCGCGAAGGCCCCGTCGGTGACGAGAGCGATGCGGAGCGCGAGCGTCCGTGTCGGTTCGAGGTAGGTCAGCTCGCGCTCGTAAGCCTGACCCGTTTGCAGCACGCGCCGCACGGCGATGGAGGGCTCGTCGAAGACGCCCGCGCGGAATTGTTCGAGGAGCCCGAAGATGTCGAGCGCGCGGCACTCCTCGCCGCTCAGGCGCGCCTCCTCCAGCATCGGATTGTTGACGCAGGCGAGCGTGCCGTCGAGGTACGCGACCGCGTGGCCCTCGGACGCTTCCGAGAGGACGTGCGCCGCGAAGCTCTGCTCGGCCAGCAGGCCGCTCACGACGCCGAACGATTCGAGGCGCTGCGTCGCCGCCGATGCCGAGAAGAACGCCGCGCGGTCGCGCGGCACGTCGAGCGCGCGCGCCTCGTCGCGCTGGAGGTTGCGCGCGAACTGCGCGCTCACCGTCAGGAGCAACGGGCGGTCTGATTCGTCGAAGCCCTCGCGGAGCCGCACGAGCAGCGCGCCGACCGCGTGACCTTCGTGCCTGAGCGGCACGACGACCGTGGCGCGCCCGTCGCCCGCCGTCCCGCCGCGCTCGCCCGGCTGAATCAGCATCTCTCCCGACGCGACGGCGCGTTCGCACAGGCGCACGCCCTCGCGCCAGACGTTGTTGCGGTCTGGCTCCGCGCCGCCGCCGCCGCCCTGCGCGCCGCCCGCCGAGGCCCTCAGCCGCGCCGCGGCGACGGGCGCGCCCGTTTCGTCCAGACAAAAAATCACGGCCTCTTCGAGTGGCAGCACCGTGTCGAGCAGCTTCAGCCCGCTCAGCAGGCGCGCGTTCGCGCCGCGCCCTTCGAGCACCGACGGCTGCGCCGCGACGCGCCGAAGGTTGCGCGCGAGCGCCGCGTCAACCGCCCACAGGCGCCGCGTCTGCACCGCCGCGAACGCCCCCAGCGCGGCCATCGAGACGGGCACGAACAAGACGTCGAGTTGCAGGAAGCGCGAGGCCGCAAGGCTCGCGCCGCACAAGAGCGCGAGCGCGGCGGCGACGAAGCGCGAAGCGCGGCGCGCTCCCATCCGTTCGACGGCGAGACCTGCGCCCGCGCCCGCCGCCGACACCAGCAACAGGGCGACCCAGGTGCGCGGCGGCACGCTCGCGCCCGACGCGCCGTCAAGCACAAACATGCTTTCGAGCGAAGCCGAAAGCCCCGCGCCCCACAGCGCACACGCCAGTGCGGCTGCGGCGAGTGACAGAGCGTTGGAGACGAAAAGAGACTTGGAAGAGGCGGAAAGTATGTTTTTCAAGGCTGTTCGGAGGAGACAAGACTAAGGTGGGTTTGCTTGAAGCATTGTCGGTCAGGAAAGCCCGACGCCGAAAACATCATACAATGAAAGACTCCGCCCGAACAAGAGTCTTGCCGGAAAGTGTTTTAAGCGACTGACGCGAGCGCGTCGAGCAGTTCGGACTCTTCCCCGGCGGCGACCGTTCGGAGGTCGAGCACGACACGCTCTTCGAGGATGCGCGCAATGATGGGCGGGCTCGAACGTCGCAGTGCTTCTTCGAGCGCGGCGGCTGAGAGCCGTGCGTGAGAGAGCGCGAGGAGCGCAGTCTCGGGGTGCGTGGTCGGCGCGGAGCCGCCGCCGACCGCCGAGTGACCTTCGACGATTTCAGACGCGAGTATGTCGGGAGCGACGCGCGCGCGCAGTCGGCGTGTGAAGGCGCGGGCTCTCTTCTCTAACTCCGTGCGGGTCGCCGCGAGCATGCGGAGCGCGGGCACTTCCGCGAGGGCCGTCCCGCGCCGGTGGGCTTCGAGCGTCGCTTCGAGCGCGGCGAGCGACAGCTTGTCGGCGCGCAGCGCACGGTAGAGTGGAAACTTGCGCAGACGCTCGACCAGCTCGCGCCGCCCGACGATGAGTCCCGCCTGCGCCCCGCCCAGCAGCTTGTCGCCGCTGAAGGAGACGAGGCCCGCCCCGCCCTCGATTGATTCGCGGATGACCGGCTCGCCTTTGAGCCCGTGAGGGCCGAGGTCGAAGAGCGCGCCCGATCCCGCGTCTTCGTAGAGCGGAAGTCCACGCTCTTCGGCGAGCCGCGCGAGTTCGGCGACCGTTACCGAGGCGGTAAAGCCGACGATGCGGTAGTTCGAAGGGTGTACGCGCAGAATGAGCCGCGTCCGCTCGTTTACCACTCGCGCATAGTCCGAGAGTTTGGTGCGGTTGGTCGTGCCGACCTCGACCATCGAAGTGCCGGACTGCGCCATCACGTCGGGCACGCGGAAGTCGCCGCCGATCTCGACCAGTTCGCCGCGCGAGACAATCGTCTCGCCGTCGCGTGCGAGCGCCGAGAGGACGAGCAGCGCCGCCGCCGCGCAGTTGTTGACGACGAGCACGCCTTCGGCCCCCGTCAGCTCGGCGAGCAGTTCTTCGACGCGCCGCCCGCGCCGCCCCCGCGCGCCCGTCTCGACATCGTATTCGAGCGTGCAGTAGCCGGCGGCCTCCTCGGCGACCGCGCGCCGCGCCGCTTCGGAGAGGGGCGCGCGCCCGAGGTTCGTGTGGAGGACGACGCCCGTCGCGTTGATGACGCGCCGCACGCCAGAGGCCGCGTCGAGCGTTGCGTCCCGCACGAGTCTGCGCGCCGCCTCGGCCAGCAGCGTCTCGCGCGTCAGATCGTCGCCCGCGCGGGCCGTCGCAGAATCGTCCGACGCAGAATCGTCCGCACGAAGCTCCGCGCGGAGCCCGTCCGTCACCGTCCGCGCGAGCGTCTTGAGACGCTCGCCTCCGACGCGCGCGCGTAAGGAGAGCGCTTCGGGCGTGCGCAACAGAGCGTCCATCGAGGGCAGCGCGCGCAGGCGTCGGGCGGAAGTCGTTTCTGAATTCGCTTCAGGCATGGGGCGTGGACGGTAGTCAGAAGCCGGTCGTTGATGATAAGTTTTAGCAAACGCCTTTACGGCGTCGAACATTCTACGCCGTCATTCGCCCCGAAGAGAAACTGAAAATGGAGAAAGCACTTTCGCTCCCGCCCCCGCCGCCGCCGACCGACGAAGCGCGCGCGTGGCCGGACGGCGAGACGGCTTTGATGCGTGCGGCGTCGCGCGGCTACGCGGACGTGGCGCAAATCCTCCTCGGCGCGGGCGCGGACGTTAACGCGCGGAGGGAAGACGGGTTCACGCCGCTCATCCTCGCCGTGTTCTTCGGTCACGAAGAGGTCGTGCGCCTGCTCCTCGGCGCGGGCGCGGACGTGACGGCGCAGACCAGCCTCGGCACGACCGCCGAGAAGTGGGCGGCCTCGCGCGGCTTCCGCGAGATCGTCGAACTGCTGAAGGAAGCCGGGGCCGCCGCGCGCGCGCGCGAGTCGGGCAGGCGACCCGTGGGTGATGCTGAAGAGGCTCGCGCGGTCGAAGATTCGCCGGGCACGGGCGACTCAGACGACGACGAGTCGGACGAGGGCACGACGTTCGGGGAATTACACTCTACAGTGACTCCGGAATCGCCGTTCGTCGCGCCCGATAGGGCGGAGTCGAAAACGGCGACACGGGGGTTGCCGCCTGCGCCCGGCTCGCGCTTCGGAAGAGCGCTCGCGTCGTGGCCGGTGACGGCGGCGGCGGTCGTCTTGATTGTCGCCTCCGGCGTCGCGGTCTACACGCTCCGGCGCGGCGCGGAATCTCCCGGCGCGGCGGGCCTTCAGCCCGTCTCGACGGCCACGGGAGAAGCGCCCCAGATGGTCGCCCCTCTCACGCCGCCGGCGGTCGGAGACCCGACGCCGGAGCCTTCACCGAACGACGCGCAGGTCGCGCAGCCCTCCCCGCTCATGCCGGGAGGCGCGGGCGTGATGCCCTTCAATCCGAACCCGCAGAACGTCGTCATCTACGAGCCGCCGCCGCCCGCGTCGAGGACGGAAGCCGCCCCTTCGTCGAACTCGCTGTCGGTCGTTTCCGAGAGCGATGGCAGCGGCGGGCGCACTCCCGAGGGCGAGCCTTCGCGGTCGCGCGCGGACGCCGTGGAGTTACGCGAAACGACTCGGGCCGACGCGCCGTCAGCGACAGGCGAAGACAAACGCAAAGACGACGGCGCAAGTCCGGGCGCGACGGCGCGAACGCCTCAGCGCGCGGGGGTCGAGACGCGGCGCGTGACGACCGCGCCGCCCCCTTCGCCGTCGCTCGTCAACGCGCCGGCCCCTTCGCCCGCGCCCGAGCGGAAGAAGGTCATTCAGTGGCCCTGAGTCCGCCGCCCCGGGGATAGTAGTTGTTGACACTCCCCGCGACGAAACCCTAGACTCGAAAACGCATGCCGCCGCAGTAGGCCCGGCGGCTGTAGAGAGAGAAAGGAAAAGAGCTTGGCGACCCGCCAGAACAAATTCGCGCGCCGCGTCAAAGAGCGTGAGAAGACTACCGGCACGCGCGATGCTCAGCCCTCGTTGGATGAGCAGTTGGGCCGTCTCGAAGAGGACCTCCGCCGCCTCAAGGTCGAGTTCGACATCTACTTCAACGGTGGGGCCAAGCGCCCGCCCTACGACACCAAGGGCCGCGTCGAGACCCTCATCAAAAGACTCGCCGACGACCGCACGCTCACCTTCGCGCAACGCTACCACTACAACTCGCTCGTCGCGCGCCACACCTCTTTCCTACAACTCTGGCGGCGCACCATGAAGGATCGCGAGGAGGGGCGCGGCACGGCGGCCTCGCGCGTCGCGGCGCGGTTCGGAGGCGCGGAGGAAGCGCCGCCGCCGCGCACCTTCGTCTGCGCGGACGCGCGGCGCGAGGTATCCACCATCAAGAATCTTTACGAGTCGTTCGTGGACGCCAAGAAGCAGTGCGGCGAGCCGACCGACGACCTCTCCTTCGCGCGCTTCCACCGCATGATCGCCGAGAAATCGGACGCCCTCAAAGAGCGCGCGGGCTGCGAGCGCGTCCACTTTTCTATCGCGGTCAAAGACGGACGCGTCAGCTTCAAGGCCAAAGCCGACAAATAAAAGTAAGCGGTAAGCAGAAAGCAGTAAGCAGTCAAAACATTTCAGCGTTTTGACTGCTTACTGCTTTCTGCTTACCGCTTACTGCCTTGCGCTTCCCGGCTCTTCTGCGAAAACCGGAAGCGGTCCAGTGGCCTTCAAACGAAAGCGTCTGAGGTGGGGAGATTACATCTTCATTACTTTTTCGGCCTGCGGGCCTTTGGGCCCCTGCGTGACCTCGAACTCGACTTCCTGACCCTCTTCGAGCGTCTTGAAGCCGTCGCCCTGAATGGCGCTGTAGTGAACGAAGATGTCCGAAGAGCCCGGCTGCTCAATGAAGCCGTAGCCCTTCGCGTTGTTGAACCACTTGACCTTACCGGTAATTCTAGGCATAGCTAACGAATCCTCCTAACGATTCGGAAAAGGGGGCGGGAAACATCTTGGTGGTCTCACTCACCCTCTAAGTTTACTTTCACGAGCCGGTGCGCAACCTTCCGAACGGTTGCGCGCCAAAAACTCTGACCAACAAAAAAGCCCGCGACTGATGGCCTCCGGCGCTCGCGCCTTTGACACACCACTCACGGACTGGAGAGGGGACTACTTGAACTTCATTGCTGTAGTGCTTTAAACCTAACAGGGGAACGAAGTTAAGTCGAACCCCGGCTTCAAACGACGGCGCATACTAAGCGAAAGACCTGAAAGTGTCAAGCACAAAATTCCGCGCCGCTTCCGAGCATTTCCCCGCTTTTTACGGGGAGAAATCCTAGTTCGCGGGCAGATAGTGGCTCGGGCTCACGGGCACGTCGTAGAAGCGCACCTCGTAGTGGAGGTGCGGCCCCGTCGAGCGCCCCGTCGAACCGACCTGCCCGAGCAGCTCGCCGCGTCTAATCTCCTGACCGAGCGTGGCTTCGATCTTCGAGAGGTGGCCGTAGCGGGTCGTCAGGCCGTTGCCGTGGTCAATGACGACGATCTGCCCGTAGCCGCTCTGCGTGCCGGCCTGCGTCACGACGCCGTCAGCCGCCGCCAGCACCGGCGTGCCGCGCGGGGCTGCGATGTCCTGCCCGGAGTGAAATTCGGAGGAGCCGCCGCCGAAGGGGTTCCCGCGCACGCCGTAACTGTCGGTCACTTCGCCGCCCGCGACCGGCCAGATCGAAGGGATGCGCGCGCGCTCGCGGAGCGCGGCTTCGTATGCCTTGAGGTCTTCTTCGAGGTGCGCGGCCCGCGTCTCGATGGCCGCTATCGCCGCCTCGTCCAGCATGACCAAGGGGCCGCCCGCGCCATGCGGGTCTGTGCCCTCCTCACTCTCCGTCGAGACGCCCGACATCTCGGAGAGGCGGCGCGAGGCGTCTTCAATGGCGTCCACGCGGTTCTCAAGATTTTTAAGCAGTTGGCGCTGGCGCTCGTTCTCCAGCCGGAGGCTATTGTTCTCCTGCTCGACGCGCAGGTGCGCGGCCTGCTGCGTCAGGCCGTAGACGCCGTAGAGCGCGGCGCACATGACGACGCTGGCCGCCAGCGCCGACAACTTGAGCCAGCTTTTGCGGATGGAGAAACGGCGAAACTGGGATCGTGAACGCGAGGTCTGAGCGACGATGAAAGCGTAAAAACGCTCGTCTCTGTTCATCGGAGTGTGCTCCTTGGGCGCTCCGTCCGCGCTCTCGTCTCTGGGGAGAGCGCGGGGGCGGATGAACGCAAAAGGCACTGTCTGCCGAAAGAAGGCGACGAGTGCGAAAACTACAATTTTCCGGGTTCTGACTTAGTGCGAGACCCTTCCTGAAGGTGCGAGCCGAGACCCATCTTTTTGATGATCAAGCGGAGACGGGAAAGACTGGCGCTGCACAAGGGGCTGAACCCTAGCACACGAAACAGGAGATTGCAACCGGCGGCAAGTGCGCCCGAAAGCGCGGACGAAGGAATGCCCGCCGGCTTCGCTTCGGTGGCGGAAACCGTCGGGCATCGAAGGGAAAATCCCGTTCGTGGGGCGTACGCCTAAAGCTCAACTTCTTCGCGGCGGCGCTGCGAGCGCGTGCGCATCATCAGCACGACGATGAGGAGCATGAGGGCGATGAAGACGAGCACGAGCGCGATTTTGATGGCGAACATGATGAAGCCGACGAAGGCGATGAGCTGCTTGAGCAGCGTGATGATGAGCAGGATGATCGTGACGATTCCGCCCCACCTGCCGGCTGTCCTGAGAAAAACTGACATCTGGTAAATCTCCTTCCTTGTTCTAACCGCGAACTCCGCAAAACTCTGATGCGCCGCCGCTCACCCTCAATCAACACACGCCCCGTCCAGTGTTGTTGACGGCATGATAACAAAGAGCGCCGGCATGTGGCGAGAGGACGACGCGCGCCGCCCGCGCCGCCACCGCAATATCCTACGCGATCCTACGCGCGCGGCTCGGTCGGCCAGCCGCCGACGTCGCGCGCCGAGACCTGAGTGACCAATTCGCCCGTCCCGAATCTCGTAGCCTCCGAAGGGTAAGACGCCGACGAAGGGCCGATGACCGAAGGAGGTCGGCTGATGGCATCGAAGCCCGCGACCTCGCGCCGGGTTCCGCGGCGCGCGCGCACGTAGTCGAAGAGCATGTAAGCGCCGAGCAGGACGAGCACGACGGGGAGGAACTCGCGGACGGGAAGTTGCACGCCGAACATCGTGTGGAGCAGGAAGACTGTGCCGAGCGTGATCATCGTCACGGCCCACGCGAGCGGGTTGCCGTAGAGGCGCTGGGCGATGGCGTCGGATTCGGCGTCGGGCGCGAGGCCCGTGCGGATCAGTTGCGCGGTGCGCGCCGCGTCAACCGCTGCGAAGAGCCATGTGCCGATCACGCCGAGCACGAAGAAGGCCGTGCCGTCCGTGACGGTCGCCATCTGGAAGAAACTGGCGAAGATGGTGAAGTGGACGAGCGCCTTCGAGGTCTGCCCGTTGTAGGCCGCGCCGAGGCCGGGGACGAGGAACGAAAGCAGCAGCGCGACAAACGGCGAAGTCTTGCGGCGCACGGCGTGGGGGACGCCCGACGTGCGCGCCGGTTGTTGTTGCAGCACCTCGACGCCCGCGACGATGCAGTCCTGGCAATACGGGAATCCGCGGATGCGGTGGTCGCAGGCCGGGCACAGGGGCCGTGTGCAGCGGCTGCACTGCACGACTGCCCGGTTCGTCATGTGGTATGCGCAAGTCATCAACCCTGTCACTAAACCCCCCTGCTCCCTCTCGCGTCGGCCCTTCTCGGCCCGCGTCGCTTAACGCTTCTCCTGCTCGGGCTGCTGGCCACCCGCTGGGGCCGCGTCCTTCGCGGGCTGGTTGGCCTTCAACTCGGTCGCCCCGCTCTGCGCGGGCGTGCCGACCAACTCTTCGGTGACGCGTTTCAACTCGTCGGCGCGGTCTGCGCCGTGCGCGTAGGTCTTCGCGGCGAGGTTGAGGCTCGCGCGGTACATGCCGCCGATTGAGCCGTCGTCGGAGATAGTGCTCGTGCCGACCAACACGGCAAGGAGCGCCATCGTGGCGACGGTCGCGAGCTGCGGCGAGACGACCACGTCGAGCCAGCCGCGCAGCCATTCGGCGACGCGCGCGTGGAGCGGCGCGCGGACGCGCTCCACTTCGGTCGTGCCGAGCGTAGCCCGGAGGATGCTCTCGTGCAGCCCCGCCGGGACGGGCAGCTCTTCGCTGATGTAAGAGTAGCAAGCGCCGATGGAGCGCACGACCTGTCCGGGCAGCTCCGTGCAGCCCTCGCAGAGCGCCGCGTGCCGCTCCCAGCGGTGGTAGAGCGAGGCGGGCAGGAATCCGTCAAGGTAGTCCGTCAGGTGCTCCTCGAATTCTTCGCAGGTCATCGAAGACTCGGGTGCGGTCTTCAAGAGGATGCGCGCTTCGAGCCCCGGCGAGGGCGGCGGCGGCACAACCGCGCGGCACTCGGCGAGGGCGTTCCTGACTTCATTCATAAGCTCGTGGCAGAGCGGACAGCGCAGGGCGTGTTCGGCGAAGGCACGCTGTGCGTCCCCGTCGAGCGCTCCGTCCATGTAGTCCGTCAGACGATCTTCAAACTCTGTGCAAAGCATGTCTAATCTCGTTTCACCCTTCTAGTCCTTAAGATGTCCACCGGAGAAG
>JAIVJM010000145.1:3559-5763 GCA_020199995.1 Acidobacteriota bacterium | reverse complement strand
CGGCAGGACGAGCCGATGATCTCGGCCCTGAAGAAGTGGGGCTTCACTCCCATCCCCTGCAACTTCCGCAACTTTAACAGCTTCGGCGGCTCCTTCCACTGCGCTACCCTCGACGTACGCCGCCGCGGCAAGCTCGAATCTTACTTCAGCGAATCGGACATGTGATGAAGCTCTGGAAATACACACCGCTCGACGGCGTGATGCTCGCGCTGAGCGTCGCGCAGTTCGGACTGACGCTTTGGGTGGCCGCCGGGTGGGAGGGGTGGTCGTACGCCGGCCGCGCGGGGAGTTTCGCGCTGCTGGTCTTCATGATGGTCTACAACATCATCATCCTCTCCCACCTCTTCACGCACGCGGCTTGGTTCAACTCGCCGCTGTTGAACGGGCTCGTGTCGGTGCTCAACTCCGTCAACATAGGCCAGTCCGTGCAGGCTTACCAACTCACGCACGTACGCAACCACCACCGCTATAACAACGACCGGAAGGGGCCGGACGGGAGGACGAGGGACGCGTCTTCGACCTTCCGGGACGGCGTGGACGGCGAGCACGCCGGCCTCTTCCGTTACGCGTTCGTCGGGGCGACCTCGACGCTGCCGAACGTCGGGCGCGCGCTGCTGTCGGCGGCCACCCTTTGGCGCGTGGGCGGGCTTGAGCCGGAGCTTTTAGCGCTGGCCTCGAAGACTCCGGCCAAGCGCGCGAGGGAGCTCCGGCAGATACGCCTGGACAGGGCGGCGCACCTTCTCGCGCTGTACCTGTTTCTGTCCGTCTCGTGGAAGTGGACGCTGCTCTGTTACCTGCCCGCGTTTTATCTGGCGCTGGCGCTCGTCAACTTGCAGAACTACTACGAGCACTACGGGGCGCGGCCCGGCAACAGCTTCGCCGACTCGGTGAGCTACTACGGCCGCCTCTACAACCTGCTCGCCTTCAACGACGGCTACCATCAGGAGCACCACCTGCGCCCGCAGGCGCACTGGAGGTCTATGAAGTTCGTGCGCCGCCAGTACGGGGACGAGTTCGGCCGCGTGGAGCGCGTCGTCAGCCCCGTCCCGGCCATCCTCGGCTTCTTCCACCGCGACCGGCCGCTGCTCCATAGGCGTCCCGCGGCGGCCGCCGCGCCCCCGCCGCTGGAGACGTTGCGCGACAGGGACGCCGCCGCGGCCGTCGCGGCAGGGAGTCTCGCACATGAGTAGGATGACGCAGCACATAACCGGCACTTCCCTGCCCGCGTCGGCTTTCCGTCTGCACGAGACTGAAGGCGTCGTGGACGTTGACGCCGTCTTTGAAGTGCTCGGCGGGAACCTCGCGGCCTACCGCATACGGGGCTTCGTCGCGCCCGAAGTCTGCCGTCGGATTGTGGAGAATTTCTGGGCGTCCGATCAGAGGACGCCGCGATACGGCGAGGGCGAAGACGGCGTCGAAGCCTACCTCGTCGGCGCCTCCCATTACGGCAAGCCGACCTCGCAGTATCTGGAAGAGGCGCGCGCATGCGAGGCCGCGGTGGCGAACCTCTACGCGGGGACGATCAACCCCGCGTCCGTCTTCAGGGAAGCGCTCGTCTCGGCGAGCGGCGGGGCGCTGAAAGCCCGGCCGGCCATGCTCGACGGAGTCCCCGCCGGCGACACGAAGGCCGTCTACTGGAACAACGTGGGCAACTTCCTGCTTGAGCCGCACGACGACCTCGCGCAGGTCAAAGACCCCATCCAGTGCGACTTCGAGATTCAACAGGCTGTGAGGGTGATGGCCCTCAACATCTACGCCGAAGTGCCTGCCGACTCGGGCCAGTTCAAAATCTGGAACGTCGAGCCCGACGACCAGACGCGCGACGAGTTGGGGCTGAGCCACGTCGGCTTCCCTTATCCGGCTGAACTGCTGGACGAGTACCCGAGCATCATCGTCCCGGTCGAGACGGGCGACCTCTGCGTCGCCAACGGCAATCTCGCCCACGCAGTCCTGCGCGGCAACCCCGACTCGCCGAAGAGACGCCTCCTGATTACCTGCTTCATGACGCTCAACCTCAACAACGAGCTGATATGGTGGACTTGAGACGTGCGCGGCCAGAAGAGGCCCGCCACAAACCCCAGGCGCCGGCCGCAAGCCGGCCCGCATAACCCCTTCCTGATAATCCCGCAACGTGTGACAGCCGTGTCGAACAATAGAACCCGAGACCGACGGGCCGGGGGGTTTCGCCTTGGCCTGTTGGGGGC
>JAIVJM010000145.1:0-3490 GCA_020199995.1 Acidobacteriota bacterium | reverse complement strand
GAGCCTCTGGTCTGGAGCCGCGGCGGGCAGTCCCCCGCGGGCCATGAGGAGAAGCGCATCGCCGGAGGGGCCTGGGTCTCCGACTGGGCCGACGCGCTGCGCGCGCGGTCGGTCGTCGTCGCCCTGCCGGGAAGAACCTTACTCGACCTTGCCGAAGGCAGCGAGCGGGCAAGGATGTTCGAAGGGACTATCCTCAGCGCCGCGTCCTCCCTCTCTCGGGAATCGTTACAACGCGCGTTCCCACGCGCGACGGCGATATGTATCGCCCCTTTTCTAATCGACGGCGCGAACTCCATTCCTGTGGCCGCGCTGCGCCCCACAGGGCTCCCCGACCCGGAGTGGGAGAAGGCCGCCTCGGAGCTTTATCAGTTCGGCGAGGTTGGCGTGGTCGGAGACGAAGAGTCTTTCGCCCGTATTTTTTTACTCGGCGCGTCCTGGCCGACGGTAGTCCTGGCCGCGCTCCGAGCGGCCGCGGACGTGGGAGTCCGCGGGCTACAGGACGAGGCGGCCGAGCTCGGGCGGCGGCTGTTCTTCAGGGCTGTGCGCTCGCTTCTGTCAGAACAACCTACCAACACGCCGGAAGGCGACTCTGCGGGCGACGCGCTCGCTACGCCTGGAGGCATCACCGAGCGCGGTCTCAAAAACATAGACGAGCTTTCGAGCCTGCTGGAGTCCGTCTTCGACCAGATGTGCGCGCGCGCGAACGAGCTGCGCGCGTAAACGATGAGAGCAGCCGCGACGCGCGGAGGGCCGCTGACCCGCGTCGCCCGAGTGTACAGTCGGGACTTCGCCCGCGCAGGCAGCTGTTTAGCCGCAAGGAAATGGTCTCTTTCAACCGGGAGCGACACCTCTATGTTCATTTCGAAAATCAACAACATCCTCAGCCCCGAAAATCTCGCTAAGGTTCGCAAAATTATTAAAGAGTCGGAGTTTGTCGACGGCCATATTTCGGGAGGCACGACGTACAACAAAAAGAACCTCGAACTGTCGCCCGAGACGGAAAAATACGTGGAGGTTGTGAGGATCGTCGAGCAGTCCGTGCGTGAGCACGCCGAGTTCAATCTCACAGCCTTCCCGCGTGCGATGACGAGGCCGATCATCAGCCGCTACGAGGTCGGCATGTTCTACAAAGAACACGTTGACCTCCCGGTGATGGGATTCCTGTCGGCGATGCGCGGGATGAATCCGGTCGGGAGCAACTACATCAGAACCGACCTCTCGATGACGCTCTTCCTGAGCGACTCGGACTCTTATGACGGCGGGGAGCTATCCTTCGACTCGCCTTTCGGGCCGTTGAAAATAAAGCTTGATGCCGGGGCGGGCGTCGTTTACCCGACGGGGGCGATGCATGCAGTCCTGCCCGTCACGCGGGGCGTGCGCTATGCTGCAATCTTCTGGATTCAGAGCCTGTTCCCGACCGAGGCACACCGGCAGGCGGTTTACGACTCCCGCCAGTTGGTGAAAACGCTTGAGCGAGCCCTCCCCGGCTCCGAGGCGTGCACTCTTGCTCAGAACAATTTCTACAATCTGTGCCGCATTCTGGCGCAGGTCTGAGGGCCTGCCGAGACCGTCTCAATCTCCACCGGATCATCCATCTGCCGCCCTCACTCTCGCGTCCGTTCGCCGCCCTAAGCCTCGTGGCGAAGGTGTGCCGGAGGTCGTGGAAGCGAACATCACTAGCCCCTCTCTCCCGAAGCTCTCACTCGACGCGCGCGTAGGTGTCCCGGAGGTGTGGCGCTACGACGGCGAGCGGTTGACGATGTACCGGCGGGCCGGCGTCGACTACGAGACGACCGAGACGAGTAGTGTGTTGCCGGGTGTCACGAGCCACGATCTAATACCAGCTTGCAATAAAAAGAGTGTTTGAGTAAAAAGTCGTCATGGCGAGACGAATCGAACTCAAACCACATTTGACAACCGAAGAGCTACACCAGCGTTATCGCTCTTGTCAGAAGCCACAAGAGAAGGTGCGCTGGCACGCTCTCTACTTAATTTCAAAAGGCGTGGTGGCTGCCGATGCCGCCCGCCGAACGCGACGGGCCAGTTCCTGGATCACTACTCTGGCGCGTCGCTATATCCGAGAGGGGGCAAAAGCAGTAGCACGCAAACAGTCTACCAAGCCAAGTCATCGCGCCAAAGTGGATGCCAAGCTGGGTAAAGAACTGGACAAAGCGTTGCGTTCCGATGCCCCGGACGGCGGCTTGTGGACGGCGCCGAAGGTGGCCGCTTGGATTGCGGAAAAGAGCGGCTAAGAAGTTCACCAGACGACCGCCTGGCGCGCCATGCGTCGGCTCGGCTTTAGCCTGCAGGTGCCGCGCCCCGCAAACAAGCGGCGCGCCTCAACGCAAGCGCAAGCCGAGTTCAAAAAAAGCTAGGACTTGAGGCCCAAGCCCTTCAAAAGGCCTACCCCGCGGACTCAATAGAAGTCTGGAGCCAAGATGAAGCGCGCTTCGGCCTCAAGCCTATTTTGAGGCGTATCTGGGCACCCCTTGGAGAGCGCCCTGTGGCCCTAGTTGATGAGCGCTACGAATGGCTCTGGCTCTATGCGGCGACCCATCCGCGAACGGGGCGCGTCTTCTGGTTGGTGTTGCCGCGACTCGACGCCTCGTGTGTGCAACTCTTTCTCGACGCGTTCGCCAAAGAGCACGCCCCAGAGGGTAAGCGCATTGTGTTTGTGTGGGATGGGGCACCCGCGCATCGCGCCGCGACGCTGAAAGTCCCGGAGAGAATCTCTTTGATCCGCTTGCCGGCCTACACGCCGGAGCTGAATCAGAGTGAGCGAGTCTGGCCGTTGGTCAAAGAGGGCGTCGCTAATCGAGCGCACGAGAGCATGGACGAGTTGGAGCAGAAGGTCTGTTCACGTTGTCAAAAGATCAGCGCCGCCGAAGTCTCGGCTCGAACCAATTACCATTGGTGGCCTGAGCTATGAGCCACCTCCTTTTTCATTGCAACTTGGTATAAGACTTTTGCTGGGTGTCAATAGTGAGGCGAACGCGGGCGACGTGGTGATGCCGCTTTGCTTCCGCGGGCGCTGAGGTGAGCCGCCCTGAAGGTACTCCGTCTCAGAGGAATAAAGCCAATAACCCCCTGCTGGACGCTCCCCACCCATTCGTTTATAGTTGCCGCAACCGGGCATGCGGTAAATCCAAATGCCCATAGTGGTTGCTGGGATGAGGACAGTGACCACAACAGAACAGGCGCGAGGCCCCAAAGGCCGACGCGCCTGTTCGCTTTTTCGGGGCCTGGTTACGTCTGGGCGAGCACTGCGTGAGTTGCTGAAGGCGAATCGCGGGCGCGGGCCTCCCGCATGAGACAAGCCAATGCTGGGGAAGCAGTCCCGCAGGATGGCCCCCGGGTGACGTCGGACGCCTTCTCCGACTGATAAGTACTTCCACGCCCGTCAGGTCCCCAGCGCGAATGATTGTTGCATAACCCCCGGCCCTACCCCTCGAAGTCCTCCAGGTCGACCCACCCCTCTCCTGCCCTGCAC
>JAIVJM010000318.1 GCA_020199995.1 Acidobacteriota bacterium | reverse complement strand
CCACCAGGTAGTTCATGTGATTGGTATCGCTCTTCTCTAACGTCTGGTAAGCCGTCACGGGTCCGTAGAAGTCTTCCTGATCCCACCAGCCGGCGACGTGCATGATCGGCACCGTCACGCGCTTGAGTTGATTGACGAGCGCCTGCCTCTTCCAGAACCAGTCGTAATTCGGGTGGTGCACAAAGTTATTCCACGACGGCAGCTTGCCTTGAAAGTATTTGGCGTTGACGTTTGAGACTGCGCCGAGATTCAAGTACCACTCGAATGTGTCATACCTGTCGAATTTGAAGTTGGTATCCACCTTTGAAGATTCCAACTCAAACGCATATTCAAAACCGTAGCTCAAACGAAAAGCGCCGTTGTGGTGAAAGTCATCTCCGATGAACATGTCCGCCGGAGTTGCCTCCTCCGTGACGGCTTTCAGCGCCGGGTGCGGGTCGAGCACCGCCATCATGACAAGCCACCCGGGGTAAGAGGTTCCCATCATCCCGACGCGCCCGTTGTTGTGCGGAACGTTTTTGACTAGCCAGTCGATGGTGTCGTAAGCGTCCGTCCCTTCGTCAATTGCCTTCGGGTTGTTCGAGTCGCGCTGAGGACGCTGCATGACGAATTGCCCTTCGGATTTGTAACGACCGCGGATATCTTGAAAAGCGAAGATGAAACCTTCTTCAGCCGCTTCCTTGAGTCTGGCGTTGAAGGCGCGAGAGACACCGTCGATGCCGTAGGGCGTCCGCGTGAAGAGGATCGGTAAAGTGCCGCGCAGAGATTTGGGCGAGTAGATGACCGTATGCAGTTTCACGCCGTCGCGCATCTCGATCATCCGGTCGGCCGCTTCAAAGTCTTGGCTGAGATCGGAAGGCGTTTGAGCCTGAAGCGTCGTGAGAAGAATAAAGCTGACTGCCGCCAGCCAGCACAAACGCACTGCCCCTCGTCCAATCTGCTCACAGCTGTGTAGATGTGTCATCGCATCGTTTTCCCCTTACTCTTTATCCATAGCTTGCTGCCATCCACCTCAGACCTTCAATTCTCGGACCTGCCTGGCGATATCGATAGCTTACTTGAGAGGCGTCAGAGGGTGCATCGTCTGCCAAAAGGTGAGATTCAGGGTACAGACGATCATGCTTCATCTACGCCAGGAAGGCGTAGATGGGAAAATTCGACGCTCTACTTCTCCCTCTTCGTTTGGCGGCCGTGTGACTTGAACTCGACCTCTGGGTAGTTAGTCGGAGGTCCTTTGAGCAGTGGAGCATCCTTGCCCTTGAGATATTTATCAAAGAACGCCAAGACGTAATCACTCATGATCCTCTCCATGCGCCCGCCGTCGATGGGGCCAAGCAGTCCAGCTTTTTTGTAGTCAGGTGAAAAGAGGGAGAAGTCCGAGTAGTTGAAGTGCTTGGTCCCCTTTACGATCACGTAGTAGGCGTCGTTCTTCGCCCGCTCAAAAAAGAGGCGGTTGAGATTTCCGGCGTCATCACTGTGCATGAACATGAATGGGCGTTCCAGAGGATGATCGAGGTCGCCGTACTGCTGGCCGTCCAGATTGATTCCCGCCTTGCAACGCTGATCGACTGCGCAAACCTGCCCTGCGATCAAGCCGCCGAAAGACATCCCGAAAACGCCCACCCGCTTCAGATCCAGCTTTCCGGCGAACATGCTTTTCCGTTTACCCGAGTTCATCTTTTCCAGCTCATCGAGAACGAAGCGCGTGTCAGCGGTCCAGATGCGGAGGCTCTCGCTGAAGGTAGGCGACTCGGCGAGTATTTGTCTCAAGATCGCCTCCTTCTCAGCGAGGTCGGCGGCGGCGGCGTATTTCACATTCAGTTCACGTGTTTTCCCCAGGTCTTTGGCGAACGCTTGCAGCCCTGCCATGTTGAAGGGCACAGCCCGTCCGTCGGGAAAAATGTTGACCACCGTCTCATACGTATGGCCGATGCTGAACACAACATAGCCGTGACTGGCCAACTCCTCCATCTGCACAGTGTTCTGGCCGATAAAGCCCGGGATGTAACCATGCGAGAAGACCAACACAGGGTAAGATGAATTCGATCTGGATAACGGCGCGTCTGTGTACGCATGGGATTGAACAAGAACGAGGTCGTCAAAAGCACCCTTAGGTAAGCGCATGAACTCCGCCAGACGTTGCCCGACCTCTTTAGTATCCTTTCCCCAGAAAGGCTCGGGCTTGTCTGAGGCGGTTGCCGTCAGAATGAGGGCAACTCCGAAGAGTTTTAATCTTTCCATATTCACCTCGCGTTTGAGTCCGTAATTCCGACGCTCTCTATTTGATCTTGGGGGCCGTCAGATTTCCCGCCCCGAGAATCATTAAGTGCGTCACCTGCCCCTTCTCATCCTTGACGAACCTGATCTGTAGTTCAGCGCCTTTGAGGAAAAAGTCCGTTTCAGATTTGGCGAGTAACTCGCGCTTGGACTCAGGCGTCTCCTGCTGCACCAGCATCAGTTTGCCGCCCTCATTAGTGATGATGAGAACGGTGTTGGGAAGCCGGTACTGTCCGACATACGAATCGAGAACGTCTGTCTTGAGGGCGACAGCCTTCTGCTCCTGCGGAATCTGGTACGGCTCGCCGAGGACGATCGCCGCCAAGTCGCGGGCGACGTTGGACGAGGACACTTCTTCGTGGTTGGCCAACACGATGACGGTCACACGGTCTTCCGGGTAGCGTGCGATGTAGCTGGAGAACCCGTTGATGCCTCCGGCGTGAGAAATGGACTGGCGGTTGAACTGCTTTCTAACACCCCAGCCGTAGCCGTAATTGTTTTTGAACGGCGTGAACATCTCGTCGAGGGACTTGCGCGAAATGAGCCGCTCCGTGTAAAGCGCCTGATCCCACAGCAGCATGTCCTCCACGGTCGAATAAAGCGCGCCCGCGGCGTAAGGGGTCGTCATGTCGATATAAGCGGCATTGACGACCGCGTCGCTCCGCGGGTCGTAGGCGTACCCCGCGGCCCGGCGCTTGAGCACTTCGGCGTTGCTTTCGTAGCCGGTACTGGACATCCCCAGCCGCCCGAAGATGTTCTCTCGCAGGAAATCCTGATAAGACTTCCCCGAAGCGCGCTCGATGACGGCTCCCAACACGACATAGCCGGAATTACTGTAGTTATACTTTTCGCCCGGCGTGAAGTCTAAGGTTTTGTTCTTAAACAACTCCATCAGGGCGGGGAGAGGCGTCGCTAATCTCGATAACTGTTTGAAGTCGGGGGAATCGGTGTAGTTCGGGATGCCGGAAGTGTGTGTCAGGAGGTGGCGGATGGTAACGGGCTGCCAGGCGGCGGGGCAGTCCGGCAGGTACTTACAGACCGGGTCGCTCACGTTTAATTTGCCGCGCTCCTGCAACATCACCACAGCCGTCGCCGTGAACTGCTTGGTGAGCGAGCCTATGCGGAACTTGGTCTGCGGGGTGTTCGGCTTATCGTCCTCCAGATTCGCCATGCCGTAGCCTTTGCTCACCAGCGCTCGGCCATCGCGGGCGATGAGGATCGCTCCGCCGAAGCGCCTGACTTTCATCGCGGCGCTCATGTACTCATCGACTTTCGCAACGAGCGTTCGGTCCGGCGCGACAGTTTGAGCAGAAACGCTGGCAAGGGCTAAGAGCCATAACGTAACGAGCAGGGTGATACGATCGGCTCTGGTCTGCGCTCTGTTCATCTCAAAGGCCTCCTGACTTAAGTTGCGGCAAGTGTCCGCTTCGGAAAATTGTTCCGCTACACTTTCTTACTTCGTCCGCGCCAGATGAAGTAAGCCGGCGCGCCTAAAAGAACGATACCGAGTCCGACCGCCGCCCGACTTGGCTGCGTCGCAATGGTGTTCACTACCAGCGCGCCGGCGGCGGCGATAAACAGGAGCGGCGTCCACGGATAGCCGGGAACTTGGTAGGGCAGCTCCCCGTCCGTCGCAGCCCGGCGGTAGATGAAGATGCTGGCCGCGCCGAGCGCGTAAAAGAGCCAGCCGGTGAAGACGACGTAGGTGAGCAATTGCTCGAACGTCCCCGTCGCGGCGAGTACGGCCGCCCACGCCGAACCCGCCAGCACGGCGAAGGCCGGTGTACGAAAGCGCGGGTGAACTTCAGCCAAACGATGAAAGAAGAGGCCGTCGCGCGCCATCGCGTAATAGACGCGCGGCGCGGTCAGCACGATCCCGTTCGCCGCACTGAAGATCGAGATCAAAATCGCGAGCGCCACCAGCTTCGACGCCGCGGGGCCGGCGACGGCGGTCACGGCGGCGGCGGCGATGCTGTCGGTCTGCGCCGCTTTTACCGGGCCGAGCGCGGCCAGATATGCCAAGTTCGCGAGCAGGTAGATGCCGATCAAAGCGGCTGAGCCGACGAGCAAGGCGCGCGGGAAGTTGCGCTGCGCGTTAACGGTCTCGCCGGCGCTGAAGGTCACATACTGCCATCCTTCGTATGCCCATAAGACGCCGATCATCGCCAGCCCGATGCCGGATGCGAGCGACGCCGCGCCGGCATTGGCGGGCCACAGCGACGCGCCTGCGCCGGCGAACCCCCGCCCCAGCCAGAGCAGCACCGCGCTCATCAGGAGAATCGCGGCCACCTTGATCGCCGTGGTCCAGTTTTGTAGGTTTGCGCTCTCACGCGTGCCGACCATGTTGACGACGGTCACCACGGCGATCATGGCGACGGCGGTCAGCTTGGCGACCGCGGGAGAGATTGGGATGATCTGACCGAGGTAGCTGCTGAATGCGACGGCGAGCGTGGCGACGGAGCCGCTGCTGATCACGAAGAAGAGCGTCCACCCGTACAAGAATGCCGGGAACCGTCCGAAACCATCGCGGATGAAGATGTAGAGGCCGCCCGCTTTCGGATTTCTCGCGCTCAGCTCCCCGTAGGTCAGTGCTCCGAGCAGCGAGAGAATCCCGCCGGCGAGCCAGACCAGCATCGCTAACGCGACTGCGCCATTCGTCTGGCGCAGAACCGCGCCCGGCACGATGAAGATTCCCGATCCGATCACTGTGCCGATGATCAGTAGAATGAGGTCACGCAGGCCGAGCGTGCGTTCAAGGGTGGCCGGCGGGTGTGAATCTTGTCGTTCCATGAGAAATAGTGAACCTCATTTGATCTTCTTCGCCCGGGTTTTGCCGTCAATAAGCAGGTGAGTCACACCTGCTTTGTCATCCCTGACGAACTGGATTTGCAAGTCAGTAGTGACGGCGAAGAATTTATCTTCAGATTCAGGGAAGAGTTCAATCCTTCGTCCACCTGCTTCGCCGATGAGATGGTCTCCTTCTTTGGTGACGGTAAGATTAATTCCGGAAGCTACTTCATACTGTCCGACATAAGCGTCAAGGGTCTTTTGGTCCACACTAGTCAAAACTTTTTCTTTTGAAGTGTATTCGGGCCAACCATATTCCTTTGCGATCCCAAGGAGGATCTCTCGCGCAAGTTGGCCGCCATTATCCGAGTTGGTCATGACCACGGCGCCCTGTCCCGTATCGGTGTAGGCGATGAACTGGCATCGAAATCCTACGTTGGAGCCGCCGTGACTGAAGCGAGCCGCTCGGCCCGTGCCCTCGACGGCGAGTCCAAGCCCCCATCCCTCAATCTGTGGAGTGAGCATCTGACTGGTCATCTGTTGAGAAAGGACCTTGTTTGATTTTCCCGCTTTGGATTTTTGAAGTTCGATGACGAATCGGGCGAGATCAGAGGGAGTGGTCCA
>JAIVJM010000033.1 GCA_020199995.1 Acidobacteriota bacterium | reverse complement strand
CGACAAGCTCATCGCCTACGTTTATCTCGACCCGGCGAACGTGCCCTCTGAGGTGATGTTGCAGTGGAACGACGGCACTTGGGAGCATCGTGCCTACTGGGGTGCCAATAACATCACGGGCTGGGGCGTGGAGGGGACCGAGAGCCGGAGGTACATGGTGTCAACAAGCGTTTGGAATTGGTTCTGTCGTGAAGTTGGGGCAGATGGATTCGACAGTTATAGAATGGCGTGATGAACGCCAACACTCTGCTCGCCGATCCTGCCGCTATTGAGATTGAAAAGTTTGTTTCGCACGACAACGCGATCACGATTGTCGTTCGTCCGATTCAACCGACCGCAGACTGTCCGCAGTGTAATCAGCCGTCAAGCTCTTTGAAAACTCGTTACCTCCGCCGCCTGGATGATTTGCCGTGGCACAATGTCCCGGTTCGGATCGAGTTACATGCTCGGAAGTTTCGCTGCCGTAACGAGCTTTGTTCGCGCAAAGTATTCTGCGAACGGTTGCCACAAGTCGTTGCGCCTTTCGCTCGCCACACCGTTCGGCTGGCTCAGGCCTTTGAACTTCTCGCCTTCGCGCTCGGGGCGCGGGCGGCAGCGCGCACAGCTTCGAAGTTAGGGTTTCAGGTCGGCAAAGATATTTGCCTGCGCGCGATGCGTCGCCGCTCTTCACTGTCGAAGCCCACCGAAGGAGATCAAGTCTGTGTTCTCGGCGTTGACGACTTCGCCTTCCGACGCGGCTGCACCTACGGCACTATTCTGGTCGATCTGGAGGGGCGTCAGCCGATTGATCTACTTCCTGACCGCACGGCTGAGACTTTAACCGAATGGCTCAAAGCGCATCCTGAGATCGAGACTATCAGTCGCGACCGCTCAGCGGCTTACGCCGACGCCGCCCGGACGGGCGCGCCGCAAGCCGCGCAAGTGGCAAACCGCTGGCATCTACTCAAGAACCTCGGCGAGTTGGTCGAACGCTTCTTCGTCCGAAACCATTATTTGTTGACCGGAACTGCCGCTGTTGTGCGCGCTGAACATCTGGGGAAGCAGTCCGAAGTTGAGTTGCCGACCGGGGCGAAAGCCAAGAGCCGGGTACTCGCGGAGAAGCCGGTTCCGCCACGGCGGCAAAAGCTGTTCGACGCGATTAAAGAGTTGCAGGCGGGCGGACAGAGCATTCGGCGCATTGCCTGCGAGTTGCAAATCGCGCGCAACACCGTGCGGCGCTACATCCATTGCGAGACCGCACCGCCGCACTTCGCGGGAGCGGGCAGACCATCATCCGTCCTGCCGTTCGCCGCTTATCTACAGCAGCGATGGAGAGCGGGCGAGCATAATGCTTTTCGCCTGTGGCAGGAGATCAAAGCTCAAGGCTTCTCGGGCGAAGTCTATGCGGTGCAGCGGTTCGTACGTGAGTGGCGAGAAACATCTGTTGGCAAAGTGCCGTGCCCCGTCACGAGTCGCGGGCTGTCACCACGCCAGACGGCGAAGTTGCTGCTCCGGCCAGATAATGCGGGCAGCGAGTGGGAACGAACTTATCTTGCCAAGTTGTGCGAAGTCAGTCCGCAGGTCGGAGTGATTCAACACCTCGGCCTCGACTTTCAACAGATGGTTAAAGAGAGGCGCGCCGATCTGTTCGACGACTGGCTGAAGAGAGTCGCGGCGAGTGGAATCGAAGCCCTTCAACATTGGGCGGATGGTTTACTCTCCGACGAGGCGGCGGTTCGCAACGCGCTTTCTTCGCAGTGGAGCAACGGTCAAGTCGAAGGTCAGGTTAATCGGCTGAAGACGATCAAGCGACAAATGTACGGGCGAGCAAGGTTTGACCTGCTCCGCGCCCGCGTGTTGCACCGAGCCTGAGCGAAGGACAGCGCATTGGAGTTGTCAAAGAGCGGAAGCTTGTTCGCTATTCGATCCGCTGCCCCAACTTCACGACAGAACCACTTTATCGCGCTTGGTGACAATGGAGCCACGTCCTCACGAACGTGGAAACCTGCGGTATCCTTCCCGCTTTGCGCCACCCCGTGTGCTTCAATGGAGCCACGTCCTCACGAACGTGGAAACTCGCCGCCTTCGAGGCACTCGTTCGAGTGCCGGTAATCGCTTCAATGGAGCCACGTCCTCACGAACGTGGAAACTTGCGAATGGAAATCGAAGAGCGGCGCAGGCTACAGGGCTTCAATGGAGCCACGTCCTCACGAACGTGGAAACCAAGTCTTGTCGAACACTAAGTTGGCTTCGGGGAAGCTTCAATGGAGCCACGTCCTCACGAACGTGGAAACCCCACGCGGCCTGACATTGACGCGCTCCTGCGTTTCCAAGCTTCAATGGAGCCACGTCCTCACGAACGTGGAAACCGTGCCGCCCTCGACGCGCGACCCGCAACCTCTCGTTGCTTCAATGGAGCCACGTCCTCACGAACGTGGAAACCATTACTTCGACCGCATACCGGTCGGCGTCATCTACGGGCTTCAATGGAGCCACGTCCTCACGAACGTGGAAACATGGAGCCACGTCCTCACGAACGTGGAAACCCGAGAGCTTGACGAGCAAATAAGCACTTTGGAAATACGCTTCAATGGAGCCACGTCCTCACGAACGTGGAAACCCGCGAGGCGCATTAACCTCATTAACGAAGACCTTCTCGCTTCAATGGAGCCACGTCCTCACGAACGTGGAAACCGCGGCGACCGGCAGCCGCCCGGAGGCGATCTCCGCGACGCTTCAATGGAGCCACGTCCTCACGAACGTGGAAACGTCGTCCCCGAAGAGCCGCATCCGCTCGGCCCTCGGGTCGCTTCAATGGAGCCACGTCCTCACGAACGTGGAAACTGATACCCGTCAAGGACGGCGAACCCATCGAGGAGAGCTTCAATGGAGCCACGTCCTCACGAACGTGGAAACTCTAACGCAGAACTGGACAAACGCGTGTCACTACTTGGCTTCAATGGAGCCACGTCCTCACGAACGTGGAAACTAAAATAGTACGTGCCGCCGTCGTCAAAAGCATCAATGCTTCAATGGAGCCACGTCCTCACGAACGTGGAAACCCAACCGCCCGCAAGGGCAAATAGCGGAGGAGACCAGGCTTCAATGGAGCCACGTCCTCACGAACGTGGAAACGCCGCGGAGGTGCTCAACGGCCTTGGCTTCCCTTCCCGCGCTTCAATGGAGCCACGTCCTCACGAACGTGGAAACCCCGCTTCGAGCCGGCCTCCGCGGCGGACTCCACGGCGCTTCAATGGAGCCACGTCCTCACGAACGTGGAAACTCGCTTTCAACTTCCGGCATCACCGTCGAGAGCAAGGCTTCAATGGAGCCACGTCCTCACGAACGTGGAAACGAACGCAGACCCGATGTCCGACGACGAGATAGCGCCCGCTTCAATGGAGCCACGTCCTCACGAACGTGGAAACCCCCGGCTTCGGTTCCGACCGGCGACGGTGAGGTAGCAGCTTCAATGGAGCCACGTCCTCACGAACGTGGAAACGCGCCGCGCGCGCGTCAGGCAAGCGGCACAGAGGTTAGCTTCAATGGAGCCACGTCCTCACGAACGTGGAAACTCCCGTGTAAGGGATGCGCTTGCCGTAGCCAATTTCGCTTCAATGGAGCCACGTCCTCACGAACGTGGAAACCGTGACATCTGCCCGCGTTCCTTATCCTCGGTGGACGTGCTTCAATGGAGCCACGTCCTCACGAACGTGGAAACCGTGAGAGGGCGACGGCCACAGTACAAACTCATCACGCTTCAATGGAGCCACGTCCTCACGAACGTGGAAACCTGAAGCGCGCGTGGCGCGCTCTGAGCCAGCGCGATCTGCTTCAATGGAGCCACGTCCTCACGAACGTGGAAACGCCTCGCTGCACGACGGGCAGTGCGCGTTGTAGCTGAGGCTTCAATGGAGCCACGTCCTCACGAACGTGGAAACTTGCGTGGCGGCATGCAATGACTCCTTCCGCATGATTCGTGCTTCAATGGAGCCACGTCCTCACGAACGTGGAAACCTCCTGTGGCCTTCTGAGGGGTGAAAAATGAACGAAGACGCTTCAATGGAGCCACGTCCTCACGAACGTGGAAACGCGGAAAAACTTGAAGGAGGAAAGAAAATGACTACCACGCTTCAATGGAGCCACGTCCTCACGAACGTGGAAACCAAGGCCGGGGGCCGTCAGGGCGACCGCCCGAAGATGCTTCAATGGAGCCACGTCCTCACGAACGTGGAAACTTGAGTGCCCGAAGTGTGGGCGCATGAACGAAGTAGGCTTCAATGGAGCCACGTCCTCACGAACGTGGAAACGATGGTGTCTGCTACTGTGCCACCCCTCCGCTTGCCGGCTTCAATGGAGCCACGTCCTCACGAACGTGGAAACGTGACGCTCGCGGGGGCCGCACGGGCAAACGGAGGTTGCTTCAATGGAGCCACGTCCTCACGAACGTGGAAACGGCGTTAAAGCGGGTAAGTGGACGAAGCCCGACGAAGAGCTTCAATGGAGCCACGTCCTCACGAACGTGGAAACTCGAGGACTTGGCGAGGCCGCGCCCCAGTATGAGCAGCTTCAATGGAGCCACGTCCTCACGAACGTGGAAACCCGAGTCAGCGTTCAGCGCCTCGGCGGGCGTCACCAGCTTCAATGGAGCCACGTCCTCACGAACGTGGAAACCATCCGTCCCGAAAGCTTTCTCGACTTCGCCCTGCTTGCTTCAATGGAGCCACGTCCTCACGAACGTGGAAACTCTCTCCAGAGCCCGCGCAGAGAAGGGCCGAAGCGCATCCGGCTGCTTCAATGGAGCCACGTCCTCACGAACGTGGAAACAAGGAGTCGGCGACGGCCCGGTTCGTCGCCGCGCACCCGGCTTCAATGGAGCCACGTCCTCACGAACGTGGAAACGACGACGGGATGGCCCTGCACCTCGACGAAGCGGACGCTTCAATGGAGCCACGTCCTCACGAACGTGGAAACTTCCCACACGCGGGCACATTATACAGGCTGTTGAATGCTTCAATGGAGCCACGTCCTCACGAACGTGGAAACGATACGCTCGCGGGCGCATCTGTATCAGAGCACTTTAGAGCTTCAATGGAGCCACGTCCTCACGAACGTGGAAACGAGTTGAAAACGCCGGTCGCGTGAGCCGTGGTGTTGCTTCAATGGAGCCACGTCCTCACGAACGTGGAAACTCGTGCTCCTCGTGGTAAAGGGGTGAGGACGAGTCTAAGCTTCAATGGAGCCACGTCCTCACGAACGTGGAAACGGTGTCCAGTTGCCCGTGACGGTGAACTTGTTGTCTTTGCTTCAATGGAGCCACGTCCTCACGAACGTGGAAACTCCCCGTAGCCGGTCGGCGGCGTGCGTCGCTTCTTCGTGCTTCAATGGAGCCACGTCCTCACGAACGTGGAAACGAGGCGGTGGCGCGCGCCCTCCAAGGTTTGGGTCGAGCGCTTCAATGGAGCCACGTCCTCACGAACGTGGAAACGCGCGTTCAAGGCCCAACGCTCGGCGTCCGTCATCAGGTGCTTCAATGGAGCCACGTCCTCACGAACGTGGAAACCAGAAACTTTCCATCTCCCATCGTCCCGCCTCATAGCGCTTCAATGGAGCCACGTCCTCACGAACGTGGAAACGTGGAAAGTATGGAGGCCGAGCCGGACACGCCCTCAATGGCTTCAATGGAGCCACGTCCTCACGAACGTGGAAACGCGCGATGCTCTGTTGCCCGCGCTGAGCATTGACTAGCTTCAATGGAGCCACGTCCTCACGAACGTGGAAACGACGACAGGCTTGCTGCATGAAGACCCTCACATTGTCGCTTCAATGGAGCCACGTCCTCACGAACGTGGAAACTCCGCGCCGGCAGGTTCGGCAGAACCCTTTTGCGCGGCTTCAATGGAGCCACGTCCTCACGAACGTGGAAACCGTCACCGAAGTCGGCCAGCATGTCGGCAGACCATTCGGGCTTCAATGGAGCCACGTCCTCACGAACGTGGAAACAAACGTCGCGACCTTCAAGGCGGTGGCCAAGTCGCTGCTTCAATGGAGCCACGTCCTCACGAACGTGGAAACCGAAGCAATCACGGTTTAGGAGGCACGACGTGACAAAGGCTTCAATGGAGCCACGTCCTCACGAACGTGGAAACGGATTTGATTCAGCCGATGATCTTCGAGGTGGATTTGCTTCAATGGAGCCACGTCCTCACGAACGTGGAAACTCGGGGAGTGCTGCGGGCTTGGGCTTGAGGAGCCCGCTTCAATGGAGCCACGTCCTCACGAACGTGGAAACTCCTCGTCGGCGAGGTCAAAGTCCACAGACTCGTCGCGCTTCAATGGAGCCACGTCCTCACGAACGTGGAAACGCCACGCCCCCGGCGGCGCCCTCCAGCCCCAGCATCGCTTCAATGGAGCCACGTCCTCACGAACGTGGAAACCCGGCTTGCCCGCGGTGTACTTGCCGTCCAGGCGTTTGCTTCAATGGAGCCACGTCCTCACGAACGTGGAAACCGGGGAGCGCCGAGCGTGTCGCCGGGTAGTTCTCCCCGCTTCAATGGAGCCACGTCCTCACGAACGTGGAAACTAGCAGAATGGACTAAAGAGCAGCCCGAACACAAAGCAGCTTCAATGGAGCCACGTCCTCACGAACGTGGAAACCTTGAGTTGCGGTGGGAGACGGGCTTCAATGGAGCCACGTCCTCACGAACGTGGAAACCTAGTTGCGTCAATACGCGAGGGGATGGCAAAGGAGGGCTTCAATGGAGCCACGTCCTCACGAACGTGGAAACCAGAGCGCCGTCTGCCTGCCTTCCGACGTGGGCTACACGCTTCAATGGAGCCACGTCCTCACGAACGTGGAAACCCGACGCCCGACGGGCCGGATTGGACGCGGGGCGGATTGGCTTCAATGGAGCCACGTCCTCACGAACGTGGAAACCTGATGTCCTGGTAGCGCGCCGGCGGCGGGCGTTGAAGCTTCAATGGAGCCACGTCCTCACGAACGTGGAAACACGCGCGCGAAGCGCAAAGTCAAAACGTCGAGAGCGAGCTTCAATGGAGCCACGTCCTCACGAACGTGGAAACCGAACTCTGCCAGCACCGCCTCCGCGAGATTGAGTTGCTTCAATGGAGCCACGTCCTCACGAACGTGGAAACGATGTTTGTGAGCACGCAGCGGGGCCGGCGCAGGACGTGCTTCAATGGAGCCACGTCCTCACGAACGTGGAAACTCTCGATGGCTGCGTGTGTTAAAGTGCAGCTATGAGCTTCAATGGAGCCACGTCCTCACGAACGTGGAAACGCTCATCCTCATCGTCGAGGGTATCTCCCGAGTGGTGGCTTCAATGGAGCCACGTCCTCACGAACGTGGAAACAGGCCCTGCGCCTCGTCGTGACGATCTCCCTGATGACGCTTCAATGGAGCCACGTCCTCACGAACGTGGAAACGCAGCGCGTCGAGGTCAGCTACGTGGGCGAAGACGGGCTTCAATGGAGCCACGTCCTCACGAACGTGGAAACGCGCCGCCAGGTCTGCGCACGTCAGGCCCGAATCGTCGCTTCAATGGAGCCACGTCCTCACGAACGTGGAAACCTGGAATCGTGTGAGACGCACGCGCGCATATTCCAGCTTCAATGGAGCCACGTCCTCACGAACGTGGAAACTTAAGCGGTCAAGGAGCCGCGACCGAGATGGCAGACGCTTCAATGGAGCCACGTCCTCACGAACGTGGAAACCTCCCTCTGCCTCCCCCTCGGCCTCGCCCGGCTCTTGCTTCAATGGAGCCACGTCCTCACGAACGTGGAAACTGCCGAATTGTAAATACCAGCGAACAGGCGGGTTGTCGAGCGGTTTGCGAGTAGTCGTACTCCTTTTCGATTAATATTCATCCGGGGACTTCGGTGCATGGACTATCTTTCCTCAATAAACGGGTTATCAGTTGCGAGTGGTGAGCGGGTTGAAGGACATCGGTGGAGCGCTCGCAAGCGCCTCAGGCGATGACAGCGACGCGCTCATCGTCTCTGTCAAGCGCACGCCCGAGGGTCTCGATGCTTTCCTGCACGTGCCCGTCCTTCGGGCCGAGGTTGATAAGCATGACCTGATCCTCGCGGTGGTTGATGACCCTCGTCAGGGCTTCGATTAGCAGGACACGCTCGGCGGGCGAAAGGTCGCAGCGGAAGACTGAATACTGTAAAGGGTCGCCGAAACCGCGCATGGTGCGGTGGACGCGGCGCAGGCGACGGGCGTCACAGATGTCGTAGCTGACGATGTAGCGGTTGCGCATCTCATCCTCACCTTGTGCAGAAGGGTGGGTAGGCCATTATCTCGCCGGAGAGGAAACGCGCCAGCAGTCGCGCCTGCACCTCGAAGACGCGCCTGTAGCTAATCTGGTAGCCAAAGCGCGGGTGCGTTACCAGCGTGTCGAGCCTGCGCTCGAAGGCTTCGAGCACGCGCCGCCTGCCCCCTTCAGTCAGCGCCGCGGCCCCGGCTCGCGTGATGAAATCCGACGGGCGTACCTCGCCGTTGTTGATGAGGCCGATCACGACCGAGTCGGCGACGAGCGGGCGGAACTCTTCCATCAGGTCGAGGGCGAGGGCGGGCCGCCCGTAGCGCGGCTGGTGATAGAAACCCTGATACGGGTCGAACCCGACGCCGATGAGCGCGACCAGCATCTCTTTCGCCAGCATCGAGTAGAGGAACGAGAGCAAGGCGTTCACGGGATCGCGTGGCGGGCGGCGATTTCGCGTGTTGAAGTCGAACGCGGGCGAATGTTCCCCGCCGCCGCCGGCTTTGAACATCAGCGCGAAGTTGGAGAAGTAGTCGCGCGCCGCCGTCCCCTCGACGCCGAGCAGACTTTCCAGCGAACTCTCGCGCTCGGCGCGTTTGCGCCAGAAGGCGAGCCGATAGAGCGTCCCGTCGGGCAGGGAGCGCGCGTTGCGCCGGAGCAGCGTGCGCGAGTTGCGTATCTTGCCGGAGACGAACGCGCGCGCCAGCCGTAGGCACACAGCCGTGTCGGACGCGGCGGCGAACTGCCGCCGGCGCAGCTCGATGTTCTTGTGCGGCGGCGGCGTGGTGACCGCCGCGAGCCAGCCGCCGTAGGAGAGATGCAAAATCGGGATTTCACGCGCGGCCAGCTCGCGCAGGGCCTGCGCGCTCAGTTGCACGTTGCCGAACAAATTCAGTTGCGACGTGTCCAGCAGCCGCGCCTCGCTCGTCGCCTTGCCCTTGTCGCGAATCTCCAGCGTCTCGCCTTTGAGGCCGACACTCAGCCCCTGCCCCTGCACGTAAACCGCCAGCCGGTCGTCACGCGCCGGGATCAGACGCCGCGCCGCGCCCCCCTCGCGTGTGCGCGGCTCGACACACGCCGCTTGCGCCGCCTTGCCCTCACTCTCGGCTGTCGCGCGCAGGAGGTTCGTCTCGTCCGGCAGGCAGATGCCGACCAGCGAACAGCGCGGGCACTTCGGCGAGTTGACGAGCGGCGGCGGAATATCACCTGACTGCGCCACGCGCCGCGCCTCCTCAAGCAACGCGAGCGTCCGCCCGACCAGCTCATCCGTGAACGGCACACGGACGCGCTCCTGCGCCGCCGCGAAGTAGAGAGCGCCCTCGTCGCAATCGTAGCCGTTCTCGCGCAGCAGAAGCCCTTGCAGGCAAATCTGCACGCGCTCCGGCTCCCAAGCTCTCTCGGCCACATCCGGCGGCTTCCCCCGCTTGTAGTCAACGGGTATCACACGCCCCTCGTCCGTCTCAATCAGGTCAATCCGCGCCGTCGCGCCCAACGCTTCAGACCCGACCAGCACCGAGCGCGAGTGCAGCCGCACCTGCTCGCCCAAATCCTCCGCCGCCGGCACGCGCCCCTCCTGCTTGTCCACACGGCGATGAACCAGCCGCCCGTCGAGCGTGTCCGCGCTGTGTTGAAATTCTTGCTGGACGTGCTCAAGGTAAAACAGCCGCGGGCAGTACGCGAACTCGTTGAGCATCCGCGCCGGTATCTGCGGCGTCGCTTCCGTCTCAGGTGTTGACATCGAAACCTCCTTCACTCCCCGGCTCACGCCGGCATGAACAACCCCAACCCGAAGTGGCACGCGAACCCGAGCGCGACAGGGCCGGAGACTTCTTCCGCAAACTCCAACTCGAAGCCCGCCAGCCCGTGCCCCTCCTCGCCCTTGAACCGCCGCGTCTGAAACTCCAGCCAGCGCACGAGCGGACGGTCGCTGACGCTGTAACCCTCAATGCGCCTGATTGAGATCGGCTCCGGCAAGCCACGCACGCGCAACTCACGCACGACTTGCGCCTCCGGCAAATCGCGCAGTCGCGCAGGCTTCCCCGCCCCACGCGTCGCAAAGCGCGGGAGCGAGAACGGCGTCACCGAACGCCACCGCCGCGAACGTCCGAATAGCGAGTTCAACTTCGAGAAATGAGTAGGGCTTTCCGCCTCCCTCGCAAAAGCTTCCACCGTTCCCAGCCCCGCTAAAACCATCCGCACCTCCGGCCTGTTTCCCCTCCGATAGATCGTCCGCAACGCTCCGAGCGCCGCCAGGTCTTCTGCCTCAAACCCTCGCGGCGCATAAACCGTGACGTGATCCAGACGCCCATCCCCGTCCTCATCCGCCGGCAGGTAATGCGAGTGCCCGTGTCCCTCAAGCGGCACACCGTCAACAGTCTTCCCCGTGATGACCTCCGAATGCTCCGTGTCCGCGCGGTTCCGAATCAACGCGCGCCTTACCTGCTCGGCGAACGGCAAAGCGTCCTGCACGAGCGGCAACACGCTCGAACTCAAAGCGAAATGCGCCACTCGATAGTTCGTTACAAAAGCGTGGCTTTGAGAAAATTCCGGGCTGACAAGGCTAGGTCGTTTCGTCGTGTTCATGTTTGGTCATCGGCATCATTAAACCAAAGCCGGCGTGTCGTCCTCTGCCTATCATCAGACAGCCGCTCACGGAACGTTTGAAAATAATCTCGGCGTGATAACGAGAGTTCTCATTTAGATACCCGCTCAAGCGATAATCCATCGGGCGAAAAGTCTTCGGAACAATCGGACTGCGATAAATAGCCACCGACTCCACAGCGTCTGTTTCGATTTCGATTTGATTGAGTGCGCGATAAAGCAACTGTTCAGGCTTGCGTCCGCGCCGGTTGAAGCCGCTCAAGATAATCGGCGTTACGCTTCGCCAGAGTCGGCTTGATTGTCCGTAGAACTGATCGAAAAACTTGTTCTCTTTGTATTCTTCAACTTGCATCAAGCGGGCGACGGGTTTGCCGTTGTCTTTGATTTCCGCGCCGTTTAAGTTTCGGGCGATGTCGTCGAACAACTCGCCTTCGGTTTCGCTTTCAAAGCCGAACCCAGCCAGTAAGATACGACGCACGCGCCCGTCGGGATATAAATTCGGAATCGGAATGAACGCCAGATGCGGATAATTCACGGGTTTGTTTTGTTCGCCTTCAACCTTCGGCTCGTGTCCATAAACTTTTCTTGAGATCAAATCGTAGCCGTAATAGGTTTTGAATCGTTCACCTTTATTGCTGTCGAAGAATTCCATAACGGCGTGTCGGACCATCGCGGCGGGTTGGCGTAAATCGCGCCCGTCGAAGCTGAAAAATTTATCTTCATCAAGCAAGTCGCGCATTTCAAACAGCGCGTAAGGACAGCTTAAATCAATCGTGTTATCTGGAACATACATCACTTGTCGAAGCGGGACGTTGAGAGTGTGAGAGTTCCCGGTTTTAAGAAATTCCTCATACCGCTTTTTATATGCGGTCAGCGCGCCCGCCCGTGGCACAGTCCAATCGCCGCCCTTTTGTTCTTTCGGTTGAAAGACAATTCGCTTTCCGATTGAAGCCTTTGCTGTTGTATCGCCGTCCTCTAAAATCTCACCGTTGACGAAAACTGCATCCTGCCCGTGACCCAAATTCGTGACGAGCCGCGCCATCGCACAAACAACCTCAGCATTGGCTCTGTTATGCTCACTATCGGGAAGTAGCCAGACATAGCGAAGCGCACTGTCTTCTCGCAAAACAAATGCTCGCATTGATTTTGCTGTCCTAATATGGGCGAAGGAATTGTCATTATTAGGAACGTAGTTAGTCGCGCCCGCTCCGAACATTTCAGCCTGACAAGTTTCGATGATTGGTGGTGCAATGTTTTCCAGCCATTCAAGCGCACGGTCACGAACTTCAGCGTTTTGCCGAATGTAAATGCCGCGATGACTTCCAGCAATCAACGCCTGAAAAAGACGCGAGGGCGAAGGCGGGAACTCACCCCCGTGAAAACGCTCGAACGGAAAGGTGACGTTGAGTATCAGTTGCATCTGCCGGACTCCTTATCAACACATAAGTTCAGCGTTGCGCCATCAGGCATGATCGTGTAGGAGACTCACGCCTGAAGGCACAACGTCGAACGCCGCGCAATTATTTTTTCCCCTTTTTGGTTTTCTCGTTCTCGACTTTTGCACGGACTTTCGGGACTTCAAATTGAATCTCGCGCGGCTGGCGGCTTTGTAACGTCGCATCGAATTCCTGCGCGGCGGCTTGCGCGTAATCCCAAACCGCCGTCAAATCCCACTTGAAGGCGGGACGCTTGCCGTCCGAATAAACGGAGGTAGCCTTCTCAGAAACTCGCGTCAACAAGCAACCTTCACGTAGGTTATAGCTGGTTTGGCAACGGGCAGCGATCAACGCCAAGCCGAGCAAATAACGACGCAGCTTCATCGTTTCTTCTTCGTTAATGTCGCCTTGCTCGTTTGTAACTGCTAAGGCGCGAAGACCGACGAGATTGATTTGCGTCCGGCGCGCGATGGTGCCGAAAACTCGAACGCCGCCGTGTGTTCCGGCAGCCGGAGCGTCTTGCAATCCGATAGCCGAAAGGGGGTTGTTGTTGCCTGTCCCATATTCCTTGTATTCCTTGTCTTCAAACATCTGCTTGGCATCGAAAACCGCGTCGAACTGTGCCGAGCGCGTAACGTAGCTGACATTCGTTGCCCGAATGACGGAAGACAAAACTCTGCCGAACTTGAACTGCGTTTCGCGTGAATCCCAGAAGCCGAACACGAGCGAAGTGGGAGCAAGTTTGGCTAAATCAAGCGCGTTACCATTCTTCTGAAGATTAACGATTGCGTTGCGCGCTTCCGTTTCGAGTTCGGAAAATCTGATGGCGGCGTCGGCGATGCGATGTCCGATGTCAAGCAGATTCGCTTTCTGATCTTTGGCGACGACTGTGATTTGCGGCACAAGACCCGATAGCGGCTTCTTCTTAAAGCAGGTCTCCATACGGTTAGCCTGCGAGCCGATGCTATCAATCAAACAGGTATTAACGATGTCGCCATCTTTTGCCGCCGACGGTGCAAGGCCGGCTCGTAGCTCGTCAATGTTGTATGGCTGTCCGTCTTTGGCAAAGGTTGGCGGGAAAATTTCCGCGTCCATACCGAGCGCAGGTTCAAGTGTTTCAGTTAGAACAAGCGCGACGGGCATTTCGTTTTCAGTTAGCCAGTCGCTCGTTCGGATCAGCGCGTCGTGCGTCTCAAGCGTCGCGTTACTCATAATTTTTCACCTCGTGAGTTTGTCGGAAAAGACAGGGTTAGGTTTGAATACTTATCGCGCGTGGCGCGCGGCGAACGAAGACTCATGGTTTTGTTTTCGGGAACTTGCGTTGGCGCGTTGGCTAAAATACGCGCCAGCGCAATCGGAACAGGCATCAGCCATAAGCTGTGGTCGAAGAAGTAGCGGCGATTATCTTTCGTCCAACCGCGACTTGAAACAATCTCATTTGCCTGCTTTGTTCGAGTCGTAAAGAAATTCTGCGCGCCGAACATCGCCAGCAGTTGCGAAAAAGGATTGGTGATAACCGGCAGATTCAAATCGTTCGGCGAATAGCCGACATCAAGCGCGTTACGCGAAGCCATCGGATCGAAGCCAAAACTTCCACTTACCTTGCTTGTTTGCCGCAAAATTTCCGATAGGTTTTCACAACTCAGCTTTTGGCATTTTTGAATCATGTCGAGCGTGATCTTTTCAGCCTTCTGCTGTCCTGCATACATCTTCCAGCCGCTTTTGTTAATCTCGCCCTCTTGCGTCAGCGATTCATACCACCAATCGAAAATGAATTTTTCCTGATGCCCATTCGTGCCTGAAAGACTCGCTTCCAATCGAATCACCTCTTTGGCATTGTTGGCGATAACTTTCCATTTGTTCCAATTGGTCAAAGTCGAAAGAATGATTTCGAGCAGTTCCTTTTCACTTAAAACAGACTCCAAAACAAAACTCGTTGTGTCTTCGCTCTGCCAGTGCGCCAGAGCCGTCTCATCAAAGCGCGAGGCAACTTCAAAGATGCCGCAGCACGCCAGATATTCAATCGGGTTCAGCGCGTTGACTTCGATTTTTATTTCCTGACGTTCATTCATATCTCACCTCTTGCTTCGGCGCGTGAAGCGAGCGCGTCCGCGGCTTTCAAGATCGCTTCTAAGAAAGCCAACTGCCACCAGCCATATTTGATTTGCAACTGCGCGAAACGCTTCATCGCGGCTTCGGCGATGTCGCGGTTTAAGGCTATCGGATTATCTTTGTCGAAAGCGCGTTCGGGGAAATGCGGGCGCGCGTAGCCATGGTGCGTGGCAATTAAATGCAAAATCAAATCGCGGGTAGGATGCTGTTTTAGTTGTTCATCTGCGTCGGCTTCGACGAGTGACCCGAATTCGTGACGATAGTAGTTATTGAGTTTGTGGTTGAACCACGTCTGGTTCGATTTAGCAATAGGGTTTTCCAGATTCAGATTACCCACTGCCATTTGCCAGCATTGACGATTCTTGCCTTTATCGTGCCACGCTCCAGCAGTTGCCAACGCCTCTGCAAACTCCGCGCTTAAATGGAGTTTTTCCGCCAGAATTTGAGCAAAACGTCTGACATCCGAGTTATGCTTTTCGAGCCTGACTTCTCCGCCCTTGCCAGACTTGCCTTTCTCGTATCCAACCGAAGCCGTCTCGCCTTCGGTCTCGTCGTCCGATTCTGCCTCGTTCGGCAAGTAGCCTTCCGGCGATTTGCGGTTGATGAAATATGCCAGAACTTTTTTGACTATCTTCTCTTCATCATCTTCGCCGGTGGCATCCGAACCTAAACTTATCTGTTTAATACAGCGTTTGTTCTCTTCTTTCGCAAGTTGCCGCACGACATCTTCAAGACTCTTCTCCGGGTGAAAGCTCGAATTGCCGCCGATGATTTCGACATTTACGCCGCCTTCGCTTTCGGTCAGTAAAACCCGTCGCCATTCATCATCATTAACCACGTCGGGAACCGCTTTCGTGTTTTCCGACAACTCATCAACGGCGATGCCGTCTTTATCCAAGCCGCCAACTTCGCAGGGTAAAATGACCGTTGCAAACATCAATTTCTTAAACAACTCATTCTTTTCATTTAGCGCGCCGAGTTCGGCAAATGAACAAACGTCGTATTCGTTGCTCGCGGAAATCACAACGGCGCGCTCTTCGGGAAACTCTTGGGCTATTGCCAGAATCGTTCTCATCGCGCGCCCTGTTGATTCACGCGCACATTCGCGGCTTTTGACGCGCAAGGTTTTGACCGTTGCGATTTTGCGTTTGTCGGTATTTGCTAAAGTCAAATCGGCGCGCCAGCAGAGAGAAGTTTCCGCCTGCCTGTTTTGAGTCACCCCGCGCAACCAATAGGAAACAAGCGGTCGGCGGAACTCATTCTGCTTTAACGAAGTCATTGACCAATCATCAAGCCGCGCCGAATCGAGTGGCGGGCAGACGGGATTGGGCGGATAGCAATTTTCGGGAAATTCGATTGCTCGCAAAGCAAGCGGCGAGGCATTCAACCCTTCGCCATTGTCGAGGCGTTTGAGTGTTTCCAAAGTAGTCTTCGTCTGCTCCGATTCATGCGATAACGATTCTTCATGTACAACGGTGACAACGGACAAGGTGTTTCCAAAACGATTAACCCGCCCCAGCCTTTGAATAAAACTGTCCGCCGAAGTTGGATCGCAAACGGCAAAATCCGCATCGAGATTAACGCCGACCTCGGCGCACGAGGTAGCTACCAGAAAATACGCTCGTTCCTGCTCTTCGCGGTTGCGGTGCGGCGAGAACATTTTGAAAACAGGGTTCTCAACCAAGCCGTCGCGCTCAAAGCCGCGCATTCCGCCGACCATCAACAAGATTTGAGTTTCGTCTATCTTCTCAGTTTCGATGAGATGTCTCTTAATTTTTTTAACCAGATTGATCGTCGTGCCGAAAATCAAAACCGAAACGGGCAGAGCTTTATATTGCGCGGCGGCCTTCGCCATTTCTTTAGCCTGTTCATCGCGCAACAATTCTTTTGCCTTCTTGCTCTTCAATAAGTCTTCGGAAACCGCGAAACTTTTCCATTCGATTTTCTTTTCCGCGTTCAAGCGAGGCTCGGCAACTTCGTTCGTCAAATCTTCCGGCGCGTCTTTTTCCATCGTAAAGGGTTCAAGCCCTTCCGCTTCTTCGACTGCCGGAGTTGCCGAAAGAGAAATTACCTCGAACGGCTTGATGAGATTCTTTAGCCGAACGGTTTGACGCAAGGCTCGAAGCGTTTGCATAAAGGCGGGCGACAGATGCGCTTCGTCAACAGTGATCAAAGAATCCTGCCCCAATAATCCGGCTTGTAAGGCTTTGTAAGATTCACCAACGCCGCCATAAGCCGAAAACAACAACCGACTTCCGATCATGTCAATCGTGCCAACGATGATGGCGGGACGCGACGGGTCGAGACACCATTCGCGGTTGTCCGCGTGCTCGCCACGCAGGGTTGACAGCGCGATAACAACATCATCTTGGCTGAGAGCAGCTTGCTTCAGCGCATCATAAACTTTCCTGAGCTTTTCATCAGTCTTTGCAAACTCTTTCAGTTTTTTGACGATTCCATCCGCTTCGCTTGTGGCTTGGTCAACGATCACTCGCCTATCAACTACGTAAACCAAGCGTCGCGGAATGATTTTCTGACCGTTTTGCCGCATAAGATCACTCGCAAGCGCAAGCAGCCAGATGACGATGATGGAGGTTTTTCCCAAGCCCGTCGGTATATCACATTCAGACGGGAACGCGCCTCGCGTCAATCTGGCAAACAATTCGCGCTGCCATGCGAAGGGTGCGGGTTCTTTGTCTGTTAATTTTTGGAAGCAATAATCAAAGTCAGTCATGGTTTTATTCCCAAATGCCGTTTGCTATCAACTGAATTTCATTCGGAGACCTACAAACAATCGTTGTTGAGCAAGCCGAAATGCACGGGCCACTTGTAACGACTCATCGCGTATCCGCGGTTGAGCGCGCGTGAGAGCAGCATGTCCTGCGTGCCGATGAGGATGCACTCCCGTTCGGGTTGGGTATCCCATTCGTCTTTCACGTCTCCCCCCATCAGCGGGTAAACCTTGAAGCGTTCCGCGAGGCCGAGATTCTTTACCGCCTCCTCAGCCACGCCCCTTGTTTGCTCGACGAGAGTTCGCATGGGCAGGCAGTAAACCAGACGGCGACCGATGCTCTGCGGCTTGTGCAGCCGACGCCAGAGCCACGCGCCCAGCACGGCGGCTGTTTTTCCTGCGCCCGTCGGGACGTTGACGAGCGAGGGCAAAACTTCCGCTTCGGCGAGCCGCCTTTGGTAATCGAAGGGCGCGCTCCCGTCAAATGCAGTGCTGAAAAACTCAGAAAAGTCTTGTGGTAATTCGCTCATTCTTACCCTCTCCGGTTGTTTTATCTACAACTCCTAGCTTCAAAATACTTCCAAACATCTTCCCCGTCAACTTCAATGAAGTAGAAGGGGGATTCAAAGGGGGTTGACTTTAAGAAATATCTAGCGTAATTTCCCTTGCTGTGGCTGGGCTCCATTGAAGCAATGAGGTTGACGGGGGTTTAGCATTCCTCGTAGTTACTTCCCGGCCACCCTCTCTTTTCAATCCAAGTTTGATTGGTTTGAGAACAATGGCCTTCTTAATTTCCTTCTGCACAAACTCAGGAGATATGTCCAAGCAGAATCGCAAATTTAGCTTTAACAACATCGAACTCTATATTTTTCGAGTTGCGAGCATTATCTTTCTCATCCTACTGATTCTTAAACTCCTCAAAATCGAACTTAACTCTTGGTAACGATATACTGTTCAGGTGTTTAGCTTGCCTTGTGGTTCTCAGAAGCTCTAATCCTTCTGATGATCTGCGAGGGCGCGTGTGAGGCGCTCGCGGATGATGCGGCGGAGGGCGGCGGGGCGCTCGGCGCGGCAGTGGCCGGCGTAGGCTAAACAAAAACGTGCGACGGCGTCGAGGCCGTTGCGCCCGACGCGGAAGGAGAGGCGTAGGCCGCCGTCGGGCAGTTCTTCGCGCCGCTCGTCGGGGTGGAAGGCGATGCGTTCCTTCATCCAGCGCGCCTGGTAGGGGTCGAAGACGATCTCGACGGTCGTCGCGCGCCCGCCGCGCATCATGTAGAAGCCGCGGCGGAGGTATTCGCCGGCGCTCCAGTGCGCGGGCGGGTCGAAATAGTTCGCGGTCAGGGTGGGGCGCTTGATGCGCCCGGCGTGGAAGTCGCGCACCTCGCCTCTCAGGTGGTCGAAGGCGATGGCGTACCAGTCGCCGGCGAAATTATGCAGCAGGAGCACGTCAGCTTCGCGGTGCGTGGGCTGGTTGCGGTGCTGCGAGTGGTAGTCGAAGGAGACGGTGCGGCGCATCGAGGCGGCGCGGGCGAGCGTCTGAAGCGTCTCCGGCTCGACCGCGACGTGCGGGAGCGGCTGAAACGTCAGCGCCTCGCCGAGCGTGGCGAGGTTGACGCTGACTTCCGCCGGGAGGAATGCCGCGAGCTTGGCGAGGGCGGCGCGCAGCAGCACGGCCTCCGGCGCGTGGCCCGTCGCGCGCAGCACCTCCGCCGCCGTGAAGAAGGCGAGCAGCTCGCCCTCGTCGAATTTCAGCGGAGGCAAAGCCCAGCCGGGTTCGCCGTAACGCCACCCGCGCCGCGCGTGGTCGTAGACGAGCGGCGCGCCGAGTTGGTCGCGCATGAAGCTCAGGTCGCGCTTGATCGTGCGCTCGTTGCGTTCGAGGAGCGCGGCGAGCGTGCGCGCGTTCGGGTAGCGCGCGGCGCTGATCTCCTCGTGAATCTGTTTGAGCCTCGACAGCGCCCGCGCATGGACGCGCTCCGGGGCTGGGGCGGCGTAAGATGACATACGAAACTCACTTTAACCCTGTGAGGGTGTCATGCAATGTCACACGGACACTCGCTGGCCTGGACGGCGTGAGACGTTTATGCGGCTCCGGGTAGCCTTGCCCTCGTTCGATCTTGCGATTCTTAACTTATCGCGTTGCGCTCGACACGGACATAACCGTCGTCGTCTTTACTGAGGCGGTAGCGGCGCGCTGCACAATGACGGCCTGGAGGCTATGCTTACCGAAGGCATCGGCCAGCCGCTTGTAATAGTTGAACTCTCTCGCGGCCTCGTCGCGCTCCTCGCGGGCGCGGGCGGCGGCCTCCTGCTTGCGCTCAAGCTCTGACAAACACCTTTCAGCCTGGCGAAGGTTTACCTTAATGCGTTCGAGCGCTTGTGTCGCCGCCTCAAGCTCTTCCTCTACTTCGGCGACCGACCTGCGCCTATCGGTTGGGATCGCGTCGAGGTCTGCCTGATAGATGGCAATCTCTCTTTCGTTCTGCGCGCGACGTACCTTGGCCGCGCGCAACTCATCCTCGCGCCCCTCAGCGCCGCGCAATTCGTCGCGTTCACGCCGCAGAGCTTCGAGCGCGTTCTTGTCGCCGCATGCCGGGTGGTTAGTCCATTCACGCGGCATCTCGACGCGGCTCGACTCTACCTCACCTTCCGCCGCCTTCACGCGCCCGCGGAGTCCTTCCGCCTGGCGCTCGGCGGAAGTGAGTTCTGCCGACAGACGTTGATGCAGACTTTCCGCTTCTTCGCGCGCGACGCGCGACTGGGTATGCGCCTGTTCGACTTCTTCTTTCTGCCGACCGAGTCGTGAGACTTCCTGCTCGCACCCTTCGACTTCGTTCCTGATCCTCTGCCGCTCTTCCGGCGACCAGCGCGGCAATTTTTTCAGCCTGCGCCGGTAGTTGCCAACGGTCATGCGGACGGAGTCTTCGATGCCCCTTGCCTTTTCTAATTCGCTCCACTCGTCTGGAGCCGCCGCGAGTTCTCGAATCTCTCCCTTCAGGCGCTCGTACTCGCCGAGCCGGGACGCCCAGCCTCCGGCTTCTGCCTCGGCCTCCGCGACTTCGACTTCGGCAAGTGTGAGGGCAGTGCGGGCGTGTCCAAAGCTATTATGCGTGATACCGGCGCGTGACTTTATGTCTCGCGCTTCGCGCTCAGCGGCGCTGAAGATGGAGCGCGCTTCCTGCCGCGCCTGCTCCTTCTCCTGCAAGGCAGTCTCTAAAGTTCCCCGCTCGTCTTCCAGCGCGGCAAGATTTTCTCTTCTGTGGGCGATGATGTGTGACAGGCGGGCATGTCCCTCTTCGCTATTGAGTTGGCCGCCGCAGGCGGGGCACTCCGCCTCTTCCGCCGCCGCCTCGCTCTGTTCGAGCTGACCGCGCAGCTTCCCCAAGATCACATGATGTTGGCTTAACTCTTCGCGCGCGGTCTCAAACTCACGTTCGGCCTGCTGAGACGCCTCGCGGCAACGCGTCTCAGCCTCAGTTGCCTCGCGCGCCTGATGCGCCCTTGACTCGGCCTCGCCCCGCGCCGCTTCGAGGGTAGCTCGCGCACCGTCGAGATTGCGCGCGGCTTTGTTCAGGCGAGCGAGGTGCGGCTCGGCTTCGCGTAGCTCGTTGTAGCGCCGATAGTCGCGCTCAATGCGCTCGCGCTCTTCAAGCACCGAGTGGTACGGCTTCAGCTTCTCTTCTTCCGCCCGAATGTCACTCTCAAAGCTTTCCATCTGATCGAGCACTTCTGAATCGCGCCTCAACTGTTGCTGCCGACCGGTCGCCTGCTCGAAGGCGGCCTGTGCCTCTGTCTGCGCGCGCACCGCTTCCTGCTCCTTCTCGCGGAGCGTTTCCGCCTCATCCGACCGTAGGGCGATGTTTTGTTTCAGGGTTGCGGCGGCACGCACGACTTCTTCGAGTTCGCGCTGCTCGCGCGCCATGCGATCTCGCGCCGCCCACAGGCTTTCGAGTCGCGGCAAGATTTTGCCATCAAGCTCGCGGAAACGGCTGGCTTCATGCTCGATGCGCTCCGCTTCGATGAGGAGGGCTTTATCATCCTGTTGTTGCCGCTGCGCGCGCTCAATTTTCTCGCTCAGGTCGGAGGCGCGCTCGGCGTCCCGCAACGTGGTTTTCTTCTCTTCAGCTTCCTCACCGAGACGCGCCAGCATCTCCGCTGTCTCCGTGACGAGTCGTCGTTGCTCAACAACCTGCTCATCCGTCGGGGCGTTCAAATCACGGAGCGCCTTATCACACCTCTCAAGGTCTTTGGAGCAGAGGTTTCTCCTGCTGACCGCCTTCCTATCAAGCTCGCGGTAGAAGTCGAGTTGCAGCAGCTCCATCAGACAGTCGCGGCGTTTCTGCGGCAGCGCCCTGATGAAGCGGTCGGCCTCGCCCTGTCGGAGGAGTACGGCAGAGCAGAACGTCTCGTAGCTCATGCGTAGGTGTTCATCAACCCACTCTTTGATTTTCTTCTCCGAAAGGGATTGGCTCTCCCAATCAGTCCCATCCCACCGCCAGAGCGAACGTTGCACCTTGGCGCTTTTGCCGCGATCCGGGCAGGAGATCGCTCCCTTGAGCATGTACAGTTGTCCGCCGAGCGTGAACTCTATGCTTATCTCGGCCTCATCGTTGGCGTCGTGGATGAGCTGCGCGAAGTTCCGCCCTCCTCCTCGATGTTCCTTGAACAGTGCGAAGGTGACAGCATCCCACAGGGAGCTTTTACCACCGCCGTTTGGGCCGTGGATAAGCCACAGGGATGCCGTGCTCAAGTCAATCTCCGTGAAAGCGTCGGCCCCGTCTTCACCGTTGCGCCGGCTGCGATGTCCCAGGAAACCTTTAAGTCTGATTTTTTGTAAGAGCATGGAGAGCCTCCTCGATTAGTTCCCCGGCGCGGCGTTCGAGTTCGGGCAGGTCGGGGTCGTCGCCGTAACAGTCGTGCAGATGATGGCGGACAGTTTCGGCGTAGTCCCTCGGCTGGTCCGGGGCGTTCGCCAAGATTTGCGAGGGCTGGTCGCCCGTGAAGCACACGTCAACACAGCACATGAACATCTCGTTCGCCCGCTGTCTCAGCGCCACGGTGTCCTCACCTCCGGCGCACTCGATTGTCAGATCGGCGTAGGCGCGGTCACAGTCCGTATGCCACTTCGGCAACTCATCCAGTCCCGAGGACGGGACTGTAATCTTATAAAACGGCGTCACCTCAAGCTTGAGCGGAGTGACAGCGGCCGGCCCCGACGGCGGAATATCAACCATGAGGACGCACTTCTCCTCCTCCCACTCGCCCATGTCCATGCGGTCGAAGCTGCCACTGTAATGGCATGGAACGACGTGCTCGATTGGGTACGGCTGATGGATGTGGCCGAGCGCGATATATGAGACGTTCGCCGGCAAATCGCCGCGCGCGAGCCTCATGTCTTCCCAGTAGGTTGACTCCTTGCCGCTGGCGAGCGTGACGCCCTCGACGTTGATGTGCGTGGCGAAGACCGAAGGCCGGTCGGGATCGAGATGTGCCGTCAGACCGCGCACCAGCTCGGCGAGCCGCGCGTTGAGGGCGACGCTACGCTGAGCGCTCGTCAGTTCCGCTCGATGCTTCTCCAGCAGTTCAGGCGCCGGGTATGGGACGCAAGCGAACTGCACGCCTCCGATCTCGAACAGGAAGTCTTCGCGGTCGCTGATGACGCGGACGCGCTCGCGCTCGCCGCCTTCGAGGTCGAGCAGCGAATGCATCATCCGAAAGTGCTCGCGGTCGTCGTGGTTGCCGGGGATGAGGACGACGTAAAGGCCGTCGCGGACGTAGGGCGCGAGCGTGCGCGCGAGCCGCTTGGTCGTCTCGTGGGCGCGCTCCTTCGTGCGGCACTCGAAGATGTCTCCGACGACGAGCAGGACGTCCGCCTCCTTCTCCCGCGCGAGGTCACAGACCTGCTCGACCTGCCGGAACAATTCATCTGAACGGTTACGGCGGTAATAGTCCATTCCCAGATGCCAGTCTGAGGTGTGAATGAGACGCATAGTTTAAGCTCCCGGTAATTGGTCAAGCGGCAGCGGGGCGATGTCCTCTTTCCTCATCGCCCACGCGGGGTGCGGAACGCGGACGAACATCGGCTGGCGGAACGTCGGCTGCATGACGAGCTTCTCCTCCTGCTTGAGGATCGTCGCCTGCCGCCGGGCGGGCTTGTCCCACGACTGCCAGACCTTGTCCTGCAACTCGGCGGGGCCGGTGCGTCCGAGCACGCGGATTGAAGACATCTCGATGATCTTGGTGGAGACCTGCGAGGCCATCTGCTGCGCGCCGAGCAGGATGATGCCCTGGCTCCGCATCTCGGTGGCGACGCGCTCGAGCAGGCGCGTGATCGGGTCGGAGCTGCCGCGCGGCGCGAAGCGGTTGAGTTCGTCAAGAACAATTAAATAGCGCAGGCCGGGGACGGCACCGCGCCCCGTGCGTGCTCCCACGACCTGCCGGAGGACGGCGGCGACGACGAACCGCTGCAACGAGATCGGCAGCGAGTTGATGTCTATGACCTGCGGCGGCGACGTGCGTGGCCGCGTGACGAGAAGCGGACGGCCCGTCCGTGCGCGGAAGGGAAAAATGCTGCGGCCCTCGTCGATGATATTTGAGAGCCGCCGGTACACGGCGCGCCACGTCCCCTTGCCGTACATCTTGTCGGGAGGGTCGTCGGCTTGCCTGCGGATGTCACGCAGCAACTCCTCCCAAGTCTGAGGCGCGTCGTTGCGCAGAGTCCTCCCGTCGTCCTGCGTGATGCTCGCCGCGTAATCGCGCACCAGCCCCATCATGATCTCCGTCGAGCCGTCTTCCTCTGAGAATAGGAACTGGAAGAGGTCGCCGGCCAGCACGTCGGAGAGCGACCAAGAGTAGGCCGTGGCGTCGCAGCCGGCGACAGCCGGCTCGGCATCGGTGCCGGGGAGCGTCGGGGCGAAGAAGTTCGCGTCGGTGAACGCCTCGGGTTCGACGCCGAGAGCGCGCCAGTCCCGCGAGTGCCGTTCCCGCTCTTGCTCGAAGTCGCGGTTGCGCTGGTTGATCCACATTAAGTCCTCGCCCTTCACGTTGAGAACGATTGGCACGACGTGGAGCGGATCGGCGCGGCGCGGCGCGACCGCCTGGCCGCCGTCGTGCGGAGCGATTGCGCCTCGGCGGGGGCGTGCGGCGTCGAGGAGAAGTTTGACGACCGTCAGCAGGAAGCTGGACTTTGCCGCGACGCCGGCCATGCCGTTGACGTTCAGGTGGCCGCCCTGTTCGCCGAGCAGGTAGGCGAGGTCAATTAAAGCCGGCCCCGCGGTGCTGCGCGCACCGTTGCATAGCAGGCCGACGGCGAGAGCGCGCTTCATTTCCGTAAACCCGTAAGCGAAGCGCGCCTCCTCCTCGCCGCCCAGCCGCACTATGCTCTGTTCAAGCGCGGGCGTGAATATATCCGGCGTGGTGCGCAGGATGCTTGCGCGCGCGTAGGTCACGCCCTCGGGTTTGAAGGGTGGCTCAAAGTGCGCGTCGCCGTCGGCCACGTCGTACTCTTCGAGTATGTCTCGCTTGCGGCTGGAGCGCCGCACCTCGTCAATCACACCGAAGAATTGAACCGCCTGGCCCTCGACCGTGCTCCCGGTTCGGACGAACTGGTTCGTCTCAACGAGACGGTCACGCTCGACCCAGAAGTGGAAATGCTCCGGCGTTGACTCCAACTGGGGAGGCGCGGCGACACGCCCGATCACTTCGCCGCCTCCGACGGTCGGGGCGGCTTGACCGTCGGCGTGCGTGCCAGGTGCAGCCGTAGCGTCACCGCGTGCAGCCCTGATGTCGCCGGAGCGCGCCTCGTAATTTGTTGCATCGTTCGCCATGCTTTGATCTCCTCGCCGTATAAAACTCACAGCCCGCTCAAGCGATAAAAACTGTTCCTGATTCACCGCGTCGGGCGAGCCGTACTCGCGCGCGACGAACCACTTGAGTGACGCCTCAACCCTGACTAACCCCCAGTCGGGCATCATTCCGCCGCCCCCTGAGAGGCGGACGTACCAAGAGACGACCGGGAGCCTGACCTTGATCTCTTTCTCCCTCGTTTGGGAGGCCGCGCCCGCCCTGTCAGGCGCTCTTCCAGCCTCATCGCCCTGACCGGCTTCGCTGATTTCGTCCTCGCTTCCCTTCTCCGCTGGCTCGACTGGCCGGATGAAAAAGGCTGGTGTGCGTTCGCCCTCCTCTAATGTGTAGAGCAGCCGCAGGCCGCGCGAATGCAGGTAAACCTGGCGGTGCGTTTTAATGACTCCGAAGACGGGGGAACGTTCGGTGTCAAACCCGCCGGAGCGCCGCTCAAGACGCCCGTCAACGACGGTCGGCGTTTCCGCGTCCTGTGCGACGGCCACTTCTTCCAGCACCTCCATCTCGTCGTTCGAGCGGTTCTGCGCGGCCTTACGCATCGGCTCGAAGATGTCCGTCAGTTGGCCATCGGGAGGGAGCGCGGGCAGTAGACGCAGTTCGTGCCTTTGCAGGTCGGCGGCAAGCGACTCCATCTCCTCCCAGGGAAAGGCCGACGCGACCAACGAGACGATACGCTCGATCGACGCGAATTCGCGGCGGCACTCGCCGTCCTCAACACGCATGACAGCGCTACCGATTTCCGAGAGGCGGACGGGGATCAAGTGGCCTAGCGGGCCGTTCAGATAAGCCACTGTGTGGCCGACATCCTTGCCGTCAACGAAACGCACGGGACGTTCGGCCCAGTCACGCGCGCGCCAGCGCGGATGCAACAGCGTGCCTTTTGCCCTCCACTCGTCGCGCTCTTCTTCGACATCGAGGTTGACGACTTCGGGCGGCGGGGCATCGTCGCCGCCCCTGTTATCCCGCATCGGGTCCGGCGGCTCGTACTGGTCAAGTCGCCGGCCACCATGGCTCTGCATGAAGCTCTTAACACTCACCCGTCGCTCTCCTTTCAGCGCCGTGAAGGGTTTGCGGACTGAAAGATCAGTCTTGTGCGGTGTACAGACCCAACTCTTTGAGCCGCCACTTCATCGCTTCGGAACTGACGAAGAAATCCGTCGCGAGTTTCCGCGCGACAACCTTACGGCCAGTGCCGAACCGCTTCACATATTGTTGCGCCTTCGCTTCGCACGCGTGAGCCGGCATCAACAACTCGGCGGCAAAGCGATTAGCCTCACGCTCCATCGCCGGGGTAGTTTTCAACGTCAGGCGCTGGAATGAGTCCACTCCTTGGATGGCGGTCATCTCCGCCGCAGGTTCACCACCCGCCTCGCCTCCGTTCTCGAACGTCACACCTTCCGTCAAAATCAGCGCCTCGGACATCCCCTCGCGTCTTAGCTCTTCAAGATAAGGAAGGAAGTGCAGAAGGTAATGCGCCAATTCGTGGGCGGCGCTGAAGCGGCGGCGCGTCACGGGGTCGTTAGCGTCAGTGAGAATGCACCCGTTGAGGAAGCCTTCGTACTCGAAGACGTAGATAAAGCCGGAGAGCGGACGGTCGCCGTTCGATGGTGTCGGGAGTTCCTGCCCCGTCTCGTGCCCCAGAAATTTGATGGCGCTCTGTGCCGTTAGAGGCTTCCGGTCAGGCAGTTCAGCTACACGGAGGGGGAAGGCACCCATGATCTCGAACAGCGGGACGACCCCGGATGTTAGCGTGTCATAGTCCACGCCCGCATCGAGGCACGCACGCCGAACGACGGAGATGATCTCTCGGATTTTGCCCTCAGACAGTCTCATCAGTGAACCCAGTTTTCCGTCACTTCAGTGAACCCAGTTTTCCGTCACTTCGTCGGGCCTATCCTTACCTCATGCCGCGACACTATGAGTCTTGTTTCTTCTCATCTCGGCGCGAGTTGCGGCGCATCCGCCGCTCGCGCGCGGCGAGCTGAACCTGACTGTTACTGCGGGCGATACCCATCGTGATCGCCGCGTCGCGGAAAACGCGCCAGTAAAACTCGCTGGCGCTGACGCCCAGCCCGGCGGCGAGCTTCTTAACCTCTTGCGCGTTAAGCAGCTTGGGCAGAGGCGCTGCGCTTCCGAGGAGCGAACGATTAGTTTCTTCATCGCCAGGACGCACGCGCCCCTGAGCTTGCAGCCATCCCGCGACCTCCCCTACGGTGAGCGGCTTCTTTAAGTGCTCGTGGGTGATAAAGGCGCTCGGTACGTGCTGCCGCAGCAGAGCGCGGACAAGTTCGGCGTCCATGTCCATCGGTGCCAGCCTCCGCTCCTCGCGGTAGGCGCGGGTTATCTCCATGATGAGACGATCAATTTCCGGGTCGTCGAGCGCCGCCTCATACACCGCGTCGAGCACAGCAGCCGTCTCTTCGGGGTCGCCGTCGTCCAGCGCCAGCACGTAGCGGTCGAGCAGTAGCTCGCGCGTTCGCACTCGCTCGTTGTCTTTATCTTTATGCATTCGACTTCCCCCCGGATGATTTGTTGTCCCCCTGAAGCGCCTGACGCAGATGTTTGCGTGCGCGACTGAGTCGTTGATACACGGCCCCCTCGCTCGTCCCCAATCTCGCAGCTAACTCCTTGCCGTCCAGCCCTTCGAAGTGGCGCAGCCAAAGTATCTCTCTGTCATCTTCTCCCACGAGGGCAAGCAACTCCTCACCGCTTGGCGTTCGCGCGGAGAGCGTGCCGACAGGCGGGGAGAGCAAGTCAAACATCTCAGCCTCAGACAACTCTCTGGCCTTGTGGCCGCCGACGGCGCGGCGGATCGGCTCCGAGTCGCCGACCAGGGTCAGACGACGACGCTCACGACTCTGGGTGCGGAGCAAATGAAGGATAACTTTAACGGCGATGCCCCGAAGCCATCCGCCTGCGGGACGACTTGGATCGTACTTGTCAAGGATTCTGAGTGAGGTTGCGACCGTCTCCTGCAAGACTTCCCTGGCGGTCGCCGCGACGCCTTCGCGGTCGGTGGCGACACCGAAATCCCAGAGGTAAAAGGCGATGTCGTTGAGCAGTTCTCGCTGCTCGCGCTCGATCACCTCCCCCAAGAGACGGCGGCGCTCATCCTGAACCCCGCTCGCGTCTGCCTGTGCCGCTCGCCCGCTTTGTTTGGTCACTGCGCCCTCCTGTCAAGAACTAAATTGCCCGGAGGCTGGCAAAACCTGACAGGCGTTGTAGAAATATTTTGCGCTGAGCGCCCAGCACCGAGGTTGAGATGGACTGGGAAGGCTATGCG
>JAIVJM010000207.1 GCA_020199995.1 Acidobacteriota bacterium | reverse complement strand
GCAGTCGGGGAGGTGAAGAGATTCCACCAACACCTCTGTACCGTGCGCGTGCTCGACCCGGCCTGCGGGACGGGCAACTTTCTCTACGTCACGCTCGAACACATGAAGCGGCTCGAAGGCGAAGTGCTGACGGCGCTCGAAGACTTCGGTGAGCAGCAGCGCGAGCTGATCGAGGTTGACCCGCACCAACTGCTGGGGCTGGAAGTCAATCCGCGCGCCGCGGCCATCGCCGACCTCGTGCTGTGGATCGGCCACCTCCAATGGCACTTCCGCACGCGCGGCGCGGCGCAGCCGCAGGAGCCCGTCTTGCGGAAGTTTCACAACATCGAGAACCGGGACGCGGTGCTGGCTTACGACGACGTTGAGGCCGTGAATGATGAAAGCGGCGAGCCCGTCACGCGTTGGGACGGTCGCACGACGAAGCCGCACCCCGTGACCGGCGAACCCGTGCCGGACGAGACGGCGCGCGTCCCCATCCTCCGCTACACGAACCCGCGCAAGGCCGAATGGCAGGCGGCTGACTACATCATCGGCAACCCGCCGTTCATTGGCAACTCGCGGATGCGCGACGCGCTCGGCGACGGGTACGTCGAAGCGTTGCGGCGCACTTACGACGGCGTGCCGGAATCGAGCGACTACGTGATGTACTGGTGGGAACGCGCCGCGCAAGTCGTGCGCGAAGGTCAGGCCCGCCGCTTCGGGTTGATTGCGACGAACAGCCTGCGGCAGACGTTCAATCGCAGAGTCATCGAAAGACATCTTTCGGCGGAGAAACCCCTGTCGCTCATTTTTGTGATTCCCGACCACCCGTGGGCCGACACCTCGAACGGAGCAGCCGTGCGTATCTCGATGACGGTCGGCGAAGCGGGCGAGAAGGAAGGGACACTCGGCAATGTCGTGAGTGAAGCACGCGGAGACGCGGACGGATTAAGCGTCGAACTCGTCGAACGGAGGGGTAAAATTTTCGCTGACTTGACCATTGGCGCAAATGTCGCCAGTGCAGTGCCGCTCAAAGCAAATGAAACGCTTAGTAATCGTGGCGTAGTGCTGCACGGCGCAGGTTTCATCGTTACAGGAGAAGAAGCCACCAGACTCGGTTTGGGGCGTCTTGCCGGACTTGAGAAGCACATCCGGAATTACTGCAACGGGCGCGACTTGACGGGCATATCGCGCGGCGTGATGGTGATTGACCTCTTCGGTCTAACAGCAGAAGAAGTGCGAATACGTTTTCCAGAGGTGTATCAGTGGGTTGTGGAAAGAGTGAAGCCGGAACGCGACCATAACAACCGCCCATCGCGCCGTGAAAATTGGTGGATATTTGGTGAACCTATCAGCACCTTCCGCCCCGCGCTGGCCGGATTGCAGCGTTACATTGCAACCGTTGAAACCTCAAAGCATCGCTTCTTCGTTTTTCTTGATGAGGACATTCTCCCAGACAATAAATTAGTGAACATCGCGCTTGACGACGCTTTCTATGTTGGCGTCCTTTCAAGTCGCATCCATGTCACGTGGGCGCTAGCCGCTGGCAGCACATTGGAAGACCGACCTGTTTACGTGAAGACCACATGCTTCGACACTTTCCCGTTTCCCGATGCGACAGACGAGCAGAAGCGGCGCATAAGTGAACTCGGCGAAGCCCTCGACGCGCACCGGAAGCGGCAGCAGGCGCAGCACCCGCGTCTGACCATCACCGAGATGTACAACGTCCTCGCTTCACTGCGCGCCGGTGCGCCTTTGAGCGAGCGCGAGCGCGTCATCCACGAGCAGGGGCTTGTCTCAGTCCTCAGAGGTCTGCACGACGATCTCGACAAAGCGGTCTGTGATGCTTACGGCTGGGAGCACGGCATTTCCGACGAAGAGATTTTGCTGCGGCTCGTCGCGCTCAACCAAGAGCGCGCGGCGGAAGAGCGCGGGGGCTTAGTGCGCTGGCTGCGCCCCGCATACCAGCACCCGCGTGGGACGGCGCAAGGCTCACTCGACATCAAAGACGAGCAGGCGACGAAGGCCGTCGCGGGGAGTAAGGCGAAGTCAAGATTCCCCTCCAACCTCGCGGAACAGGCACGGGCCGTGCGCGCCGCGCTGGCGGCTCACTCCGGCGTCGTCACGCCCGCGCAACTGGCGAAGTCGTTCCAGCGCGCGCGCGTGGAGCGAGTCGAGGAGTTGTTGCAAACGCTCGTCCTGCTCGGTCAGGCGCGACAAGTCGAAGAAGGAAAGTATGCCGCCTGAATCCGTAGAGACAAAAACGGACATTGCCGGGCGGCATCCCGCGAGAGATTCCGTTTGCCGAAGAGCCTCAGCCAAAGCACGAACGGAACAAAACTCTTGACAACCGCACAGCCCTTGCTTAGGCTGTCTGCTGTTCACCAAAGTCGCGTGGCCGGAACCTTCACCTTCGGCCCCCTTATCGTTCTTAAACACACAACAGAAGTGACCCGACGGCAGCCGCTCGCCCCGTAGCTGTCCGGATCACTCGGGAGACACGTCCTCCGGCGGCTGCCGGCCTGTCCGTCAACGCGGAAGACCGCGCCGCCGTCTGCCGGGCGCGATTGTGTCTTACAAAGCGACCAGCCGTCGCGGGCTGGCCGGTCGAACACTCACCTTCTCGTGTCAACGCGCACGGGACTTAACAAGGAGAATCCGATGAACCTGCGAAAAGCTATGCTGATCTGGACGCTGGTGCTCATCACGACCGTCGTTCTGGGTCTTCCGATGGGCACGTGGGCGTCTCACCGCTGGGGCTGCTGGAAGTACGCCGACTATTACATCAACTGGTACAACGGCGGAACCGGCGACTACTTCAACATCTACAACGAAGAGGCCAAGACCGACTCCAACGCGTGGAGCCCTTACACGGACATCTTCCTCAATCCCGTCTCCGCTTCGGGCACGACCGACCACGCCAATGCCTACAACGGCTACTACGGCGCGACGGGCTGGCTCGGCCTCGCTGAGATTCGCGGCTACAGCGGCTGCACCGTCTTCAACGGGCGCGCACGCCTCAACCAATCTTACCTCGACAACGGCAGCTATACCCGCACCAACAAGAAGCACGTGGCGTGTCAGGAGGTCGGCCACCTGTTCGGCCTCAATCACAACCGGGGCGAGACGAACACGTGCATGAACGACACGATCCTGACCGCGCCGCAGCCCAACGCGCACGACCAGTCACTCATCAACTCAATCTACTGAGACGGGAGGCAAAAGACCGATGACACGAAAGACATTTCTGACCTGCACCGTGATCGTGGCCCTTTGCGGCCTGTCCATCTCCGCCGCCTTTGGCTGGCGGAGTCACCAGCAGCCCGGCCAGCCTTACGCCGCGGCCTCCTGGAAACAGCACTTCAAGGATACAAAGGAGCTGGTGAAGGGCTCCGACGCCGTCGTGCTGGCGCGCGCCGACTCGGTCGCGCCGGGGCGCGTGGCCTACTCCTCGGGCGGCGACGACTCGCTCGCCTTCGAGGTCGTCAACTTCACCGTCGTCGATGGGCTGAAGGGCGAGAAGGATGGCTCGACGGTCTCGGTCGAGCGCGTGAGCAGTGCCGTGCCCGACGGCAGCGACACGGCCTACTTCAATTTCGACGGCGGGAGCTTTCAGGTCGGCGGAACCTACCTCCTCTTCCTGAAGAAGCAGGAGGACGGCGGCCCCTTCTACTACCAGATCAACGATCAGGGCCGCTTTCACGACGAGGGCGGTCAACTCGTGGCCGTCGCGCCTGACGACCCCGTCGCCGCCGCTTTCCACGGCAGGCCCGTGAAGGAGGGCAAGGCCCTTGTGAAGCAGAGCCTCAAATAAGGCCGTCAGGCCTGGAGGGGTGAAAGACGTTGGAGGGGAGCTGTCAACCGCGGGGCGGCAGCCCCCACTCTCTCAAAAGGTTGTGACATCGTCCGCCCGCGGCGTCCGTCCGTCGCTTGAGCTTTCGACGCGCAAGAAGCTATGCAGGGGTTCAAGTCCGTTAAGTGAAATGGGGACGATGATTCCTGTCGGCGAAAAAAAACGGAGGGGCCGACGAACTCCGCAAAAGATTTCGTCAGCCCCTCCGAAGCGCAGCCACAGTGAGGCAGATCAAGGGCGGGGATTGCGTCGGAGTGTAATGCCGGCAGACTGGCGGAACGTCAACAGCGATTTAAATTTCCGTTACACACATCGGAGAGAAATAAAGGAAAAAGGCAAAAGTGAGAAGGCGCATCCGGCCTCTTCACTTTTGCCTTCTTACCTTTTTACCCTCTTCCCCTGTGCTTCTTAAAACCGGAGAATGGTGTCGAGTTGGAGACGCGTGAGGCGGCGGTTGAGCGATCCCGCGGGCGTCGCGCCGAAGGGGCCGAGGAGCCCGTTGGGGCGCTCGGAGAAGACGCCCGTGAGCGAGAGCACGACGCGCGAGTCGGCGGCGTAGGCGGCGGTAAGGCGGTGCGCGCGCACATCGGAATTCTGAATCAGGTCGCTGAAATTAAAGGGCGTCAGCACAGCGTCCCGTCTCTGCCGACCTGAAATTCGGCCCAGTAGCCCTGACCCTCGCCGTTGTGCAGGAGGATATCCGAGCCGCCCGGCCCCGCCGTGACCACATCGTGCGTCTGCGTGTTCTCAACGAAGTTGAGCAGGAGCATGAGGGGCCAGCGCTTGCTGCGCGCGACGTCGAGGCGCGCGACGAGGTCGAAGAGGTTGTAGCCGGAGGCGAGTCGCCCGTCGCGGTTGATCGCGTTGGTCGTCGCGGTCGAGAAGCCGAGATTGGCGTTGCCCGCGACGAGCAGGTCGCGCGGGACGGAGACCTGCGCCGTGACGGTGCGCGCGGGCGTCGTGCCCGCAGCGGGGATGTTGACCGTGACGGGGAACTGGACGTTCGCGCCGAGGAACTGCGCCGGGTTGATGAACTGTGTGCCCGAGAAGTAGAGGTCGGCGGCGGAGAGCGTAAGCGAAGTGTGCTTCGAGGGCGCGAGGCGCGCTCGCAGTTGCGCGCCGTAGAGCGCGAGGTCGCGGCCCGCGCGCCCCGACTCGTCCAGATTCACAGTGCCGTCCGCGCGGAGCACAAAGGCGGCGTTGCGTTCGAGGAAGGGCGCTTGCCATGCGACGAAAGCGATCTCTTTGACGAACGGGTGCTTGAACGAGCGCGTGTAGCTTTCGCTGAAGCCTTCGACGTTGACGTCGCTGTCCCAAGTCATCTCCGTCCGCGCCCACGGCGCTTCAAACTTCCCGGCCTGCACGCGTAAGCCGGGGAGCGCCGAGGGCTTGTAGACGACGTAGGCCTGATCGAGCGCGAACGGCTTGCGCGAGAAGAAGTCAGTGAGCGTCTGGTTCGTCGAGTTGACGTCGGAGAATGAGCCGGTCGCCAGACGCAGGCCCCACTCGACCTCTTTCCCGATCTCGCCGCGGACGCCGAAGCGCGCGCGCAGCCGGAATCGCTGGCGCGACGTGAGCGGGTTGCCGAGCGCGCCAGTCGTATCGCCGCTCGTCGCGAGCCCGTTCTGCTGGTTGGAGAGCGACTCGTAGCGGAAGCGCAGGTCGCCGCCGAACGTCATCGAGCCGAGCTGTTTCGCCAGCGCCTCGCTCGTTTTTTTCGATTGTTCCGTGACGCTCGCGAGGCGCGCGTCGAGTTGCGTCCCTTCCTGCCGTGCCGCCGCCGCCGGAGAGTTGTTTGCGTATGCGGCCTCCGTAATGAGGGCGGGCGCGGCCCCCCTGTTTTCCTGCTTCTGCTCCGCGCTCTCCATCCGCTCGCGCAGCTCGTTGATGAGCCGCGTCTGCTCCTTCAGCGCGGCGCGCATCTGCTCGATCTGCTCGCGCTGCTCGCGCAGTTGGCGCTGCACCTCGTCGAGCCCGAAGAGATTGCCCGTCACAACGCCTTCGGGGGCGGCCCTTTCGGCGGCGGGACGCGGGCCGTCACGAGGCGGCGACGGGGCGGCGGTCTGCGCGAAGGTGATGCATGAGAGAGTCCTTTCAAAAAAGGTCGGACGGCGAACGCCAAAGTCATTCGGACCCTTAACTGTATATCACACGCACCTGAACGAAAGGTTACAAGTCGCTCAACTCGGAAATTAAATTCTCGCCGGAGTCGCGCCCACACGCGTACATCTCTCAGGCGGTTGATTTACGGAAGCGACTCGATGTTGAGATAGAACCTGAAAGTGCCGGTGGCTTGCACGCCGAGCAGGAAGCGCACGTTGATTGAAGCGCCGGGTGCGAGCGGGGCCGCCAGTGTGACCGTCCCCGCCGAGAGGCTGGAGTTGTAGCTGCCGCCTTTGGCTTGGGCGGGCGGCTCTTCCAGCGTCGTCCCCTGCACGGTCAGTGTGCACGGCGTCACGCCTCCGGGGCAGGTCGCGGGGTCGTTGATGCCGGAGACGGAGAGCGGCCCCGAACTCCTTGCGCGCAGGTCGGCTGTCCCGCCCGACGGCGGGAAGGGCGTCGTCTCGACGACGCGGAAGCGCAGGCGCGTCAGCGGCGCGCCACTGTTGTTGACGATGCGGCGGCGCAGGTCCAGAGTGCCGAAGGCCGAGTTGTTGTCGGGGTCACGGGTCGTGACGCGGGCGCGGTTCGGCGCTTGCGACGAACTCTTCGTCGCGTCGAGCAGAAGGCTCGCGATGCTGTTGTCGTTGCGGTTGACGGGGCTCGAAAGGTTCTCCGGCCCCGGCGCCCCCAGACGCTGGCCCGCGCCCGCCGACGTGCCGCCGGTGTCGGCGTAGAGGAAGTCCGAGGCGTTCGCGTTCGTGTCCTGCGGCAGGCCGCCCGAGGCGAATCCCTGATTGCGGAACCAAGTGTGTTCGGCGCTCGAAGCCACCACGCTCAACACCGCGTGCCCCGCGCCCTCCCGGAAAAGCGCGTCGGGCTCGCAGACCGAGCCGGCGGCGTCGAGGCGGTTCGCCGCGTTGAAGTTCGCGGCGCTCGCCGTGCGGAAGAGGGCGATGCCGCGCCCGTTGGTTGAGGGGTCTGCGCACCCGCCGACGCCGGGCGCGAGGTCTGGAATGTCACCCGCGTAAGTCCCGTCCGGCGTCGCGGTGGTCGCCACGTTGCAGGCGTAGCCCGTCGGGTACGCGCCGAGCGAGTAGCCGCCGTCGTTGGCGATGAGGTAATGGCCGCGGGCCGGTATCACCGTGCCGACGGGGACGACGAACTTCGCGCTGGCCGCGCTGTCGGACGAGACGAGCGCCCAACCGGGCGTGCCGGTCGCGGGGAGCATGGGGTCGGAGACAACCAGCGCGGCGTCCGTGTTGTTGTACAGCTCGACGAACTCGTCGAGCGCGCCCGAAGGGCCGCGCAGGCGGTACTCGCTGATCTTGACGCTGTTCAAATCGGCGGGCGGGTCTGTGACGGTGTCCACGTTCATCGAGAAATTATCTATGAGGCCGACCAGTGCGTCGTTCGGCCCCGTCTGCGTCCAGAGGTCGAAGCCGTTGACAGCCCTCGCCGTCGAGCCGCCGCCGAAAGTGCCCGTCTTCCACGCGGACTCCCAAGTGGAGCCGGTCGCCGACCCCTTGAGGGTGCCGTTCAGGTCGTAGATCGAGATTTTAAAAACGTCGTTCGGGCGGCTGCCGCTGTTGAGGCCGTCGAAGAAGCGGATGTCGTAGTCGAGGCGGTACCACTCGCCCCAGTTCAAATTCTGCGCCACGGTCTCGACGCAGAAGCTGGCCGCGCCGACCGTGAACCAGCCGAGCTCGAACCGGAGGTTGCCGCCGTTGTTGACGTTGACGACGCGGACCTGCGCGTAGCGGCCGCGACGGCGGCGACCAGCACTATTCTCAACAAGACACTAATCTTCATTTTCCCTCTCGCGTGACGTAGCTACGCCACGTTCTTTTTCCGGCCTGCTAGGTAAGGTGTTGATGCAAGAGGGCGTGAGGGTGGATAGGTATCATAGCACAGGGCCGGGCCTTCCGGGCGTCAGCGACCGAGCGAGCGCGGAGGTCGGAGGCCGGTGAAAGCATCCCGCCGGCCCCCGCGTCCAGGCCCCCTGCCCCTGCCTGATGCTTTCCGTTGTCACCCGCCGAGTTTTGCATGTAGAATTCTGCGCAGCGTTATCTCGTCTCATGCGAGGATTCTTCTATGGCTCTTCTGCACATCGTTGACGCCAGCGGTCGCCAGTGGCAATGCCCGCTCTCGCCGCAGGGCTTCTGCACCATCGGTCGCGCACCCGATAACACCGTGGTGCTCAACGACCCGCGCGCCTCGCGCTACCACGCGCACGTCAAGTTCGAGGGCGGCGCGTACCTCATCGTTGACGGCCGCGTGGACGGCGGACGCAGCGCCAACCACGTCTTCGTCGGCGGCGAGCAGTTCCACGAGCACCAGTTCAAGGACGGCGACCGCGTCACCATCGGCGCGAGCCAGCTCCGCTTCGAGAACGCCGAGGAATCGCAGTCCGAGCCGGACGTGCGCTACGACGACAAGCCGCTCGGCCACACGCAACTCCTCGTCTCGGCGACCGACGTCATCCGCGCCGCGCTCGCCAACTCGCGCACCACCGGCTCGAAGGCCGCCACGGCATCGTCGTCGTCGCCGCAAGAGCAGAACGCGGAACTCGAAGCGCTGCGCGGGAAGGCGAAAATCCTCGCCCACCTCTACGAGATGAGCAAGACGCTCGGCTCCGTCTTCACCCTCGACGCCATCTTCGACAAGGCGTGTGAGGTGATCTTCGACGCGACGCCCGCCGACCGCGTCGTCGCGCTCCTCAAGGACGAGAGCGCGGCGGGCGACGGCGACGACAACCTCAAGGTCGTGGCGATGCGCGTGCGCGACGAGAAGAATGCGGCGCAAGGAAGACAGCAGTCAGTCGGTCGCACCATCACGCGCAAGGTGATGCGCGAGCGGCAGGCGCTCCTTTCGCAGGACGCCGCCGCCGACACCGAGTTCGCGGGCGTCCATTCCATCGTCTCGCAGGGCGTCCACTCGACCATCTGCGCGCCGCTCGCCGCCGAGTCCAGAGTCCACGGCGCGCTCTACGCCGACCGCCTCGACGCCTTCACCTCGTTCACGCGCGACGACCTCGAACTCGTCTCGGCGGTCGCCGCGCAGACCGCCGTCGCGGTCGAGAACGCGCGCTCGCACGAACGGCTCGCGCGCGAGGAGGTGGCCCGCGCCAACTACTCGCGCTTTATGCCCGAGTACGTCGTCAAGCAGATTCTCGAAAACCCAGACTCGTTCAAGCTCGGCGGCGTCAACCAGACCATCACCGTGCTCTTCGCCGACATCCGCGGCTTCACGCGCCTCTCCGAGAAGGCGCAGCCCGAGAAGGTCGTGCAGCTCTTGAACCACTACTTCACGGCCATGTCCGACATCATCTTCGCGCACGGCGGGACGCTGGATAAGTATCTCGGCGACGGGCTCATGGCGCTCTTCGGCGCGCCGACCGCGACGCCGGAGGACGCGTGCCATGCCGTCTCCGCCTCGGTCGCCATGCAGCGCCAGATGGCGCCCATCAACGAAGAGTTGCGCAGCGAGGGTTTGAGCGAGATCAGCATCGGCATCGGGCTCCACACGGGCGAGGCGACGGTCGGCTACATCGGCTCCGAGCGCCGTTCGGAGTACACGGCCATCGGCGACACCGTCAACCTCGCGGCGCGCCTCGAGTCGAACGCGCTGCCCGGACAGATTCTGCTGAGCGAGGTGGCGGCCATCGCGGCGCGCGCCGCGAACTGCGCCTTCCGCCCGCGTCCCCCCATCACCGTCAAGAACCGCGTCCAGCCCGTCCCCATCTTTGAAGTCGACTGGCAACAGGAGCAGAAAGTGATGAGTGCGGAATGATGAATGATGAACTAAAGAGAGCTTGCTTCCTGTTCATCATTCATCATTCCGCACTCATCACTTAATTCATATGCCCTCAAAATCATTCATCAGAAGGACGCGCTCGCTGATGAGCTTCGCGGGCCTGCGCGACCTCGTCTCGGACTCGATGGCGATTGACATGGGTTCGACGACGACGATCATCGCCGTGCGCGGGCGCGGCATTATCGTGGACGAGCCGTCGGTCGTGGCCGTCAACCGAATCTCGGGCGAGGCTGTTGCCATCGGGCGCGAGGCGCACGACATGCAGGGGCGCGAGCCGCGCGACGTGACTCTGGTCGCCCCGCTCGTGGACGGCGTCGTGGCCGATTTCGAGCGCACCCAGAAGATGCTCGACCACTTCGTCCGCGAGGCCCGCAGCGGCGTCTCGCACTTCAGCCGCCGCGCCGTGATGAGCGTGCTCTCGGGCGTCACGCAGGTCGAGCAGCGGGCGCTCCACGCCGCCGCCGAGCACGCGCACATCGGTCGCGTCTACATGGTCGAGGAAGGACTGGCGGCGGCCATCGGCGCGGGCGTCTCGATTGACGACAAGAAGGCTTCGGCGGTTGTGGACATCGGCGGCGGCACGACGAATGTGGCGGTCGTCGCGCGCGGCTCCATCGTCTACTCGCAGGCCGAACGGGTCGGCAGCCACGTCTACTCGCAGGCCGAACGGGTCGGCAGCCACGACATTGACGAGGCGATCATGGATCGCCTGCGCCGCCACCACGGGCTCATCATCGGCGCGCCGACCGCCGAGCGCCTGAAAATCGAACTGGGCTCGGTTATCGAGCCCGCCGGCCCTTCGCTCCAACGCACGGTCAAGGGGCGGGACGTGCAGACCGGGACGCCGCGCGCCATCGAAATCAAGGGCGAGGAGGTCTGCATCGCCGCCGAGGGGGTCGTGCGTCGGCTCTCGCGCATCGTCAACCGGGCGCTCGCCGAGTTGCAGCCCGAGGTGGCGGCGGACATCCACGACCGCGGCATCATCCTGACGGGCGGCGGCGCGCTCCTCGACGGCATGGCCGAATTCCTCCAGCGCGAGACGAGCCTCTCGGCGCGTCTCCACGAAGAGCCGCGCTACGCCATCGTCAAGGGGCTCTCGCAACTCTTCGACGAGCCGCTCCTGCTCCGCCGCGTCGCACGCAACGAACAGTCCGCCCTCCTCGAAGCCGGCGACGGCGCGTTCGAGGTCTAGGGACAGTTTTCAGTTTTCAGCCGGAGGGCGCTGCCTTTCATCCGGGCAACTGAAAACTGAAAATTGAAAACTGAAAACTGAAATGAATTTCCTCAAGCTCTTCAAAAGGCAGATTCAGGTGGCGCGCGTCTTCGGCATCCCCGTGCGCATTGACTACCGCTGGTTCCTCATCTTCGCCTTGAGCGCGTGGGTCATCGCGGAGAGCTTCGAGCAGGGGACCATCAAGACGCAGCGCGTGCAGGTCGGCGCGCTCACCGCGTGGGTCGCGGGAATAGCCACGACCTTCGGGCTCTTCCTCTCGATCTTCGGCCACGAGCTTTCGCACGCGCTCGTCGCGAGCGCCGAAGGGATAGAGAGTGAAGAGATCGTGCTCCACCCCTTCGGGGGCCTGACGCGTCTCAAACGCGAACCCGACAACCCGCGCGCCGAGTTTCGCATCGCCATCGCGGGCCCCAGCGCGAGCTTCCTCATCGGACTGGTGGCGCTCGTCGGCTTCTACGCCGCTTCGCTACTGAACCTGCGGACGCTGGCCGCCGCGCTCTCCATCGTCGGCTTCTGGAATTTCGTCATCGCCGCCTCGAACCTCCTCCCCGGCTACCCTCTGGACGGCGGGCGCGTGCTGCGCGCGTACCTCTGGCACTTCTTCCTGTTCGACGCGGCGCGCGCCGTGACGGGCGGAGGCCGCCGCCGCGGGCGAGGGCTGCGCACGGTCGGCGAGGCGATGACCGCGCCCGTGGTGGTCGAGCCGGACACGCTCGTCAGTCACTTCGTCGATAACGTCCTCAGCGTCCACCGTCAGGAGGCCGTCGCGGTCGCCCGCGCCCGTCGCCTGCACGGCATTCTCACGCTCAGCGATTTGAAACAGCTCCCGCGCGAGAGCTGGCACCGCACGCGCGTCTCGGAGGTCATGCGCCCCGTCGCCTCAGACCTCTTCGTTGACCCTTCGACGCCGCTCGCCCGCGCCGAAAAACTGATGTCTGAAAACGGCGCGGGCGCGCTCGCCGTCATCAACGCCGCGGGCGAGCTGGTCGGCTTCCTCCTGCGCGGCAGCCTCAAACGCCGCGTCAAAGTCAAAGCCTGAATCCTTCCCAACTGAAGTACGTCGGATGCGCCACACGCCGGATGCGGGGGGCGTGAAAGGCGCTCTCTGAGGCTTCCGACGCGCGCGTCCGGCGCACAAACCCCGCAGCATGTCCGCGCCCGACTCGCCGGCTCCACACACCCGGAGGCGCTTTCGTTGCGAGGCGCACGCACCCACGCGTCCCGAACATGCGAATTGATTTACGCCCTTTTTTCCAGCATAATCGGCGCGGACGCGTAACACTTCAACACTCTGGGGGAGACAGTATGCTGGCAGTGCTCGGAGCACTCTTCGCCAACGGTATCATCACCGTACTCAAATTCATCGCGGCGATCTTCACCGGCTCCTCCGGGATGATGGCCGAGTCACTGCACTCGCTCGCGGACACGACGAACCAGGTTTTCCTTCTGCTGGGTCTCAGGTTCTACAAGCGCCCGGCGTCCGAGAAGCACCCCTTCGGCTACGGCAAGGAGCGCTTCTTCTGGTCGTTCATCGCGGCGATCTTCATCTTCGGCGTCGGCGCGACCTATGCGATCTACGAAGGCATCATGAAGCTCTCGCACCCGCACCCGCCCGAAAATCTCGAATGGGCCTACTGGGTGCTCGGCATCTCGTTCGTTCTCGAAGCCGGTTCAATCGCGCTGGCGATTTATCAGGAGGTGAAGGAGGCGCATCACGAGGGGCTGTCGTTCGGCGAGTACCTGCGTGAGTCGAAAGACCCGACGGCGAAGACCGTGATCTTCGAAGACTCGGCGGCGCTCGTCGGCATCGTCATCGCCTTCATCGGCATTTACCTGACCGACGTCCACGCGGGGCCGGGCGACGGCGCGTACTGGGACGGCGTCGCGTCCATCACCATCGGGGTGGTGCTCGCCATCGTCGCCTTCGTGCTGGCGCGCTCCTCGCGCGGGCTGCTGCTCGGCGAGGCGGCGACCGCAAAGTCGCTCGCACGCATCCGCGAGGCCATCACCTCGCACCCGAACGTGTGCGAGGTGGTCGAGCTTTTGACGATGCATCTCGCTCCGAAGCAGATACTCGTCAACGCGCACATCAACTTCCGCAACGAGCTGGCGACGGACGACATCGAGCGCACCGTCAACGAAGTAGAGGAACTCATCAAGCAGGCCGAGCCGAAGGTGGACATGATCTTTCTGGAGACGAGGCGCGAGAGCGAGCCGGGGTCGGACGTGCCCATCCCCCAGCACTTCGGCTAACCGATTTTCGTGAGTTTGATTCGCCGTGTTTGCTTCGAGAAAGAATCGCGGAAGCGACCCCGAATTCAAATTTGAAATTTCAAATCGCGTATCAACAACCGTAGGCCAGTTAACCTGAGATGATTCTTCAGTCGTACAACCACTACTTCGAAAGACTACGCGAGCCGCGCAACTGGGCGGACATCCTGCTGGTCTTCCTGCTGGTGTACGCGCTTTTGAAGCTCATCCGCGGGACGCGCGCCGCGCCGATGGCCGCCGGCATCGCCGGGCTCGCGCTGCTCTACTGGGCGGCGGCTCGCTATGACCTCACGACCGTCGAATTCATCCTGCGCCCCGCGCCGCTCTACATCGGCGTCGCCATCATCATCCTCTTCCAGAACGAGATTCGGCAGGCGCTCATCACCTTCGGCAACCGCTTTCGCATCCCCTTCATGCTCCGCCACCGCGGGCAGTTCGGCGAGGGCGTCTACGACGAGATCGTGCTCGCCGCGACGACTCTGGCCTCGACCAAGACCGGCGCGCTCATCGTCATCGAGCGCACCGTGGGCCTGCGCAACGTCGTGGACGGCGGCGTGCAGATGGACGCCGAGCTGAGCTACGACCTGCTGGTCACGATCTTCAACCCGGCGACGCCTTTGCACGACGGCGCGGTCGTCGTCCGTCGCCACCGCGTCGCCGCCGCCGCGTGCTTCCTGCCCCTGACGCTCAACCCGATGCTCTCGAAAGACCTCGGCACGCGTCACCGCGCGGCCATCGGCATCACCGAAGACACGGACGCCGTGGCGGTCGTCGTCTCGGAAGAGACGGGCCTCATCTCGTTCGTGCAGGGCGGGAAGATCAAGCGGGGCCTTGACGCCACGAAACTGCGCGCCTCGATTCGCGAGGCGCTTGAACCCGCGCCGCGCGACGCCGACGCCGATGACAAACAGGCCGATGGAGAGGCCGAAGCTAACAGGGTGATTACGACCTGAGCGATGAGCTTTGAGCGTTTAGCTTTCAGCTTCAAACCGGAACAAAGGCCGAGCCGAATGTTGAATGCCGCCTGATTGCTCAAAGCTCATCGCTCAAAGCTACTAGCTAAAAGCTAACCATGACTTTCCGCGAAGTGAAAAGAAGGGGCAACGACGCGCGGCATGTGGCGTGGGGGTGGCTGCGCGAGTTCTTCCTCGAAGACTGGACGCTGAAGCTGCTCGCCATGCTCATCACGCTGGGGCTCTGGTACGGCGTGACGGGCCAGCGCGCGCCGTCCACGGTGCGCCTGCGTGGCGTGTCGCTCGAATTCTTCCTCCCCGAAAACGTCGAGATCGGCAACGACCCCGTCGAAGAGGTAGACGTGACGCTCGAAGGCAGTCAGGGGAAGCTCGCCGAAATCAATGCGCGCAACCTCATCGCGCGCGCCGACGTCACGCAGCTCAAGCCGGGCGACCGCGTGGCGCGACTGACGCGGCAGAACGTCCTTATGGACTTGCCCGTCGGCGTCCACATCGTAGAGGTCGCGCCGCGCAGCGTCACGCTCCGGCTCGAACCCGTCGTCGTCCGCGAGGTGGAAGTCGAGGCGCGTTTCGAGGGGCGTCTGCCCGATGGTTTCGCGCGCGGCAACGTGCAGATCAATCCCGGCAAAGTGCGCGTGCGTGGGCCTGAGAGTCACGTCGCGTCCATCGAGCGCGCGCACACCGAGACCGTCTCGCTCGAAGGGCAGAGGGAGAGCCTCACGCTCCCGCAACTCGCCATAGACATCCCCGACCGCAAGGTCGTGCCGCTCGACCCGAACGTCGCGGTGCGCGTCGAGATCGTCGAGGAGACAATCGAGCGGCGCTTCGTAAACGTCCCCGTGCGTTCCGCCGCGGGCGGGCAGCCGCAGCCCGCGAGCGTCGGCGTCACGCTCCGCGGCCCCCGCTCGGTGGTCGAGAAGCTGCGCCCGGAGGATGTCCGCGTCGTCGTCGAGCTGACGGAGGACGGCGCGACCGCGCCCCGCCTCTCGCTACCGCAGGAAGCGCAAGGCCGCGTCCAGCTCGTCTCCACCACGCCCGAAACATTCACCATTAGCAGATGAGTTCAGAGTTCAAGGTTCAAAGTCGGGAACTTGAGGGTTCGTCTTTGAATCTTGAACTTTGAACTCTTATGATTGTCGTATGAAAAAACTCTTCGGGACGGATGGGATGCGCGGCGAGGCCGGGAGTTTCCCGCTCGACGCCGCGACGGTGCGGACGGCGGGGCGCTCGCTCGCCGCGCGCCTCTCGTCGGCGGCGCACGGGCGCGCGGCGCGCATCGTCACGGGGCGCGACACGCGCGAGTCGGGCGCGTGGATCGAACGAGCCTTCGTCGAGGGCGCGCGCGCGGCGGGGGCCTCGTGCGAGTCGGCGGGCGTCATCACGACGCCGGGCGTGGCCTTCCTCACGCGTATGCTGCCGGCAGACGCCGGCGTGGTCGTCAGCGCCTCGCACAATCCTTTTCACGACAACGGCATCAAAATTTTTTCGCCGACGGGTCGCAAGCTCGACGACGCCACCGAGCGCCTGATCGAAGCCGACATCCACGCCGAAAGGGGGAAGAACGAAAGCGCGGCGTTGACGAAGGATGAAGGCGGCTCGGCGGAGACGACGAAGGCCGAAGAGTCCGCGGACGCGACGAAGGCCGACGACGCGCCCGCCGCGGAACTGAGAGAGCGATACCTCGACTATCTCTCCGGGGAGGTCGCCGACGGTCTTCGCCTCGAAGGTCTGAGCGTGGTGGTTGACTGCGCGAACGGGGCCGCCTCCGAACTCGCCCCCGCGCTCATGTCGCGGCTCGGTGCGCGCGTGAGCGCCATCAACTATGCGCCCGACGGTCGCAACATCAACCGCGACTGCGGGTCTCTGGATATGTCTGGCCTGCGGCGGCGCGTGCTCGAAGAAGACGCGCATTTCGGCGTCGCCTTCGACGGCGACGCCGACCGCGCCCTCTTCGTTGACGCGCGCGGGGAGCTTGTTGACGGCGACGCAACGCTGTGGGTGCTGGCGAAGCACCTTGCGCAGCAGGGGATACTCGGAGGGGGCCGCGTGGTCGCCACCGTGATGAGCAATATCGGTCTGGAGCTGGCGCTGCGCTCGCGCGGCATCGAGCTGCTGCGCACGGATGTCGGCGACAAGTACGTCCTCGAAGAACTACTCCGCACGGGCGCCGAGGTGGGCGGCGAGCAGTCCGGGCACATCATCTTCCCCCGCGTGAGCCTCGCCGGCGACGGGCTCATCACCGCCCTCAGCCTGCTGCGCGTGATGCGCGAGACGGGACAGCCCCTGCACGAGCTGACCGAAGGCTTCACGCGTTACCCGCAGGTGCTCATCAACGTCCGCGTGCGCGAGAAGTCGCCCTTCAACGAGGTCGAAGAGATCGCTCGGTGCGCGCGCGACACAGAAGCGAAGCTGGGAGCGCGCGGGCGGCTCCTGCTGCGCTATTCCGGCACTGAGCCCTTGGCGCGCGTCATGATCGAAGGGCCGGAGCAGAACGAGATCGAGCGCCTGGCCGACGCGCTGGCGTCCGTCATCAGGCAAAGTCTGGGCGCGGCCTAACGACGTCCGGCACACGGTTCGGATTAAAATAGTTTTCTTGCACTTGATGGAACAGGGTGAGGATGCTCAACTCTCCGCACATAGCCGCACGGGCCAAAACTCACGCGGTAATCCTCACCGATAAGATTTTTGAACCACCCCTCCTACTTTCGCGAGTAGGTTCTGCAAAATATATTGCATTCTGCTTCACGCGGCGTTAATCTCCTTTGCCGTGGGCGCCCCTCCGCCTCCGGCGCTCACAGACACACTAACACTTAGCCGCCACGGAGCAGCTTATTCCGATCAGACTGGCGTGCGACTTACGGCAGCGCGAGCAGGTTCAGCACGACCTCTATGAAGGTGGCCGCCAACCCGTCCTGTACGTAGCCGTCTGTCGCTTGCGGGTTCTGAATCTCACTGTCCATTGTCGGCTCTTGAGCGGCACTTACCGGTTCAGGCGTTGGCACGACAGTCGGGCAAGGCATTTCGCCAGCAAAAGCAGGGCAGCAGAGTGTCAACACGAGGACGGAGGCTCTGAGTGTCTTTCTCATCGTTCTGTTCCTTATATGTGGCTTTTAGCCGGGATGACCGTCGCTTCCTGAAGAGGGGCGGCGGCCTTTTCGTATCCGCCATAAAATGGCGGGCACATGGAAAGGTTTACCTCACATGAATTTAGCAGATGCGCGTCTGAAGGGGCTAGATAACCCCACATTGTCTGCCGACGAGCGAGCCTTAATCCGCTGCGAGGTGGCGGCAGACCTCATCCACACGGGCCAGTATGAGGCCGCAAGTGAGGCTCTGGAGGAGTTATGGCAGGGCATCGGTGAGCGCCCGAACGTCGAAGGGTTGGACGAGAGGACAGCCGCCGAAGTGCTCTTCCAGGTCGGCGCTCTGTCGGGCTGGATAGGCGCAAGCCGTCAATTGGCAGGTTCGCAGGAGGCGGCGAAAGACCTTATCAGTGAGAGCGTCACGCTCCTTGAAAAGCTTGGCGAGACGAACAGGGCGGCGGACGCGCGTAGCGATCTCGCGCTCTGCTACTGGCGCGAGGGCGCATATGACGAGGCGCGCGTGCTCCTTATGGACGCCTTCGAGGGAGCCACGGAGACAACCTGCCGGGCGAGATTCGTCACGCGGCTAAGTACCGTCGAGTTCTCGGCGGGCAGATACCATGATGCTCTCGCCCTGCTGAGGGAATATGCTCACATATTTGATGAACGGGTGAGCCACACCCTCAGAGGCGGCTTCCATTGCCATCTAGCTCTGGTGCTGAGGCATTTAGGCACTGCGGAGCGACGCCTCGATTATCTTGACAGGGCGATCATCGAATACACCGCGGCCATTCACCATTACGAGCAGGCACGCCACGACCGTTACCGCGCCCGCAACGAAAACAATCTCGCCTACTTGCTCCGCAAGATGGGGCGCTACAAGGAGGCGCACGAACACCTCGACCGCGCGGGCGTGATATTCGTCAGGCTCAATGACGCCGGGTCGCTGGCGCAGGTGGACGAGACGCGGGCGCGCTTGCTCATTGACGAAAAGCAGTACAGGGAAGCCGGACGGGTCATCGCGCGTGCGGTCGAGATGCTGGAGCAGGGCGGCGGGTCTGCCATCCTCGCCGACGCGCTGACGACTCAAGGGGTCGTGTGGGCGAGGCTCGGAGACAACGAACGCTCCATCAACGTTCTCCGGCGGGCCGTGAGGGTGGCCGAAGAATCCGGCGCGCTCCCTAACGCGGGTCTTGCCGCGCTGACGCTCATCGAAGAACACGGGGCGCGGCGCGCATTGCCACAGGCAGAGCTTTACGACCTCTACCGCCGCGCCGACGAAATGCTGAAAGACGCGCAGGACGCGGAAACCGTCGCGCGGCTGCGGGCGTGTGCGCGCATCTTGATGCGGAGGCTGGCGAGCATCCAGCTCGATGATAAAAACTTCACCCTCTTCAGCGCGGTGCATGAATTAGAAGCCAGGTTAATCGGGAAGGCTTTGGAGGAGGCCGAGGGGAGCGTTACGCGGGCTGCTCGACTGCTCGGCATAAGGCATCAATCACTCATTATCATGCTGAACGTACGACACAAAAAGCTGCTCAAGATGCGGAAGCCGATGGAGAAGCGTAAGCGGAGCATTATCAAAAAGGAGTTAAGGTGACTTTTATTAAAACCTACCCGCTTTTGAGACAAGCGAAAGTTATGTGACAAAGGTCGGCATGAAGACGCGGTGAGAAAAAAATACGTGGCGGGGTATGTAAGACTTACACTTTCATCGCCGCGTTACTCTCGAAGTAATTTGGCAAAATGTGAAAAACCCGCCAAAGCCGATGCTTTTTAATGGTGTTGGTCTTCTTCTTGCATGGCACAATCGTTGCGATGTATATTGCGGGGCAAGAGAGACGGTTGGTGGATCCTCCGTCTCAGTGGTTGCTGGGGTGAGGACAGTAACCACACATTGGAACGGGCGCGGCATTCCCCAAGTTTGCCGCGCCCGTTCTTATTTTTGACCTTCTCCGACCCGTTCAAACCCCTTCGATCTCCTACATCAACTCCGAAAACGTTCGGGCTTGCGTCGCGCCCGGTCTGGGTACTCAACGCTTTCTTTTAGACGTTGACGAGAGCATCGGTTATGCTCTCGGAGAGATGGACCCAAGTGAATACCGACGCGACTACGCCGCCTACCGCTCCGCGCTCGAACGCGCGCGTTTCAGCCGCCACGCCGGCCTCGAACCGCAGCCGGAATTAAAGCCCATCGAGGAACGATACGCCGACCTCTGGACTCAAGAGGCGATAGACGACCTGCGCCACGCGCATACGGAAACGCCCGAGCAGTTTGAGACGGAGCGCACGGCGCTGCATGCCCTCGCCGGCGCGGCGCGTCTCAAATACCTCGAGGTACACGCGAGCGACGTTTGTGAGGAGTTGAAGCGCTGCGTGGATTCGGCGCGGTTCGACTGGGAGGGGCGAAAGCTCGCGGCGCGGGACGCGCCGGAACTGATCGCCGCCGAGAGCGACGCTTGGCGCCGCCGCGAACTCGCCGCGCGCTGGCTCGAAGAGGTGCGACGCTGCGATGACCTGCGCGCAGCACGCCTTGAGTTGTTGGACGAAGCGGCCAGCGCGCTCGGCTTCGACGGCAAGCTTGCGCTGCACGAGAGCGTCGCCCGCGTGAGTCTGGAGAGCTTCGCCGCCGAGGCTGAGTGGTTTCTGGAACGCACCGCGCGGGCCTACATGTCGGGGCTTTCGCGTTGGGCGACGCGCTCGATACTCACGCCCGCGTCGGGTGCTTTGCACTACGCCGACGGGCTCTTCTTCAGACGCGCCGCGCATCTCGACGCCCATTTCAAAGGGCAGAGCTTCCGCGCGCTTTACGCCGAGACGCTGGCGGGGCTCGGCATCCGTCTCGAAGCGCAACCGAACCTGCAGCTCGACGACCACGCGCGTCCGTCGAAAAATCCGCGCCCGGCATGCTTCGCAGTCGCCCCGCCGGAGGACGTGCGCCTCGTCGTCGGCGCGGCGCAGGGCGGGGCCGTCTGGCAGCGTTCGAGCTTTCACGAAGGCGCGCGCGCGCAGGCTCTAGCGTGGGCCTCGCGCGACACGGCGGCGCGCTATCCTGAGTTCGTCTACGCCCCCGACGACGCGACAAACGAAGGGCACGCGGCTCTCTTCTCCGGGCTCTTTGGCGACGCCGTGTGGCTCGGCGAGCGCCGTGCGATGCGCGCGACTGAGGCGCGCGAGGTGGCGGCCCGCTTGGCGCTCGTCGAGCTGCACGACGCGCGGCGTGCGTGCGCATCTTTACGCCACGCGCTGGCGCTCGCGTCGGCGAGAGGCACACGCTCCGAGCAGTTGGCCGACAATTACGCGGCGCTGCACACCGAAGCGACCAGGTTCAGTTACGAGGCGGCGACGCATTTGCTCGACGCCGAAGAGGGTTTCGCCGCGCCGACCCGGCTGCGCGCGCGGCTCTTCGCGGCGGGGCTGGCCGAACACCTGCGCTCGCGTCACGGGCGGCGCTGGTATGCTTCGCGCGCCGCGGGCGACGAGCTGAGAGACCTCTGGAACACGGCCTCGCGCTATTCGGTCAAAGAGCTGGCGCGGCTGGTGTGGGGCGGCGAGTTGAGCTTCGAGCTTCTGGCGGAAGAATTGATCGCGGCGGTGAATAATGGCGATGAGTGAAAAGAGGGAAGTGCGGGGCGTCGTCGTGCGGACGGGGCGGCGCGAGGGCTACCGGATTGAGATCGGCGGCGGGCTCCTCGCCGACCTCGGGCGGGTCGCGCGCGAGTCCCTCGCGGATCATACGCGTCGCGTGGCGCTCATCTCCAACCGGCGCGTGTTCGGTCTCTACGGCGCGCGGGCAGTGGGTAGTTTGCGCGCCGCGGGCTTCGACGTGACGCACTGGCTGATGGGCGACGGCGAACGCTACAAGAGCCTGCGGACGGCGGGGGGCGCTCTACGCTTTTTGTCGGAGTGCCGCCTGGAGAGGGGCGACGCGGTCGTGGCGCTCGGCGGGGGCGTGGTCGGCGACCTCGCGGGCTTCGCGGCGGCGGTCTACCTGCGTGGCGTCTCGTTCGTGCAGGTTCCGACGACGCTGCTCGCGCAGATAGACTCTTCGGTGGGCGGCAAGACCGGCGTCAACACGCCCGAAGGCAAGAACCTCGTCGGGGCGTTTCACCACCCGCGCGCCGTCGTGGTTGACACGGAATGCCTGCGGACGCTCCCGCGCCGCGAGCTGACCGCCGGATGGTGCGAGGCCATCAAGCAGGGCGCGGCGGGCGACCGCAAACTATTCACCCGGACGCGAAGATTCCTCGGCGCCGGAGGGCGTGGGGCGGCGACGATTGACGGTGGCGCGGAGCGTGAAGAGGAACTCGCGCGGCTCATCGCGGCGCAGTGCGCTTTCAAGGCGGGCATCGTCGCGGGCGACGAGCGCGAAGAGGTTGGGCGCACCGACGCGCGCTCACGACGCATCCTGAACTTCGGTCACACCATCGGCCACGCGCTCGAAGCGGTCACGCACTACCGGCGCTTCCGCCATGGCGAGGCCGTCGGCTACGGGATGATCGCCGCCGCGGAGATTTCCTTCAGGCTAGGATTGCTCGAACAAACGGAGTTAGAATACCTGCGCGAAGCGGTGCGGCTCGCAGGCTCCCTGCCGCGAGCCTCCGATCTCGACGCCAAAACTATTTCGCTCGCGCTTCGTAACGATAAAAAGTCGGTGGGGGGACGCATCCGGTGGGTGCTCCTCGAAAGTCTCGGGCGGGCGCGCGTCGTGGATGGAAGGGACGTCTCCGAGCGCGCCGTGCGCACGTCAATCCGCGCCGCGCTCGACTCGCAGTAACACCTCCTAATGTTACAAGGGAACCCCATATGAGAGTGTCATACGAGCGACTCCCGAGGCCGCGCAGCCGGGGCGAAAGCGGCGGCGCGCGTCTTAACTTCTTGTTCGTCATCGCCTTCATTGCGCTGGTCGGGTACGCCGTCTACCAGTACGCGCCGGTCGCTTACAACGCTTTCAAATTTAAAGACTACATGCAGGAGACGGTGAACCGGGCCGTCTACCCGCCGGGGCAGACCGTCGAATGGGTCGAGTCGCAGTTGCGCGCTGCCGGGCGCGAGTACGACCTGCCGCCGGAGACGAAAATCAACGTGCAGAACGTCGAGGGGCAGATCGTCGCGCGTGTCCAGTGGATGCGCCCCGTCGAGATGCCCGGCTTCCTCTACGAATATCAATTCGATCACACGGCCAAAAGCAGCGGCTTCATCAACCCGAAATAGCGCACTGAATGATGAATGCGGAATGGTGAATGATGAATAAGAAGACGACTTGCTTCTTATTCATCATTCACCATTCCGCATTCATCATTTCTTCTTCAGGCCGCCGCTGCCGCACGCCCCTGCAGCTGCACCAGCGCGGCGGGCGCGTCGGCGAGCCACGTCGTCGGGCAGACGCCGCAGCGCGTGCAGGTATCAACGGACGGGCAGGGCGCGGTCGAGCGGGCGATTTGCGCGCGCGTGTGCTCCTGCTCCATGAAGTCGCGCGAGAGCCCCGCGTCCACGATCTCCCAGGGCAGAAACTCGCTGTAGTCGCGTGCGCGGCGTGTGTAGAAGTCAGGGTCAATGCTTGTTTCGCGCAGCGCCGCCGAGAGATCGCCGCGGTGTCGCGTCATGGCTTCGATGACGCGCGCCGTATGGCGGTCGCCGGAAGAGAAGAGCGCCTGCTCGTGTGCGATGCGCGCCGACATCACTCTCACCTCGACGTTCGGGATGCGCGCCAGATTCTTCGAGAGCCATTTGAGGCGACGCTTGAGCTCGCGCTCCTCGCAGATCGGCTCCCACTGGAAAGGCGTGTTCGGCTTCGGCACGAAGCCGTTTAAGGCCGGGATGATTTTGCCCGCGCGACCGAAGCGCTTACCCGCTTCGAGCATCCTGTCCTTGATGCGCTCGACGAGCACGACCATCTCTTCGAGGTCTTCGTCGGTTTCGGTCGGGAGGCCCGCCATGAGGTAGAGCTTGACCGTCAGCATCCCGCGGTCGAAGACCGCGCCGCAGATGTCCACGATTTCGTCATTCGTCAGATTCTTGTTGATAACTTTACGCAGGCGGTCGGAGCCGGTCTCGGGAGCGACGGCGATCTGCTGGTCGCCCGAGGCGACGAGCGCGTCGAGCAGCTCGTCCTCGATCTGGTCGAGCCTTAATGAAGAGACGGAGATTTTATAGTCCATCTCGCGCAGGCCCGAGAGGATTTCGCTGATCTCCGGGTGGTCGCAGACGGCGGTCGAGACGAGTCCGATCTTGTCGGTCTTCGCGCGCCACGCGGCGGCCTTCTGAAGCACATCGCGCGCGGGCACGACGCGCGGCGGCCAGTAGTTGAAGCCTGCCCAGCAGAAGCGACACCCCTGCGAGCAGCCGCGCGAAATCTCGATGAGGAAGCGCTCGCCCATCTCGGCCTCCGGAGCCCAGATGACGGTCGAGGGCGCGAAGACCTCAGACGATTTCAGTCGCTCGACCACTTCCGCATCGCCCCGCCTCATCGCGCGCCTGAGGCTTCCTTCCTTCGGGTTCTCCGCCGCCAGCGTCCGCCCGACGCGCGCCGGCACTCCTTCGGCCTTCGGCGCGTAAGCCTCAATCGTCCCGTCCGGTTTGTACGTCACCTCGTAGAGCGAGGGGACGTAGAAGCCGCGCCCGACGCGCGCGAGCTTGAGCAGTAATTCTTCCTTCGTGCCGCCCTCGTCCGAGTTCTCGAAGAGGAGGTCAATGACTTTGGGGGCCAGCACCTCGCCCTCGCCGACGGCGATCACGTCGGTGAAGTCGGCGATGGGTTCGGGGTTGAGGAAAGAGGCCGCGCCGCCCATCAGAACGAGCGGGTCGTGGTGAGTACGCTCGCGCGACCAGAGGGGCACGCGGGCGAAGCGCAGCATGCGCGCCACGTTGTAGTAATCGGTCTCGAACGAGACTGAGAAGGCCACGAGGTCGAAGTCGCGCAGGGGCGTCTGCGATTCGAGCGACAGCAGCGGCCCGCCCGACTTCTCGTACTCGCGCAGCTCTTCGTCATCGGGCAGGAAGACGCGCTCACAGGAGACTTCGGGGATGTTATTGAAAATTTCGTAGACGGACTGGAACCCGAGGTTCGCCATCCCCACGCGGTAGACGTTCGGGTAGCACAAGGCGACGCGCAGTCGCGCCCCGCGCTTCAGCCTCCACCCTTCTTCGGTCGCGAGCTTGCGCCGGTAACTTTCGACAATTCTTTTGGACATTCGTTAACGCTTACAAACCAAATGGCAAGTTTGAGTTACATGCCTCAAACCTGCCACCAGT
>JAIVJM010000317.1 GCA_020199995.1 Acidobacteriota bacterium | reverse complement strand
CGTCAGCTCCTTGCCGACACGCTGCTCCTCCTCGAAGCCGCGGATTTCGTGACACCCGGCGCAGCCGTACTGCTTGATGAGCGAGTGCCCTTTGTCCTTCAAACGGGGGTCGTCCATGTACGAGGCTTCCGGATACGAGGCTTCGGGGTTGAGCGAGACGAGGTAGGTGGCGATGTCGCGCGCGTCCTGATCGGAGAGGCGGAAGTTCGGCATCACCGTCATGTTCTGCACCTGAAGCTCGGCGCCGTCGTTCGGGCACTTCGAGTGCGCGGCGGTGTCGAAGACGAAGGGCTTGCCGGCTTTGCGGTAGTCCTCTGGCGAAATGTCTTTCTTCTCTTTCGGGCAGTATGGGGCCCAGCGTTCGCGCGGATTATGCACCCAGCGCACGATGTAATCGTAGTTCGCCTTCTGCCCGAGCCGCGTCAGGTTGGCCGCGAACTCGCCCCCGGCTTTCTGCTCGCCCTCGCCGATTGAGTGGCAGGCCAGGCAGCCCGTCGTCTTGAAGAGCTCGTCGCCGCGGGCGGCGTCGCCGCGCGGCTGCGTGGGCATCCGCCCGTCGTAGGCCGTTTGCCAGAGGTAGGCGGAGATGGCCTTGCGCTCGTCGTCCTGCGTCGCCGAAGGGACGAGGTGATTCTTCTCGCCGGAGAGATACCAGAAGGTCGGCATCTTCGTGCCGGGGCGGAACGCCTGCGGGTCTCTGAGCCATTCGGGAATCCATTCCTTGCGGAGCTTGAGGCGCACGTCCTTGAGGTTCGGCCCGACCTTCTTCTGGTCCTGCATGAGATAGCGCGTCTGCGTGTCGAGCTGCGCGATGCGCGCTTCGAGCTGGCTGTTGGTGACGACTAAGGATTCGGCGCGCGCGAGTCTTCGAGCTGCTTGAGGAGCTGGCGCGTCGAGCTCAAGGCGTCGGACTCGCGGTCGAAGCCCTCGTAGCGGTGGCAGCCGACGCAGCCGCGCTCGTAGAAAAGGTCTTTGCCTTTGGTGAGCGTCGGCGCGCCCTGCAAGACCCGATCGTTCGAGTGGCACTGGTTGCAGCCCGCCTCCATGTTCTCGCGGGCGAAGAGCGGGTGGAGCCAGAAGCGGTGACGTCCGTGCCCCTTCTCAATCGTGGTGGTGGCGCGACCGTTGCCCCAGTGACAGCTCGCGCAGCCGAACTTCTCGGGGTCGTGGATTTGCAGGAGTTCCTTGCTCGGGTGGCTCGTGAAGGCTCGGGCGAGACGGTCGGGCTTTCGACCTTTGGGCATCATGTCGGAGGCCGTGATCCTGATGGGCTCGCGCGTGCCGAGGTGGCACGTCTCGCAACGATCGACGATGTCGCCGGACGTGACGTTGACCTGCCGGAGACCAAAGTCGAAGTTTTTAGTCTTGCCCTGCAAGAGCCTGACCTGCTGGTCGGTGATTTCGGTGACGTTATCCTTGAGATACTCGTCGCGCTTTTTTTCCAGCTCAGAGGCTGGCTTCAGAAGCTCGCCGCTCTGGGCCAGCAGACGGCCCTTCTCGTCCTTGAGGCCGTTGTAGCGCTCCTCGATCTCGACGAAGTTGAGCTTCTGCTTTTCGACCTCGCCCGAGCCGTCGTCACGCGGCATCGCGATCTCGGCCTTCTCGCTCTTCAGCTCTTCGACCTTGCGCCGGAGCTTCGCCTTCTCGTCCTCGTCCGAGTTCTCGACCTCATAGTTGGCGACGGTGATGTGGCCGCGCCGGTTCTGGAACTCGTCCGTGATGGCCGCGAGCTTCTGGTCGATGACCTTGACGCGGCGATTGATCAAGTCAACCTCCGGCTGAACCTCGGCGCGCGCGGCCTTCGCCTCATCGTCGAGCTGGCGGTAGGCGTCGCTCTGCCTGACCTCCTTCTCGGTCTTGAAGCCCTTCGCCTTGATCCTCTTGAGATAGCGGTCGTAGCGCTTGGCGAAGGACTGCTGGTAACCCTTCCACGGACGCATCGCGTAGACTTCGTCCCAGAGCGCCCAGACGAGCGAGCCTGTGAGGAGCAGCGCGCAGACGAGCAGGACGCCGCTCGACGAACGGCTCGTGATGGGGTCGGGCGCAGGCCCAACGGGCTCCGCCTTGGCGAGTTTGTCGGTCTCAGGAGTCTCGGCCACGTCTTACTTATCCTCCGCTAAGGAAGCGCCTCAGATGTTGAACCACGGAGTGACCCACACGTACTTGATGTTGAAAGCCAGCCGCAGGATGAGCTTCGCCGGAAGGGCGAAGAGCACCGTGATGGCGAAGAACTGGAAAGTCATGTACTGGAGAAGGCTCGTGCGCTCGAGCAGCTTCTTCTCGAAATCGTTGCGCGTCATCAGCCAGTGCAGCAGCAGCCCGCAGAGGACGAAGAAAAGTCCGACGACCATCATGCCGAAGATGAACTTCAAGGGCGCGCTCGTGATTCCCAGCAGCTCGTGCAGGTCGCGGTTCTTGTCGAAGACGACGGCGTTGTGGTCCCACGTCTGCCCCGGCCAGAACCAAATCCAGCCCGGCCCCCGGATGAACGTGCCGATGATGATGAGCAGAATCCATGTGATCCAGCCGATGCCGAACATGCCGAGCGCGAACTTGCGCTGCTTCCACGTGTAATAGCCGTTGCCCAGAGGGTTCGAGTCCACGTAGGGGAAGACCATCAACCCGACCATGATGAGCGAAGGCATCACGACGCCCGCGATCCATGGGTCGAAGTAGACGAGCATCTCCTGAAGGCCAAGGAAGTACCACGGCGCTTTCGAGGGGTTCATCGTGAGGTTCGGGTTGGCGGGCTCTTCGAGTGGCGCGTCGAGCGTGATGGACCAGACGAAGAGGATGACCGTCACGATCACCGCCGCCAAAAACTCGACGCGCACCAGATAAGGCCACACGTGAAGCTCGCGCGCCCAACCGGGCCGCCACGGCTCGGTCTTGCGGTGGTGAGTCTTGGCGAGCTGCGGGTCGCCTTCCAGCTCTTCGATGAGATCGTCGTTCCGGCGCGCCTGCTTGAGCCCCAGCCACATGAAGAACGGCACGAGGAACAGCATCGCGACGATGGGTATATTGTCCGGCGTGGACGTGATCTTCCAGAGTTGATGCCAGTCCATTTTAGAACCTCAGTGATGAGTGATAAGTAATGAGTGATGAGAAAGGAAACGCGTCTTTTCTTATCACTTATCTCTCGTCACTCATCACTTCTTCACCGCTTTCATCTCGGTCTCCAACATCACGGGCGCGGGGCCGGAGATGCCGCCGTCTTTGCGGATGCGCCAGAAGTGGACGGCCATAAAGATTGAGGCCACGAGCGGGATGCCGATGCAGTGCCAGATGTAGGAGCGGAGCAGTGCGTTCGAGTCTACGATAGAGCCGCCGAGCAGTCCGAAGCGCACGTCGTTGAAAGGGGTCATGCCGAGCTGCGGGCCGAAGGGGCCTTCGCTGCCGAACATCGGCGTGGCGCGCGCCATGTTCGTCCCGACCGTCACCGCCCAGAAGCCGAGCTGGTCGTCCGGCAGCAGGTATCCAGTGAATGAGAGCAGGAGTGTCAGCACCAGCAGGACGACTCCGACGCACCAGTTGAACTCGCGCGGGCGCTTGTAAGAGCCCGTCATCACGACGCGCAGCATGTGGAGCCAAGTCGTAATGACCATCAGGTGCGCCGCCCAGCGGTGCATGTTGCGGAGGAGTTTCCCGAAGGGGACGTCGTGTTCGAGATAGAGGATGTCGCGGAACGCCTGAATCTTCGTCGGGTGGTAGTAGAACATCAAAAGCACGCCCGTGAAGGTCAGGACGATGAAGAGGTAGAAGGTGATGCCGCCCATCCCCCACGTGAAGCCGTAGCGCACGGCGTCGCGGTTGATCTTCGCCGGGTGGAGGTGGAGAAAGACGTTCGAGAGGATCGAGAGCGAGCGGTTGCGCGGGTCGGAGCGGTCGTGCGAGACGCGGAAGATCGACTTCCAGAGCTGCGTCTGTTGCGGGTCTTTGTAAGTCTTGGCCTCGGCCTCGGCGCGCTCCTTGAGCGCCATGCCCTGCTCACGCGCCTTCACCAAAAGGCCCGCTCCCCTGCCCGCCAAGCCCTGCTGCTTGCCGTCATTCCCTTCGGGACGTTCAGGCTCCATAAGCTCCTTCCCCCGTCAGCGCAACTTTTTCCAGATTGCCGAGAACGCCGAACCCGCTTGCCCCCCTTGAATAGTACGCCCCTTGATTTTTACGTGCGGATGAACGCCCCGTCGTCGTCGAACTGGTTCACGCCGCCCTTCGGCCATGTGTAGAGCCGTCCCTTGTTGACGACGAGCTGACCTTCGGCGTCGAGGCTGATTTCGGCCCTGTCCATCGGGCGCGGCGCGGGGCCCTCGAAGGCGTCACCCTCGCTGTCGTAGCCGCTCCCGTGACAGGGGCACTTGAACTTATTCTCGCTCGCCTTCCAGTCGGGCGTGCACCCGAGGTG
>JAIVJM010000032.1 GCA_020199995.1 Acidobacteriota bacterium | reverse complement strand
AGTTTGCGCAGGACGAATGTTCTGCTCAGACGAACGGCCATGGCGGAATTATCTCTCCTTCGCCGAGGGAAGAAAAATTCACTCTTCCGGCAGGCACGGCGCTCGCTTCGCGGAGCGCGTCAGGGGTGGAAATTGTTTTGAGCGGCCATGATTATAGCGACGCCCGGCGGAAAAGCAATCACCCGCCCGCAAAGTGCAGGCCGCCCCGCGCCCTCACACCGCGCCGCCGCCGCCGCCGCCGCCGCACCCGCTCCGAGCCTGCCCGTTTGTTTTGTCGTTTGGTAATGCCGGAGTGTAGCTTGAGCCGCTGATAAGGTAAAATGAAAAATACTGAAGAGCTTGATGAAGGATACTTATAAACGGATTGCAAATCGAATCGCTCAAAATCTTCTGCGATCTGGTCGAGACGCGGAGCTTTTCGCAGGCGGCGGAGCGCAACTTCGTCACGCAGTCGGCGGTCAGCCAGCAGGTGCGCTCGCTCGAAGAGAGATTCAAGCGACGTCTCCTTGAGCGCGTCCGTGGGCGGCGCGATCTGCACCTGACGCCCGCGGGCGAGGCTTTCTTCGAGTCCTGTCGCGAGGTCTTGCGCGCCTACTCGCAGCTCGAAGAGAACATGCGCCATCTCACGGGGACGGTGAGCGGGACGGTGCGCGTGGCGACCGTCTACAGCGTCGGACTGCACGAGCTGCCGCCCGTCGTCCGACAGTTTATGACGAGCTACCCGCAGGCCAAGATTGACCTCGAATACAGCCGCACGACGCGCATCGTGCGCGATGTCCTGAGCGGCGCAATCGAACTCGGCGTGGTCGCCTTTCCGGAGCGCACGCGCGGCCTCGAAGTCGTGCCGCTTGGCGGCGACCGGCTCGTCCTCATCTGCCCGCCCGGCCACGCCTTCGCCAAGCGGAAGAAGCTCGCCGCAACCGAACTTCAGGGGCAGAACTTTGTTCTCTTCGAGCGCGATATCCCGACGCGGCGCGCCACCGACCGCATCCTCCGCTCGCACGGCGTCACCGTCCAGCGCGTCGCCGAGTTCGACAACATCGAGACGATCAAGCGGGCCGTCGAAGTCGGCCTCGGCATCGCCATCGTCCCGCGCCCCTCCGTGCTCGACGAGCAGCGCACGGGCCAGCTCGTCGTCGTCCAGCTCGCCGAGGCGGAATGGAAACGCTCGGTCGGCGTCATCTACCGCAGCGACCGCGCCCTCGGAACGGCGGCGCAGAAATTCATCGAGCTGTTGGCGAAATAGTTCAAGGTTCAACAGTTCACAGTTGAATCTTCGAGCCCCGACAGGGGCGAAAGAATTTAGCCCACGACGTCTGCCGTGGGAAAGCAATCGGTGAAGGATTAGAGCCCCGGAGGGGCGAAAGAAAATCGAGTCCCAGAAAAAGCATGTTGAATTTCTTTCGCCCCTCACGGGGCTTCCCGAATCTTCATGACGTCTCTCCCACGGCTGACGCCGTGGGCCAAATTCTTTCGCCCCTGACGGGGCTCACAAGCTTGATTTTTTTTGCTGAAAGACCGTGAACGACGAACTGACCACATTCTCGGCAACTCGTCTGGCCGACCTGATACGTCGCCGCGAAGTCTCGCCGGTCGAGGTCGTCGAGGCGTATCTCAAGCGCATCGAGAGACTCAATCCGGATTTGAATTCGGTCGTCACGCTCGCGCCCGACGCGCTCGAACGCGCGCGAGAGGCGGAGGCGGCGGTCATGCGCGGGGGTGAGACAGGCGCGCTGTGCGGCGTGCCCATGACCGTCAAGGACACGATTGACGTGCGGCGCTTGCGCGCGACCGGTGGGTCGAAGGCGCGCGAGAATTATGTGCCCGGCGCGGACGCCCCGGCGGTCGGGCGTCTGCGCGCGGCGGGGGCGATCATTCTGGGGAAGACGAACGCCTCCGAGGTGGCGCTCGACTACACGACCGACAATCCCGTCTTCGGGCGCACGAACAATCCTTTCGATCTCTCGCGCACGCCCGGAGGTTCGAGCGGCGGGTGCGCGGCGGCGGTCGGCGCGTGCCTTGCGGCGGGGAGTCTGGGGAGCGACCTCGCGGGTTCGATTCGCATCCCCGCGCACTTCTGCGGCGTCGCGGGGCTCAAGCCGACGGCGGGGCGCGTGCCCGGCGCGGGACACTTCCCTCCTCTGGCCGGGGCATACGCGCTCGGCGCGAGCCTCGGGCCACTGGCGCGCAACGTCGAAGACCTCTCGCTTTTTTTCCGTGTCTTGTCGGGCACAACCGTCGGATTTGAGACTGACGCGTGGGGCGGGACGCTTCGGGAATTAATCGCTTCGACACAGAGTCCGCGTGTCGCTTTCTACACGGACGACGGGATTGTGCCCGTCGGCGAAGAATCGAAGGAGGCGGTCTTCGGGGCCGCATCCGCGCTGAGAGACGCGGGCTTGCAAGTGAGCGAAGAGCGCCCGCCGTGCGTGGAGAGGGCGACGGAGATGTGGCTCGCTCTCTTCTCGCACGCCACGCGGCGGATCGTCTGTGCGACCTACGAGGGCCGCGAGGCGGCGGCGGGGGCGGCGGCCCGCGCCGTGCTCGCGCGGTCGGCAAAACAGGAGGCCCCGGCGCTCGAAGACTTCATGGACGCGTGGGAGGAGCGCGACCACCTGCGCTCAATTCTGTTGGGCTGGATGGAGACAACGCCGCTCATCATCGCGCCCGTCGGAGCGCTCACGGCTTTCAGGCACGACGCCGGCAGACACTTCGCGGGCGGCGGGAAAGCGTTCGGACTCTTTCAGGCCTTCGGCTACGCACAGGCTTACAATGTCTTCGACCTCCCGGCGGCATGCGTCCCCGCCGGGCGCACTGACGATGGGCTGCCCGTGGGCGTCCAGATTGTCGGGCGTCCGTTTGAAGAAGCGCGCGTGCTGGCGGCGGCGCGCGTCGTCGAAGAGGCGCTCGGCGGCTGGCGGCCCCCGCCCGAGTCTCTTTCAAATGCGGGGGCGAATCCGATATAGTCTCGGCGCACGGCGGAAGAGGTCTTCAAATCGTTTACACTTCAAGCCTGATGAATCCCGCGCCGGCGCGGTTTAAGACGATGTGTTCTGACCCGCCGCTTGAAAGAAACAGCCCGCGTTTTTGAGACGAGCGATTCAACTTTCCCTTCGATGGAGGCCCTTATGGAATTCGGAATCCTTTTTTTCTTCCTCTTCATCGGCATCGCCGCGCTGGTCGTCGCAGTCAAGACGATCAGAATCGTGCCGCAGTCAACCGTCCTGCTCATCGAACGGCTGGGCCGCTTCAACCGCGTGGCCGCGAGCGGCCTCAACGTCCTCATCCCATTCCTCGACAAGTCGCGCGGAGTCTACTGGTCGAGCGTGCGGCCCGGACTGACTTCGATTGACCTGCGCGAGCAGTTCCTCGACCTCCCGCCGCAGCCCGTCATCACCCGCGACAACGTGACGATTCACGTGGACTCGGTCGTCTACTGGCAGATCACTGACCCGATCAAGGCGGTCTACGAAGTCAACGATCTCGTCGGCGGCCTCGTGCAGTTGACCATCACGGGAATGCGCGCCGTGATGGGCGAGATGGATTTGGATCATACGCTCTCTTCGCGTGACCAGATCAACGGCAAGCTTCGGGTCATCCTCGACGAGGCGACTGACAAGTGGGGCGTCAAGGTGACGCGCGTGGACGTGAAGAACATCACCCCGCCCGAGGACGTGCGCCTCACGATGGAGAAGCAGATGACGGCGGAGCGGAACCGGCGCGCGCTCGTGCTCCAGGCCGAGGGCGACAAGCAGGCCGCCATCACCCGCGCCGAGGGCGAGAAGCAGGCCGCCGTGACACGCGCCGAGGGCGAGAAACAGTCCGCCATCCTGCAAGCCGAGGGCGCGGCGCAGGCCCGCCTGCGCAACGCCGAGGCCGAGTCCGAGGCCATCTCGCAGGTCGCGCGCGTTATCCTCGACCACGGCAACCCCGCTCAGTACCTCATCACCCAACGCTACATCGAGAGTCTCAAGGAGATGTCGCGCGGCCAGAACTCGAAGGTCATCTTCATGCCGGTCGAGACTTCCGCGATGCTCTCCAGCATCGGCGCGATCAAAGAGATGCTCTCCGACACGAGCGAGCGCCGCGGGCGCGATGATGAAAACCCCTCTCCGCCACGACCGCGCCAGTTGCCGAACGGTTGAAAGCAGTGAGCAATGAGCAGTGAGCAGTGAGCAGTCAAGACGGCTGAACGGTCTTGACTGCTCACTGCTCACTGCTTAATGCTCACTGCTCACTGCTCACTGTCGCGGGTCAATCACGATCAGTCGCGGCTCGGTCATCTCCTCCATCGCGTAGCGGACGCCTTCACGGCCCGCGCCAGACTGCTTGATGCCGCCGTAAGGCATGTTGTCCACGCGAAAGGCGGGCGCGTCGTTAATCATCACGCCGCCGACTTCGAGCCTCCGAAACGCCCGCAGCGCGCGGCCCATGTCGCGTGTGAAGACGCCGGCCTGAAGCCCGTAGCGGGTATTGTTGGCTTCGTCGAGCGCGCCTTCGTAATCGCCGAAGGTCTGGATGGTCGCGATGGGCGCGAAGACCTCTTCGGAGCAGACGCGCATCTCGCTGTGGACATCAGTGAGCACCGTGGCTTCGAGCAGAGAGCCGCGCCGGGCCCCGCCGCAGAGCAGCCGCGCGCCCGCGCCCACCGCCTCCTCGATCCAGCCCTCGGCGCGCTTCGCCGCCGCCTCGTCAATCATCACGGATAGCTCGGTCGCCTCGTCGAGCGGGTCACCCGCGCGGAGACTCCGGGCGCGGGCGACGAACGCCTCCGTGAAGACTTCGGCCACGCGCTCGTGAATGAGAACGCGCTGCGCGGAGATGCAGACCTGCCCCGCATAGGCGAACGCGGCCAGCGCCGTGCGCTCGGCGGCGAACGGCACGTCCGCCGTCTCGTCGACGATGACGGGGGCGTTGCCTCCGAGTTCGAGCGTGACCATCTTACGCGCGGCGCGCTCGCGCAGACGCCAGCCGACCTCCGCGCTGCCGGTGAAAGAGAGCATCGCCACACGCTCGTCGCGCAGCACCACGTCAATCGTCTCAATCTCCATCGGGACGACTTGCAGCGCCGACTTCGGGAGCCCCGAATCGAGGAAGACCTCGCCGAGCAGGAAGCTCGTGAGCGGCGTGCGCGGGCTCGGCTTGACGATAATGGCGTTTCGCGAGGCGAGCGCGGGCGCGACCTTGTGCGCGACGAGGTTGAGCGGGAAGTTGAAGGGCGTGATGCCGAAGACGACGCCGCGCGGGAAACGCTCAGTCCAGCCGATGCGGCCCGCGCCCGTCGCCTGCCCGTCGAGCGGGATGGTCTCGCCCGCGAACCGCCGCGCCTCTTCCGAGGCGTAGATGAAAGTCGCGACGGCGCGCTCGGCTTCCCCGCGCGAGGCCTTGATTGGCTTACCCGCTTCGATTGCAATCGTTCGCGCGAACTCTTCGGACCGCGCGCGAATCCCGTCCGCGATGCGTCGCAGGGAATCGGCCAGTTGATAACGCGGCACCTCGCGCAGCTCGGCGGCAGCCGCGACCGCGGACGCGACCGCCTCTTCTACTTCGGCGTCTGAGGCCACGGAGAAGCGCGCGATTTCGTCGCCGCTGAATGGCGAACGCACCGCTTGAGAGCTCGCGGTCGTGCGCCAATTTCCGCCGATGAGAAGTGGTCTCTGCGTCATCGTCGTCAACCCCAAAGCCACGGCCCCATGCTCAAGGCCGGTCTGCACGCTCGGACGGGTTAATCTTATTGTCGCAAAAGAAATGCTCGGACGATTCGCGCACCCCCGGCGAGTCCGCGCTAAGGACTCGCGGCGGCTCAAAGGTTAACGGGCGATTGATCTGTTGAAAATCCTCGACGACGCGCGAGGCCCTTCGGCCCGGCCCTCAGATGCGTCCCATCAACAGCAGGATGACGACGATGAGCAGGACGATGCCGAGCAGCCCGCTCGGGTAATAGCCCCAGCCCCGGCTGTGAGGCCACGAAGGGACAGCGCCGACGAGCAGAAGGACCAGAATAATGACCAGAATCGTTGTCATGTCGAATCTCCTCTCCGCTTGCGGACGAACACGAACGGAAGTGGCGGGACGGACAATGCTCGAAGGGAATGGTTGAAGTGCCCCCGGCAGGACTTGAACCTGCGGCCCCCTGCTTAGGAGGCAGGTGCTCTATCCACTGAGCTACGGGAGCACAATGCAGAGAAATTAACAGATGCGCGGCGAAGCAGTCCAGCCCCGGTCAGGTCTGGTACTTAATCAGAGAACGCACGTCATAGCCTTCGAGCCGCTTCCTGCCGGGCAGAAATTCCAGCTCGACGACGAAGGCCAGCCCGATCACTTTGCCCCCAAGCTGCTCGACGAGTTTGACGACGGCGCTGGCCGTCCCGCCCGTGGCGAGTAGGTCGTCGGCGATGATGACGCGGTGACCGGAGCCGACGGCGTCGCGGTGAATCTGGAGCGCGTCCTGCCCGTATTCGAGGTCGTAGGAGATGGACGCGCACTCGGAGGGGAGCTTGCCCGGCTTGCGCGCCGGGACGAAGCCCGCGCCGAGATGGTAGGCCATCGCGGGCGCAAAGATGAAGCCGCGCGCCTCGATGCCGATGATCGTGTCCACACGCTCGCCGCGGAACTCCGCGCACAGCGCGTCAACCGTCCCGCGCAATCCGTCCGGGTGCTTGAGGAGTGTCGTGATGTCGTAGAAATTAATGCCGGGCTTCGGGAAGTCCGGAACCTCGCGGATGAGTGCTTTGAGTTGATCCATAGTGTGTAGCTGTTAGCTGTTAGCTGTTAGCTGTCAGCCAGAGACAAAAAGCTAAAAGCTGAGAGCTAAAAGCTGAACGCTTTTTTTCACCTTTCGATGCGGAATGCCGTGTAGTGGCCGGTCGGCTCGATGCTGACCTCTTCGACCTGTTCGACGCGCGCCATCAAGGGGCCGGCGGCGAGGTCGTGCTTGAATCCTTCGAGGCTTTCGGGCAAGCCCTCGCCAAGCACTTCGACGCGTCCGTCTTCGAGGTTACGCACGTGGCCCACGACCTGATGGCGTGCGGCGACGCGCTGCGCGAAGAAGCGGAATCCGACGCCCTGCACTTCCCCGCTGATGAGATAGTGACGTGCGACCCTCATGTCGTCTGCCCCTTTAGTTAATACGGCGACGCCGCGCCCCACGGTAGCGCGAATACCTCGCTGCCAAGCCGCGCTATCCTAAAAGAATGTTTCGGGAAAAAGCAATTCATTTGCCCGCCAGAAGCTCGACGATGCGAATGCCGCCCGGCGGCACGCGGACACGCACGCGCGACCCGCTCGCGCCGCGCTCGACTTCGATTGTCCCGCCCTCAGTCCACTCGGACGCGCCCTCAACAGACGCGCCCCGAAGTTCGAGCGCCACGTCCACGTACTCGTCGCGATTGACCTGCGCCATTCCCTGCTGCTGCTTGTAGACGCCGCGGTTGTTGATGAGCGTCACGACCCAGCCGCGCCCCGTCCGGTTGAGGAGGTACTCGATGTCGCCACTCACGCTGACGGGCGCGGCGTCCGCGAAGAGGTGCGAGAGCATGTGCGCGGCGACCGGCGTCAGGCGCTCGTCGAGCCCGAGCAGGTCGGGGACGGCGCAGAAGACGACGCGGCCCCTCCCGACGCGGTTGACCGTCACCAGTGGATCGCCCGACGCTGACTTGATGAGCACCTCCGCCCCGCGCGCCTCGACGCGCTCGTATTGAAACATCTGCCCCGACAGATCAACCGGCGATTCGCCCGGCGAAAGGCAGCTCGCGCCGTCGCCTTCGCTCTTCGCGTTGAGCAGCCGCACGCCGAGCAGGTCAGCGGGTAGTCCCTTCACCTGCGCCGCATTCAAGACGACGGTTCCCCCTTTGCGTGCGTAATCCCCAAGCCGCGCGGCCCATGAGGGCGACCACCCGATGCGCCCCCCGACGACGAGCGCGCGGTAAGCTTCGACGGCCCCGGCGTGCGCCTCGGAGGCGACCAGCACGTCGAAGATGTCCCCGAAGACGCCGTTGACGAAGGCCTGTCGGTCGGCGGTCGCAGGCTCGCCCTCGACCACGGGCATGGGATGAAAGGCCGCGCCGAACAGCTCGCGCAGCGCGCGGTCGCTGCGGTCAAGCGGCGAGACGCCGAAGGGGAGGTGCGGATAGTCGGTCATCTCGAAGCCGTGCGCCGGGTCGAGCAGGAAGGCGACGGGCGTGTAGGGCGTGCCGCGCTCCGCGTGCTTCTCGGCGAAGCGCATAAACTCGTCGGTGATGCGCCCGAGCGGGTTCAGTTGGAAGGGGTGCGCGCCCGGCCCCGGCTTGAAAAACTGGTCGAAGCCCTGTTCGAGGTAGATGGCCGATGCGCCCGCCATGTAGTAGAGGTAATAATTTTTTCGATACCAAGAGAGCGAAGGCCCCATCGTCACGCCGTAGCGCGAGTGGAAGAAGTGCGCGGGGCCGGCGAAGTTCTGCGTGTCGGTGAAGGTCGTCGCGGTGTCGCCGAAGTTCGGCGCGTGGTAGTAGAGGAAGCTGCCGCCCATCTGCCGCGCCGCGCCGCGCGTGAAGGCGATGCGCATCGCCGTCCCCGGCTGCACGGCGGCGGTCTCCATGCCGATAATTTTCGTGCCCCACCTGCCGAGCGCGTGCGCGTAGGTCGTGCTCGAAGTTGATTGAGCCGGGATCAGCTTGTCCCACATCGCGCCCGCCGGGGCGTGAAACGTCGCGGCCCACTTCCGCTCCAGCTCGCGTGTGTAAGTCGCGCGGTAGGCTTCGAGCATCTCGGCGCGCGACATCTCGGGCTTGAGCGTCAGAGACGTGGCGACCTGCGGGTAGACGTGACCGATGCTCTCGCCCGAAATCCAGCCGAGGAACTGCCCGCCGAACTCGCCCGTCAGAAGCTTCAGCGCCGCCTGCCCTTCCGCTTCGCCGAAATTCGCCGCCCCGTAGTTGATGTTGATGGCGAAGGGCGCGCGCGTCTCGCGCAGGTGGCGGACAAACGCGCTTCCCTCCTTCAGGTGTGTCGGCAGCGCGTTGATATGCACGACCGGCACGACCAGCTTCGAGGCGAAGATGGGGACATCGCGCGCGCCCTTGTACTTCTCGACGAAGGCTTCGACCGATTCGGTGTGGAACGGGTAGAGCGGTCGCGCCTCCGTCGGCTGTTCGTACATCTCCCAGAACTTCTCTGAGATGTTCCACGGCATCAGGAAGTCGCGTCCGGCGATGGGCGGTCGCCGCCAGAGCGGACTCGTCTGCGCGGCCTGCGAATCTCTTTCGAGAAGCGGCGCGAGCTGCGGCCTCTTCTCGGCCCACTCCTGTAAGACCCTCGTCGCGGCGAAGGGTGGCTTGCGCCGCCCCTCCGGCTTGTAACCGGCGTCGTTCGTGATGAGCACACAGTCCACATGCCTGCGCGCTTCCGCGGCCTTCTCGACTTCGATTGAGACGCGAGCCGCGCCCTTCTTCAGAGCGACTTTGGGCGAGCCGTCCCAGATGAATGCCCAGCCCCAGTACATGCTTACCTCGTCGTGCGGGTCAACGACATCTCGTGCGCCGAACTCGTGTCGAAAGACGACCGCGTCGCCCTGCCGGACGACTAACGCGAAGTTATCCGCGCGACCGGCCCAGTCGGCGTAGCGCGCCCACACACGATACTCGCCGTCGCGCGGCACTTGGATATCCTGATGAATCGTGGCGCGCGTCTCGTCGGCGCTGGCGGCGACAGAGTTCCACTCGCTCTCGCCGCCCTGCGTCCACTCGGCTGAAACGCCGGGGCCGTTGATGCCCCAACCGGGCGCGTCAGATCGCGTGCGGTTCTGCCATACCGGGTTCAGGCGCGGCTCGTTGCGTTCGTCCGTCGAGAGGCCGCGCATGTTCTCCGCCTCGTACCACAGATATTCGGGCCGCGGCAGCGACGCGGCAGCGTGCGCGCCGCCTGTCGCCGCCGTCTGCGCGGCGAGGCCCTGGCACAAGAGTCCGAAGAAGATGAAGAGAGTCAGAAGCGTCGGTGTGTGTTTCGGCATGGAGGTCGGAGACAGCGCCGGGGCACGAAAAGGCGCGGCGAAGTGGGGGGTTAAAATCCTCCCGCGCCGCCGCGCCGTGGTTGAGTCTTGGCGGGCGTCAGCCGAGGGCGTCGAGGCACGCATCGAGCGGCTGCTGGTGACAGGTATACATCGGCGTGTCGCGCAGCGTGTAGCTGCTCGCCTTCGTCTCGCGCAGCTCCTGCACGAGGTCGAGGAAGTCCGATGGATAGTCGGTCTCGAAGGCGACGACGAACTCCTGATCGTCGAGCCCGAACGAGTAGGTCGTGTGCAGCTTGACGGAGCGGTACTTCGAGCCGACGCGGATATGCTCGTCCATCATCTCCTGCCGCTGCTCGACGGGCAGCGTGTACCAGTTGCGGGTCTTGACGAATGGATAGACGAAGAGGTACTTCGACCTGCCGGGCACGATGTGGAGCCGATCTTCCACGTGCTCAGGGTTGTCCTTGTCAATGTACATCGAGCGCTTGGTCATCGAAAGGAATGACTGCGTCACTTCGAGGTAACGACCGAGCACCGAGCCGTTGATGCGCGCCGACATCTCCTGCAGGGGGTCGAGCGAGTAGCCGATGCGCCAGAGCATGAAGTCGGCGTTGGCGCGCAGGCCCACGATGGAGTAGGAGTTAATCAGCAGGTCGCGCTTGTGGGATTCGACCAGCTCGACCAGCTCGCGCTTCGCCCCGCACCTCGACTCGGCGTCGAGCGTGCGCCACTCGGGCCGCGCGCGGAAGAAGCTGAAGGTGACGAACTGGCGCGGGAGCTTGGCCTTCTCCGTCGGCTGCTCTTCGTCTCGTACTTCGCGCATTCCTTTGTCGGCCAGGCGCAGCGTGTGGCGCCCCGCCCCGGTCTGGTCATTTTCCGTGCTCATGATGTCGTTCCTCGCACAAACTATCAGGGGATTTATTGCCTCACGCAGCCGGCGTCGAAAGCGGTTAGAAGAGGCGACGAAATTACGAAACTTATTGTGCGGCGAACCGCGCGAGATTGCAAACCTCCGCGGCCCGACCTTCGCCGACTTTAAACACGCCCCCCTCTGAGCTATACTCGCGCCGCTTTTTCAATCCCCCCGCTCATCACATCAAACGCCATTTGGGAGATTCGCTTCGATGAAATTTTTTAAACTCTTCCTCGTCGCCACGGCGCTCGCGCTCTTCGGCATCGCCTGCGGCCAAAATGCTTCCGACAACCGGACGGCCAGCGTCAACACGCGCCCCGCGGCCACGGCGGCGACGCCTGCTTCTTCGGCCCCCGCCGCCACGCCCGACGAACTCGCCGCCGCCGCCGCCGACTTCGCGCGCTTCTGCATCAGCTGCCACAAGGCGGACGGGACGGGCGGCCCCTTCGAGTTGGAGGACGGCACAAAGCTCAAGGTTCCTTCACTGCGCGAACACGGGCGCAAAGAACACGACAAGCACCTCGCCGACCAGATCCTAAACGGCGGCGACGGCATGCCCGCCTTCAAGAACAGGCTCGACGAGGAGCGCATCAACGCCCTCGTCCGCTTCGTCCGCCGAGAGTTCCACGGCCAGACCGCCACCGGCGTCGGCGCGACGCCCGCCGCCCCCTCGCATTGAACAACCGACGCGCCTCTTGCTATGCTTGCCCGTGTCTCGCACGACCGGCACGCACCCGTAGCTCAGTTGGATAGAGCGTCTGACTTCGAATCAGAAGGTCGAAAGTTCGAGTCTTTCCGGGTGTATCAACACTATCAATCACTTACGGGCGCTGCATAAGCGCCCGTTTCCATTCACACACACTTTCACACACAGCCAGCGCCTATTTCCGCGTCCCGCTGCCTTTCTTCGGTGGCCTGCCGCGCTTGCGCCCGACCGGCAGCTTATTTACGTCTGCCTCCGGTATCTGCCAGTCGCGCCCGAACTTGGCCGCGTTCGGGAAGCGGCTTTTTTTCTCCTTCTCATCATTCAGCCAAACGCGGATGCTCGCATCACTTACTTCCAAGCGTTCAGCTACTTCTTTCGTTGTCATCATTCGCCCGCCTTTACTCATTGGAATAATCTAACGCGCACGTGACATTGTAGGCAACCTCCCACACTAACGCAAGAGAAATATAAGGCTAGCGTTACTTTTCTCTTGACGTTAATATAATGCTAGCGTTACAATCTCTCTTGTCAGTTATTTACGCGGTGAAGAGAGGGGAGACAAAGGCATGATGAACGTGGACGCGGGCAGGATGCAGGCGGTTATCCAAGAGGCTTTCGACAAGGTAGGCAGTAGCCGCCGCTGGCAGACGGCCATCGCAAAGGCGAAGCAGCAACTCGAAACGAATCCTTACATCCATTTCGACGGCGTGGCATTGCTCATCCTAAGCGATTCAAACGAAATCTACCGCGCCAACGGCTCTTGCCAGTGCAAGGCTTTCGCAAACGGCCAACCGTGCTGGCATCGCGCGGCGGCACGGTTGGTACAACTCTACATTGAGAAATCGCACTAAGAGACGAACAGACAGACAGACACGCCCATAGGGGATGTCTGTCTGTCTGTTCGCAGAACTCCCTACAACAAACCAATAACACCAAGAGGAGAATTTATGCATCCCGAAACTGTGAGAGAATTGGAGAGACGCGCAGCCGAAGGCGTGAAGAGTGCGTCCGCTGTGCAGCGGCATGAAACGGGCATGTGCGACGTTTGCTTCCGTCAGGCGTCGCCGACCGTAGAGAGCGTGATGAATGATGAATACACGGACGGGCATGTTCTCCGTTCAAGCCGTGAGACCTGCCGTGCCTGCCTCATCCGCATGCTCACCATCTGCGACGCTCCCGGCCTTGAACTCTTCAACCGCATCATTCAACCTGCGGTCTGACGAGAGCCGCACAACACAGCACTTAATCATCACGAACGGCGGGCATCCACTGCGGAGGCTCGCCGTTCGCTTTTTGCGGTCGCGCAGGTGTCTTGCCGGTGAGAAAGCGTGCCACAGATAGGCCGCACGAGCGTCAGGATGCCCTGTGGCGCGTTTGCACGTTGTAGACATAGTTGGAGGTAGGCAGAGCACATGCGCGGGCGTACGGAGGCTTCAACCGCGAAGCCTGACGGCAGAGACCGTGCCTAGCCCCGCGCGCCGACACCTGTAGTAGGTGACAGCGCGGCTCGATGCCCCCATGCTTTAAATTCGATGGGTGGCGAGAGAGGGTCATGGCATAACTC
>JAIVJM010000031.1 GCA_020199995.1 Acidobacteriota bacterium | reverse complement strand
CGGTGAACCCGAAGCGCCGCCGTATCCTACTGATGAGTGAAAAGCGTCTGATGAATTTCGTCGCCGGAGCGCGAGCCCTTGTGCTGCGCGCGGCGCGCGAGCTTGAGTTCGATGGCGTCGAGCAGCGCCTCGGTGACGCGCGAGACCGCGTCGCGGTACATGAAGAGCACCGCCGGTGCGGAGAGCGCCAGCGCCGCGCCGATGGCGATGAATTGGTTGTATGAATTTTCCATATCCGCCGCTCCCCGCTCCGCAAGTGTCTCTCATGAATAACCCGGGACGCGCCGCGTCTGGTGTTCGCTTTTCTCGTCCTCAATCTTATAACGCGCGGACGCGCGGCGGATTGCATCACCCACGCAGAAATTTTTCTTCGAGGACGGAAGCGGCGCGGTCGCGCATGAGTGCCTTCTAAACGCGGGCGGCGGTAAACGTGCGGTTGTCAAAACCCTCGTCAATTCACGATGGCGTCGTCATAGTTTCCTGACGAAGCACCTACCCGGCAGTTGCCGGATGAGGTCGCGCATTTCGAGCCCGAGCAGCACGCCGATCAATTCCGTCAACGGCAGCTCGCTTGCCACGGCGAGTTCGTCTATCTGCGCCGCCTCGTCAGTCGAAAGCAATTTCAGAACGGCGCGCTCCTGTTCCGTAATATCTTCAGGCAGCGCGGCGCTCACGCCGCCCCCTTTCTTCTTTCTCGGTTCGGGCGGAAGCAGTCGTGCGGCGATCTCGGGCGGAAGTTCAGCCGCCACGTCCTGCCACTGTTGGACGAGTTTCGCGCCCGCGCTTTTGATGAGGTAGTTCGTGCCGAAGGAGTTGCGCGAGGTAACGTTGCCGGGGACGGCGAAGACCTCGCGGTTCTGCTCCATCGCGAGGCGGGCCGTGATGAGCGAGCCGGAATTCTCCGCCGCCTCGACGAGAAGGACGCCGAGGCTGAGGCCGCTGATGATGCGGTTGCGGTACGGGAAGTTCTCGGCCACGGGCGGCGTCCCCAGCGGGAACTGCGAAACGAGCGCGCCGCCTCGTTCGAGAATCTCCGCGGCGAGCCGTCGGTGGTCGCGCGGGTAAACTTCGTCAACCCCGGTTCCGAGCACGGCGACGGTGCGCCCCCCGGCTTCGAGCGCGCCGCGGTGCGCCGCCGCGTCAATGCCGCGCGCGAGCCCCGAGACGATTGCGACGCCGCGCGCGGCCAAATCTCGCCCGAGCATCAGCGCCACGTTCTGCCCGTAGGTCGAGCAGCGACGCGAGCCGACTATCCCGACGCACGGCGCGTCCAGACACGCCTCCCACGCGCCGCGCACGTAGAGCGTGACGGGCGGGTCGGCGATCTCGCGCAAAAGCGGCGGGTACGCGCCGTCGTCGAGGACCAACACGTCCGCGCCTTCGAGCGCGCGCAGCCGCTCCAGCTCCTCGGCAGCCGCCTCGTGCCTGTCCTTAAGCGCGATGCTCTCGACCGCCTCGGGCCGTAGCCGCAGCCGCTCCAGCTCAGACCTCAAAGCCCCGAAGATGCCCGCCGCCGACCCGAAGCGCTCAAGCAGTTTCGCCGCCGCGCGCGGCCCCACGCCCGGCGTCATATTCAAAGCGATCCAATCTCTCATAGATAGCTCTTAGCTGTTAGCTGTTAACTGTTAGCCAGACAGAGACGGTGTCAGAGGCGGGTCTTTCGTATTAGCTGAAAGCTAAAAGCTAACTGCTCACAGCTTTTTTATGGCGGAGGCGTGTGGGAATCGAACCCACCCAAGCCTGCTCTCACAGGCTCGCTGACGGTTTTGAAGACCGCGCCGTTCACCAGAACGGATGCGCCTCCGTGCGTCTCGAAAAGGGTGACACGGAGAAACTACAGAGGGTGATAATTGAGAACCTAAGTTGCGCGCACGCCGTCTGTCAAGCGGAGTCGGCTGCCGGAGTGTCGGGGCCGGGCGGCCAGAGAAGAGTCCTCTCCTCTCTTGACTCATTCAGCGTGCGAGCCCCATCATTGTGCCGGACTAAGGCTAGACCAATCCCACAATTATTCGAGAGCCGATCAGAGGGCATCACGAGCTTATCCCCGTCTCCGAGTCGGAGTCGGAAGCGAACAACTCGGTCATCAGTTATCGCCGAAGGAGTAAGCCACTAAATGGCGGAAGCCGAATCTAAAGTTAACCAGACGGGCGGGCAGGGGGAGACGGGCGGGCTCGTTCAATACAGCGTGCGCGAGGGCGTCGCGCTCCTCACGCTCAACGACCCGCCGGCCAACACTTACTCTTACGAGATGATGCAGGAGCTTGACCGCGCCGTCCTCGCCGCGCGCATGGACGAGCGCGTGCACGTCATCGTCATCACGGGTCGGGGCGAGAAATTCTTCTGCGCGGGGGCGAACATCTCGATGCTCACGAGCGTCACGCCCGAGTTCAAGTACTATTTCTGCCTCCACGCCAACGAGACGCTCTCGCGTCTTGAGCAGACGCCGAAGCTCGTCATTGCCGCCGTCAACGGACACTGCGTCGGCGGCGGGCTCGAAGTCGCGCTCGCCGCCGACATTCGGATAGCCCGCCGCAACGCGGGCAAGATGGGGCTCCCCGAAGTGTCCTTAGGCGTGCTGCCCGGCACGGGCGGCACGCAGCGACTCGTCCGCGTCACGGGGAAGTCGAGCGCCATCGAGCTGATGGCGACGGGCGAGCTGTTCGACTTCGAGCGCGCGCACGCGCTCGGCCTCGTCAACCACATCTACGACGCCGAGACGAACGACGCCTTCATGACGCAGGTGCTCGATTACGCGCGGCAGTTCACCCCGCCACATAAGGCTTCGCGCGCCGTCGGTCGCATTAAGCGCAGCGTCCAGACCGGCGCGGAGATTCCCTTCGAGTCAGCCCTCGCGCTCGAACGCGAACTCCAGCAGCAGCTCTTCCAGTCCGAAGACGCGCGCGAGGGGATGGCGGCCTACGTCGAGAAACGCAAACCGGAATTCAAAGGAAAATAAGCTCTTAGCTGTTAGCTATTAGCAGTTAGCCGGAACAAAACCGCTTTTCCGCCCAAAGCTAAGAGCTGAAAGCTAAGAGCTGAAAGCTTTTCTATGTACGACCACATCAAAGTCACTTCCGAAGCAGGGATTGCGACCGTCACGCTCGACCGGCCCGAGAAGCTCAACGCGTTCGCCGGGCACATGCGGCGCGATCTGGCCGAGGCGCTGGAGGGCGCGGCGAGCGACCGTGAAGTGCGCGTCGTCGTCATCACGGGCGCGGGCCGGGGCTTCTGCGCGGGCGCGGACGTGAAGTTCATGCACGAGTTAATGGAGCGCGACGACGTGGAGGAGTTCCGACGGCTGCTCGGCGCGGGCCGCCGTGTGCTGACGGCCATCCGCCAGATGGCGAAGCCCGTCGTGGCCTCTATCAACGGCCCGGCCTACGGCGCGGGCTTCAACCTCGCGCTCGCCTGCGACCTCCGCATCGCCTCGGAGTCGGCCTCCTTCAGCCAGTCGTTCGTCAAAGTGGGACTGCACCCCGACTGGGGCGGCACCTACTTTCTGCCGCGCGTCGTCCCGACCAACATCGCCTGCGAGATGTTCTTCCTCGGCGAAGCCTTCGACTCGCAGCGCGCGCTCCACTTCGGCATCGTCAATCGCGTCGTCCCCGAAGCGCAGCTCGCCGCCGCGACGCGCCAACTGGCCGAGCGTCTGCGAGACGCGCCGCACGCCTCGATTGCCGCCGCCAAGCGCGCCGTCTACATGAGCGAGTCGGAGAGCCTCGAACGCATGCTCCAGTACGAGACCGAGGCGCAGATTCAGTGCTTCCAATCGCGCGAGGCGCGCGAACGCGTCCGCTCCTTCCTCGAACGGCGCGAGCCGCGCGCGGCGGTGAAATAGATGAAGAGACTGGCGGAGAGGAACGCATTTATCACCGGCGGGGGTCGCGGCATCGGTCGCGCCGTGGCGCTCCGGTTCGCGCGCGAGGGCGCGCGGGTGATGGTCGTGGCGCGCACCGAGCGGGAAGTCGCGAGCGTGGCCGAAGAGGTCAGGTCGGAGTGCGGCGTCGAAGCCGCCTTCGCGTCGTGCGACGTGGCGGAGGCGGCGAGCGTCGCCGCGGCTTTCGACAGGGCGCGAGAGTTTTTCGGGCGCGGCGTGGACGTGCTCGTCAACAATGCCGGGATAGCCGAGAGCGCGAAGTTCGCGGGCACCACGGACGAGCTGTGGCGGCGACACTTCGGCGTCAACCTCGACGGCACTTTCTACTGCATGCGCGCGGTCATTCCCTCGATGGTCGAGCGCGGGTGGGGGCGCATCATCAACGTCGCCTCCATCGCGGGCAAGACGGGTGCGCCCTACATCGCGGCCTATTCCGCGTCGAAGCACGGGGTGCTCGGCCTGACGCGCTCGGTCGCGCTCGAAGTGGCGTCCAAAGGCGTCACGGTCAACGCTATCTGTCCCGGCTATGTGGATACGGAGATGACGACGAACGCCGTCCGGCAGATCACCGCGAAGACGGGCCGGAGCGCCGAGGAAGCCACCGAGGCGATCAGGCGCATGAGCCCGCAGGGGCGGCTCGTGACGCCCGAAGAGGTTGCCGCGCTCGCCCTGCTCCTCGCCTCCGAAGACGGTCGCGGCATCACGGGGCAGGCCATCAACGTGGACGGCGGGAGCGTGTTGTTTTAGTGAGCAGTAAGCAGTAAGCAGTGAGCAGTAAAAAAGCTTAACTGCTCGTCGCTCGTCTCATGATTGTTTTTACTGCTTACTGCTCACTGCTTACTGCTTACTTGAATTTTATGGAATTCATCAATCCCGAAATGCTCGGCGCCCCGCGCGGCTACTCGAACGGCGTGCTCGCCCCGGCGGGCGGGCGGCTACTGTTCGTCGCCGGGCAGATCGGCTGGAACGGCAGGCAGCAGTTGGTCGGCGAGGACTTCGTCGAGCAGTTCGACCGCGCGCTGGCGAATCTCATCACGGTCGTCATTGAGGCGGGCGGCACGCCGCAGAACATCGCGCGGCTCGTCATCTACGTGACCGACAAGCAGGAATACCGCTCGCGCCTCAGCGAAGTCGGCGAGCGCTGGCGCGCGCTCATGGGCCGGCACTTCCCCGCGATGGCGCTCGTCGAAGTCAAAGGCTTGCTCGAAGACGGCGCGAAAATCGAGATCGAGGGTATCGCGGTACTCTAAGCTATCAGCTTTGAGCTATCAGCTTTCAGCTAAAAACTTAAAGCTGACAGCTCAAAGCTGATAGCTCAAAGCTAAATCATGATTTCTCCAAAAACATTTCTCTACGACGTGCGCGAGGGCGTGGCGTGGATCACTCTCGACCGCCCGGAGCGTCTGAACGCGCTGACGTTCGAGGTCTACCGCGAGCTGACGGATGCGTTCGCGGCGCTCCGGGCGGAAGCGTCGGTGCGCGTCGTCGTCATGACGGGCGCGGGGCGCGCGTTCTGTTCGGGCGGCGACGTGCGCGACATCATCGGCGAGTTGCAGGGGCGCGACATTCAGGGCCTGCTCGAATTCACGCGCCTGACATGCGAGCTGGTGCGCAACATCCGGCTGCTGCGCAAGCCCGTCATCGCCAGCCTCAACGGGACGACCGCGGGCGCGGGCGCGTGCATCGCGCTGGCCTCGGACCTGCGCGTCGCGAGCGTCGAGGCGCGCATCGCCTTCCTCTTCGTGAAGGTCGGACTGTCGGGCGCGGACATGGGCGCGGCGTACCTCCTGCCGCGGCTCGTGGGGCTCGCGAAGGCGACGGAACTGCTCTATACGGGCGACTTCATCACGGCGGAAGAGGCGCACCGCATCGGCCTCTACAACCGCGTCGTGCCCGGCTCGGAACTCGAAGCGGAGACTCGCGCCCTCGCCGAGACGCTCGCGCGCGGCCCGGCCTTCGCGCTTTCGATGACGAAGGAGATGCTCGACCGCGAGCTGGACATCAGTCTCGACACCGCGCTCGAATGGGAGGCGCAGGCTCAAGCCGTCTGCATGCAGCACGCGGACTACCGCGAGGCCTACGAAGCATTCATGGAGAAGCGCGAGCCGCGTTTTAACCGGAGGGCGGGCGAGAAGGAATGAATTACCGAAGGCTTTCCGGGGCGCTGCCCCTCTTGCTTCTCTTCGCGGCTGCGGCTGCGGCGCAGGAGCGGCCCGCGCCCGCGCCCGCGCCGTCGCCGCAGCCGCAGCCCTCGAAGGTGTTCAGAGAGGCGAGGCGGACTTCCCAATCCGTCCCGCCCGCGTTCGAGTTCGAGCTGTCCGGCTTTACCTACCAGATCAACGGCAACGGCGCGGGCCGCCGGATCAAGGGCGGCCAGACGCGGCGCTTCAACCTGCGGCTCGACGGCGGCGACTACATCGAGCGCCTCTCCTTCACCGAGTATCGCGACAACGTCCTGCTGCTCTGCGGCGTCACAGACGGCGAGAGCGGCGCGGGCTTCATCGTCCGCCTCGAACAGCCCTCGATGCGCTCGCGGTGGAAGCGGCACATCGCGGCCTTCAACGTCGGCGCGGGGTTGATCGAGGATGAGCACGTGTACCTGACGGGTATCAGCTTCGTCGCCCGGCTCGACCTCCGCACCGGCGAGTATGTCTGGAAGCACGAAAAACTTGAGCGGGGCGGCGGCGGCGACTTCAACTCCTTCGAGGTGCCGGAGGTCAGGAGCGACGCGGTCTTGTTCAGGGAGAAGCCGACGGGCAAGTCTCCCGCCAGAACCGTCAGCGTGAACAGGAAGACTGGGAAGATCAACGGCATCGAATAGCCGTCCGGGGGTTTTCGTTATGACGCGCGACCGATTTTTCGCGGAGACGCCTTTTTTCACCGAGGAGCATGTGCCGCTCGCGGAGGGCGTGGCGGACTTCGTCGCGCGCGAGATCGAGCCGCGCGCCGACGGCGAAGGGCGCGACGAGGACGAGCACTTCCGCGAGATGCTCGACCTGCTGGCGCAGTCCGGACTGCTCGGCTACGCGGTGGCGGCTGGCGGCGACGCGCAGCCGCTCGACACGCGCGCGCTCTGCCTCGTCCGCGAGGCGCTCGCCTACTCCTCCGCCATGGCCGACCTCGCCTTCGTGATGCAGGGGCTCGGCACTTACGCCGTCAAACTCGCCGCCCCCGAACACGTCCGCGAGTTCTGGCTCGAACGCGCGCGCTCGGGCAAGTCAATCGCCGCCTTCGCGCTGACCGAGCCCGAGGCGGGCTCCGACGTTTCTTCCATCCAGACGACGGCCCGGCGCGACGGCGAAGCTTACGTCATTGATGGCCGCAAGTGTTTCATCTCAAACGCGGGCGTGGCCGACTTCTACACCGTCTTCGCGCGCACCGGCACGCGCGCTGACGGGCGCGCCGAACTCTCGGCCTTCATCGTCGGCGCGCGGATGCCCGGCTTCCGCGTCCGCTCGCGCACGCGACTTATCGCGCCGCACCCGATCGGCGAGATCGAGTTCGAGAATTTGAGGGTCCCGGCGGAGAACCGCGTCGGCGCGGAGGGCGACGGGTTCCGCCTCGCGATGCGGACGATGGACACGTTCCGCGCGAGCGTCGGGGCGGCGGCCTGCGGGATGGCGCGGCGCGCGCTCGACGAATCAATCGCCTATGCGAAGAGCCGCAAGCAGTTCGGCGTCCCGCTCGCCTTGCACCAGCTGATTCAGGAGAAACTGGCCGTGATGCAGACCGAGCTCGACGCGGCGCGCCTGCTGGTCTACCGCGCCGCGCACCTCAGGGATGCGGGGTCGCCGCATGGCCCCTCTCTGACGCGCGCCGCGAGCGAGGCGAAGCTCTACGCCACCGAGGCCGCCGGGCGCATCATTGATGAGGCCGTCCAGATTCACGGCGGTCAGGGCCTCGTCCGCGGCCAGCCGGTCGAGCGCCTCTACCGCGACGTGCGCGCCCTGCGCATCTACGAGGGCACGTCCGAGATTCAGAAACTCGTGATTGCGAGAGAGATGCTCAGAGAGTAGTTCAAAGCTCTCGCTTCAGAGTTGAGAGCCCGAGGGGACGGCTCCAGTAACTTTGAGCATCGAACTTTGAACCTTGAACCCATGAGAATCAACGTCATCGGCGGCGGGCCTGCCGGATTGTACTTCGCGCTCCTCATGAAGAAGCGTGACCCTTCGCACGACATCACGCTGTTCGAGCGGAACGCGCCCGACGACACGTTCGGGTGGGGCGTGGTCTTTTCGGGCAAGACGCTCTCGAACCTGCGCGAGGCGGACGCCGAATCGCACCGCCGCGTGACCGAGAATTTTGAGACGTGGGACAACGTTGATGTCGTCCACCGCGACCGCAAGGTCACGGTGCGCGGCAATCATTTCTCAGGGATCGCGCGCCTCCGTCTCCTCAACATCCTGCAAGTGCGTTGCGCGGAGCTGGGCGTCAGCCTCCGCTTCCGCACGGAGGCTGACGCCGAGGCAGTCCTCGACGCCGACCTCGTCGTCGGGGCCGACGGCGTCAACAGCGAAGTCCGCCGGCGCTTCGCCGAATCCTTCGAGCCTGATTTGAGCGTCCGCCACAACCGTTATATCTGGTACGGCACGCGCCGTTTGTTCCACGGGCTGACGCTCACGTTCCGCGAGTCCGGCGAGGGCGTCTTCGCCGCGCACTCCTACAAGTTCGACCGCACGACCAGCACCTTCATCGTCGAATGTGACGAGGAGACATGGCGGGGCGCGGGCTTCTCCTCAAAGTCGGACGCGGAGACGCGCGCCTACCTCGCCGAAGTTTTCCGCGAAGACCTCGGCGGGCACGAACTTCTGTCGAACAACTCGAAGTGGATCAACTTCCTGCTGGTGAAGAACCGTCGCTGGAGCCACCGCCATGTCGTGCTGCTCGGCGATGCGCTGCACACGGCGCATTTCTCCATCGGGTCGGGGACGAAGCTCGCGCTCGAAGACTCCATCTCGCTCTTCCAGTGCTTCGCCGGGGGGCGCGACGTGACGGGCGCGCTCGCCGAGTTCGAGCGCGTGCGCAAGCCCGTCATCGAAGAGTACCAGCAGGCGGCCTACGAGAGCCTCGTCTGGTTCGAGCGCGCACGCGACTTCGTCCACCTCGACGCCGTTCCCTTCGCCTTCAGCCTCATGACGCGCAGCAAGAAGATTAATTACGAGAACCTGAAGCGGCGCGACCCGGAATTCATCGCCGCTTACGACGCGTGGCGGGCCTCGGCCCTTCGGCAGGCGTGACTGGCTCGGAGGACGAAAAAAGATGGGCCACAGAGGCACGGAGCCACAGAGATAAGGAAAGAAAGAAGAATCTCTCGACTCTCCCTCAACACATCATCCTTCCTTATCTCTGTGGCTCTGTGCCTCTGTGGCTCTTCCTTGCGGGTACTTATCTTCCGTGGACTTCTCTTCCCACTCTGGCGGGAGCAGTCGGCGTCGCCCGTCGCGGCTCAGTGAGACGTCCGGCTCGTCGAGCCGGACGCGATCCCAGAGCTTGCACGTCACCTGCTTGTGCGTCTGATCGAGCGCCTCGCAGTAGTTGGTGAAGGTGCAGCGACGGATTTCTTCGCCGCGCCCGAGACGGGCCTTGAGGAACCAGTCGGGGTCGGCCAGAGACTGTCTGGCCGCGCCGATGATGTCGGCTTCCCCGCGCCGCAGAATCTCTTCGGCCTGCTCGAAGGTCGTGATGCCCCCGGCGGCGACGACGGGCACGCGGAAGCCCGCCTCGTTGACCGCGCGCTTGATTTGCGCGACGAGTGGGACGTTGCGCCCGAAGGGTCCCTGCGCGTCGGAGATGACGGTCGGCATGCACTCGTAGCCGCTGCGGCCCGTGTAAGGGTAGACGGCCTGACCCGCCTTCGGCTGCTTCGCGTCCTCGAACTTCCCGCCCTTCGAGACAGAGAGGAAATCTAAGCCAGCGCGCGCGAACTGTTCGCCGAAATAGACCGCGTCCTCGACGCGGCTGCCGCCCTCGATGACCTCGTCCGAGAGGTATCGGACGCCGACCGTGTAATCGACGCCGACGCTCCGGCGCACCTCGCGGTAGACTTCGAGCGGCAGGCGCACACGGTTCTCGCGCGCCCCGCCGTAGCCGTCCGCGCGCGTGTTCCGCGCACTCAGGAACGAAGCCATCGTGTAAGCGTGAGCATAGTGCAGCTCGACGCCGTCGAAGCCCGCCTCGCGCGCGCGCCGCGCGGCGTCGGCGAAGAGGCCGGGCAAGACCTCGGGCAGCTCGCGCACGTGCGCGAGGTGCTCGTCCGTCACGCGCTCGCGATAGCCGAAGCGCAAAGCCTCCAGCTCGCGCTCGTCGAGTACCGCCCCCAGCGTCTCTTCCGGGGCGTCGCGCAAAAAGCCGCGCACCTCATGCTCTTCCCTCCCCATCCAACTCTCATCCCCGAGCGCTTCGACGAGCGCGCGCCGGTGTCTCTCGGCAAGCGACAGAAACCGCTCGAAGTATTTGGCGCGCTCGGGGCGGCGCTTGACGGAGAGGAAGTCTATGATCTGGATGAAAAGCCGCGTCTCTCCTCGACCAGCGCGGCGGACGGTTTCGACCAGCTCGCGCAGGCCGGGCAGAAAGCGGTCGTGGCCGATGCGCAGGAGAGGCCCCGAAGGGATGTCGCGGATGCCCGTGGCCTCGACCACCAGCGCGCCCGGTTGCCCCGCCGCGAAGCGCCCGTACCATTCGAGATTTTCCCTCGTCACGAAACCGTCCTCGGTCGCGCGCCACGGCACCATGGCCGGAACCCACGTGCGGCTTTCGAGCGTCAGCGGGCCGACCCGGACGGGGCTAAAAAGGAGCGCGCCTGCGGCCTCCGCGGCGCTCGGCCAAAGCGTCTCGGGGATCGTATGACGGACGGGATTTTCATGGTGCCACATAGATTTTTACGCGTCCGAGTTTATCAGAAGCCGTCAGCCGTCAGCCATCAGCCGCCGCGTCGAGGCGAAAAGCTGCCGCTTCGAGAAAGCAGAAACCCGCCGTTCATCTACGGCGTAGTGGACAGGCAGGAGCGCCCTCGCAAGGTTAACCGTTATGAGCATGTGGGATGATTTATTCGGTCGTAGGTTCAAAAAGGCGTCCGTGCGCGGCTCGCTCAAGTCCCCGCAGCGCGACGAGACCTCTTTCGTCAACCAGTTCGCGCGCTCGACCTTCCTCCTCTTCAAGAACAACTGTCTGCCCCTGCCTTGGATCAAACAGCGGGCCGACCTCGACGCCTCCATTGAGGGCGCGCGCGCCGACCTCATGCGCTCGTGGAACGCTTATCAAGAGAGCCTCAAGTCGAAGCGCGCGCTGGCGCAGGCCGACTCCGACTGGCGCGGGGTACTGAACGCCTTCCGCCGCCACGTCGCCGACCTCAACCGGCGCATCGCGGCCTACAACCTCAAAGCCCCTTCAGCGAATTTTCGACGCCCCCCCGTTGACGCCGAGCGCGAAATCAACACCGTCAAGGATCAGAGCTGAAGCCCCATTGGCCCTCGCCCTCAGACTTCAACCGTCGCGCCCGACGGTTCGGGTAGCCATCCAAACAGCAGATGGCTATACTGAAAAAGCATTCGAAGAAGTAAGGAGGCGAAGGCATTTGGCGGACGAGCTTTTGGAGTGGCGGCGCGAGTTTCCCATCCTTGAGCAGGCCGTGTATCTCATCTCGCACAGCCTCGGCGCGATGCCGCGCGGGACTTTCGAGCGCGTGCGTGAGTACGCCGACCTGTGGGCGACGCGCGGCGTGCGCGCGTGGGCCGAGGGGTGGTGGGACATGCCCCTGACCGTGGGCGACGAGGTGGCGCGCATCGTCGGGGCCGACCCCGGCACCATCGCCATGCATCAGAACGTCTCGGTCTGCCAGTCGCTTATCCTCTCCTGCTTTGACACGACGCCCCAGACCAAACGAAACAAGATCGTCTATTCCGAGCTTGAATTCCCTTCCGTGATGTACGTCTACGAGTCGCACGCGCGCGACGGGCGGTTCCGGGTGGAGAAGGTCAAGTCTGAGGACGGCACAACCGCCCCGCTCGAACCGCTGCTCGCCGCGATTGACGAAGAGACGCTGCTCGTCCCGCTCTCGCACGTCCTCTTCAAGAGCGCCTTTCTGCAAGACGCGCGCGCCATCACCGAGCGCGCGCACGAGGTCGGCGCGCTCGTCGTGCTCGATACCTACCAGTCGGCGGGCACAGTCCCCTTCAGCGTCAAAGACCTCGACGTTGATTTCGCGACGGGTGGCTCGGTGAAGTGGCTCTGCGGCGGCCCCGGCGCGGGCTACCTCTACGTCGCGCCGCGCCTCCAGCAGAAACTTGAGCCGAAGGTCACGGGCTGGATGGCTCATGCCTCGCCCTTCGCCTTCGAGGACGCGCCTATCCACTATGCCGAAGGCATCGCGCGCTTCCTCCACGGCTCGCCCGCCATACCCGCGCTCTACGCCGCGCAGTCCGGCTATCGGATCATCAACGAGATCGGCGTCGAGCGTATCCGCGCCAAGAGCATGCGGCAGACGCAGACGCTCATCGAGCTGGCCGAGGAGGCGGGCTTCCGCGTCACCAGCCCGCGCGACCCCGCCCGCCGAGGCGGGACCATCACCGTCGCGCACGAACACGCGCCCGCGGTCACGCGCGAGCTCATCCGCCGCGAGTTCATCGTTGACTACCGCCCCGGCGCTGGCATCCGCATCTCGCCGCACTTCTACACGAAGGACGAGGAACTCGCGGCAATCGTCCGCGAGATGCGCGACATCGTCGAGACGCGCGCCTACGCCGCGCACGAGGCGGCGGGCGCGGCATTTTAAGCAGGGATGAGGGACGACCCCGTCAACCGCGAGGAAGCCATCGCCCTGCTGATGACGCAGCCGAACACGAGCCGCGCTCTGGCCGAACAGCTCTATAGCGTTACTCTTGCTTTATTGAGGTAGACCGATACGCTTTACGAGAGACGCGAAACGGGGGTCCGAGCGCAGGGCATCAAACTCATGATCCGACTTGAGGGCGACGAGCAGCGACGTGCGTTCGATGTAGGCTTTCTCCAGCCACTCGAATGCCTTGTCAAACTCGCCTAAGCGACCGTACAGCAAGGCAATATTGTACGGTGCAACGTATTTCTTCTTCTCACGTTCGAGGGTCTGAGCGAGTTCCTCCCTCCAGAATCCATTCATGCCCCCCTTCTCGTACGCCTTTTTCAGCTTGACGATTTCTTCCGCACCCGCTCCGCCGAGCGTCTTCGATTTGAGGTATGCCGCGACCGCTTCGTCTGACATTCCGTGGAGGTCTTCGCGGTCACGACGGAAGTGGCCGCCGCCCTCTCCGCCACCGAATCAAGCGACTCGCTCCGCCTCGACGGGGGCGAAGCGGTTCACTTCACCGAACCGCGCGCCGGAGAATCGCTGCTCGTCTGTCTTAACTCTTTGTGCGTCGAGACGCGCGAACACGAAGCCGGTCGGGTGCGTCAATGGCTGTTGCTCTTACGCGCCGCCGGAAACATTACCGACGTGGAGATTTGAAGGGCAATACCACACTTGCCTCACCTGAGAGTCGAGGCGCACAATGAGGATGCTCGTCCATCCCAACTTGTGCGCCTATCTGATGCGATTCAATTTCAGGGTGAGCCATACTTCTCAATCGAATTAGCCATGACTGAGCCTTTGTCTTACAACAAGTACCTGCGCGTGCGCGACCTGATCGCGTTGCAGGACTGCCTCTCAGACCCTGCGCACCACGACGAGCTGCTCTTCATCACGATTCATCAGGCTTATGAGCTGTGGTTCAAGCAAATTCTGCATGAGATAGACGCCGCCGCGCTCGCGCTCGGCGAAGACCGCGCGCCGCTGGCGACCCGTGCGCTCGCGCGCGTGGTCGAGATCGAGAAGCTGCTCGTCACGCAGATTCACATCCTTGAGACGATGACGCCGATCAACTTCCTCGGCTTCCGCGACGAGCTGAACCCGGCGAGCGGCTTCCAGTCCATGCAGTTCCGCGAGATCGAATTCTCCTCGGGCCTCAAGGACGCGTCGGTGCTGCGCGCCTTCGAGACGGACGAGTTCGCCGCGCCCCGCCTGCGCGCGCGCTTCGACTCCCCGACGCTCGGCGAAGCCTTCTACGCCTACCTCACGCGCAAGGGTCTGGACGCACCCCCCGACGACGCCTCGCTCGACGAAGGCGAGCGGCAGCGCCGCTACGGCCAGCGGGCACGCGCCGTGCTCGAAATCCTCACGCACTTCGAGTCGCGTTACGAGGAATACCAGCTCGCCGAGAGCCTCATCGCGCACGACGAGCACTTCTCGCTGTGGCGATACCACCACGTCAAGATGGTCGAGCGGATGGTCGGCTCGAAGCGCGGCACGGGCGGCAGCGAGGGCGTCGGGTATCTGCGCACCACGCTCGACAAAAAATTCTTCCCCGAGCTGTGGGAGGCGCGCACCTACCTCGACACGAAGCACGGCGCGGCGGGCTGCCCCTTCGCCGGTGAGAGATGATGTCGCTCGGGCAGTTTATTGTCCGAGCAGTCTGCTTCCAGAAGGGTGAATCACATCAATTCGGTGAGCAGTGATGAAAGTTGAATTCCCCGAACGCTTCAACATGGCCGACTACTTCCTCTACCACAACGTGGAGGAGGGGCGCGAAGGCAAGACATGTCTCTATTACCGCGACGAGTCATACACCTACGGCGACGCCGTGAGACGCTCGAACCGCGTGGGGAACGCCCTGCGCGCGCTCGGCGTGGAGTTGGAAGACCGCGTGCTGCTCGTGCTGCCCGACTGCCCGGAGTTTGTCTGGACGTGGTTCGGCGCAGCGAAGGTGGGCGCGGTGCTGACGATGGTCAACCCGCTGCTCCCGGCTGAGGACTACAAGTATTACCTCGAATACACGCGCGCGCGCGTGGCGGTCGTCCACGAATCGCTGCTGGAGAATTTCAGCGAGGCGGCGAAGACAGCGCGGCACTTGAAGAACGTCTTAGTGGTCGGGGATGAGCACGGGGAGTTTCATTCTTTCGCCGACGCAGTCGGCGCAGAGGGCGACGAGTTGACGCCCGCCGACACGCACCGCGACGACATCGCGATCTGGCTCTTCACCTCCGGCTCGACCGGCCACCCGAAGGGCGCGGTGCACCTCCACCACGACCTGCCTTACAACACCGAGTGCTACGCCAAGCGCGTGCTCGGCGTCGGCGAGAATGATTTGACCGTCTCCGTGCCGAAGCTCTTCTTCGGCTACGCGACGGGCACGAATCTGCTCTTCCCCTTCGCGTCGGGCGGCGCGACCGTGCTCTTCTCTGAGCGCTCGACGCCGGAGAAGTTGTTCGAGGTCATCGAGCGCCACCGCCCCACGATCCTGACGAGCGTGCCGACGATGATTAACGGCATGCTCAACGTCGAGGGGGCGGCGACCCACGACCTCTCGTCTCTGCGCTGCTGCCTTTCGGCGGGTGAGGCGCTGCCCGAGGAGCTTTACCGGCGCTGGACGGAGACGTTCGGCGTCGAGATTCTGGACGGCATCGGCTCCGCCGAGATGTTCCACATCTACATCACGAACCGACCGGGCGACGTCAAGCCGGGCAGTTTGGGCCGAGTCGTCGAAGGGTACGAAGCACAGGTCGTGGACGCCGAAGGCCGCGCCGTCCCGGCGGGCGAGATGGGCACGCTGCGTGTCAAGGGCGACTCAGCCGCGCTGTGCTACTGGCAGGCGCACGAGAACTCGAAAGAGACCTTCGCGGGCGACTGGTGCACGACCGGCGACCAGTTCCACGTGGACGGGGAAGGATATTTCTGGTATCACGGGCGCACCGACGACATGCTGAAAGTCTCGGGCGTCTTCGTCGCGCCCGCCGAGATCGAGAACTGCCTGCTCGGGCACGAAGCCGTCCTCGAAGCGGCGGTCGTCGGCCACGACGCGGGCGACCGCCTCGTCAAGCCGAAAGCCTTCGTCGTCCTCCGCGAAGGCCATGCCCCCGGCGACAAACTCGCGCAGTCAATCAAAGACTTCGTCAAATCGCACCTCGCGCTCTACAAGTACCCGCGCTGGGTCGAGTTCGTCGCCTCCCTGCCCAAAAACGACCGCGGCAAAATTGACAGGAAGAAATTAAAAGCCGTGAACCGTGACGGGTGACAGGTGACAAGATGAAGACCGATGCCCGTCATGGTTCATTGTTGATGGTTTTTATCCTGTTACCCGTCACGGTTCACCCGACACCGCTCTTATGCCATTTTCTACTCGAATCATTGTGCGCTTCGGAGACTGCGACCCGGCGGGGCTCGTTTATTATCCCGTGCTGTTTCATTACTGCCACGTAGCGATGGAAGAGTTCTTCGCGGCGCGTTGCGGGAAGGCTTACGCGCGTGTGATGGAGGAGGAGCGTCTGGGGTTCCCGACGGTCAACGCGCGCGCGGAGTTCTTCGCGCCGTTCGTCTACGGCGACGAGGTCGAAGTGGAGGTCTTCGTCTCGTGCGTCGGCGACACCTCGGCGACTTTCGAGTATCGCCTGCGCCGCGCTGCGAGCGTCGAGCTGTGCGCCAGCGCGACGCTCGTGCAGGTGGCAATGCACATGGACGAGCGCCGCGCCGTGCCCATCACGGAAGAGTACCGTCGCGCCTTCGCGCAAAGCGCGGAATGAGGGCGGCGCGTCCGCGCCCTCCGCCCCGTTCGGGGCAACCCTGCGTCTCCGAAATCTGCCGCGCTCTTCACAAATCCGCCACCACTAATGGGCGAAAGTGGGGCGCGCCCAACGGCCCCGGCCCCGTCGGCCCCGGCTCGGGCGCGCGAGTCAGTCCCAACGTCATCTTCTCGCCGTGGCAGACCTCGCCCGGCGGCGTTTTTACATCAAGCCCCGCGTGGCTTATACTTTCGTTCGCTCTCCGGTTTCGCCGAAGTGGCCGACCGCAAGAATCTTCCCCGGCAACACGTTCGCAGTCAGAGGAGTCCGCCCAAGTGTCCAAGCGCAAGATCATCTCCGTCGTGGTCGCCGTCTTTTTGACCGCCGGCATGCTCACGCCTCTGACGGCGCGCGGGAGCCAGCCGGCGACCGTGCTGGCGGCCACCACCACCATCGCGCGCCCGGCTGACGAAGCGCAGCCCGTCAAACGCAAAGAGAACAAGCTCGCGCGCGTGCTCTCGGCCCCGTTCCGCGCGCTCGCCAGACTGTTCGGCGGCGGTAAGAAGTCCGCCTCGCAGGAGGCCCGGAAGCGCAATACTCAAGTCGTGCCCGAGAATCAAGGCCCCCCTGAGACTACGCAGGTGGCCTCAGCCGTCACAAGCACGCCGCCCGAGCCCGAAAGAAAATCAACCGCGGCTGAGGCCACGCCTCCCTTCACGCCCGCGATTGCGCCCGCCGCGCAGCCGGGCGTCGGCGTGCCCTCGGAAGGCGCGCGCATCATCCGCCCCTCCGAGGCTGCGACTGCGCCCGCCGAGCCGCGCGCGGGGATGTTCATCCCGCGCATCGAGGGCGTCCCGCCCGACTCGCTCTCGCAGGGGCGCGCGCTGCTCCAGCACGGGTATCTGAACGAGGCGATTGCGGAACTCTCCATCGCCGCCACGGTCGGCCCCGGACTGGTCGAGGCCAACAACCTCCTCGGTCTCGCCTACGACCGCATCGGCTGGCACCGGCAGGCGGTTGAATGTTACGAGCGCGCGCTTTCGGTCGCGCCCAGAGACCCGGTGGTGCTCGCCAACCTCGGCAACTCGCTCTACCTCTCCGACGATTACCGCGCGGCGCTCAAGCGGCTCAAGCAGTCCGCGCGTCTGGCGCCCGGCATCGCGGTCGTCCAGAACAACATCGGCATCGTCGAGGCGCGGCTCGGCAAGTACGACAGCGCCTTCAAGAGCTTCGCGCGCGCGGGCGGCGAGTACGACGCGCACCTCAAGCTCGCCGGGATACTGGAGATCGAGCGGCGCGACCGCGACGCCGTCAAGCACTACGAGGCGGCGCTCCGCCTCCAGCCCGGCACGGCAGCCGTCCTCGAACGCCTCGTCGCGCTCTACGAACGCACGGGCCGCACGCGCGACGCCGAAGAGGCACGCCGCACCCTCGGCCAGCCCCCCAACCCGCAGAAGACCACGACCGGCGGCGGCTGAAGAACAGAAGGCAGTAGGCCGAAAAGCAGGAGGCAGTCAAGACACGTTGAGCGTTTTGACTGCCTTCTGCTTTTCGGCATTCCGTCTTAAGGTAGCCGCGTTCGTGATTCGACCGGCGGCTACGGCGCTGAGACGAGGAATACGTCCCACGCCGGACGGGGGCCTGTTCTTATCTGAGCGATCCCCCGGATGCATAATCCGCCCGCCCCTCCAACTGGTTCCGTCATCGAACCCCACCTCGTCAATCCAAATCCCTATCTCCCGGACGGAGGGGTAGCCAAGAGAGCTTAAGACTTTCTGGATATGGTCATACTGCGCGTCGGAGAGGGTCAGGTCGAACTTGTCGTTCTGTTTAATCACTCTTTCTGGCCGTAGTCTGCGGCTCTCTTTGTAGTGTTGCGATAACGGGCTGAGCCCCCACATAAAGTCGTAAGTGTAAGAAAACTCTGATTCTGCCTGATTTTTGTCAGCGGGGAAAAGAATGGCGAAACTCAGGTGTGTAATGTCCATGCCCGAGTTGTTCCTGACGGTGATGGTGAATCCGCTTAGCCACTCGTTGTCGTCGTCCCTGAACTTTCCCCCGACGGGGATATCGCGCTTTTTATTCTTCACCTTGATGATTTGGATGGGTTCGTCGGGGAATGAGGATTTCGTAAAGACCTTTTCTCCGCCTTGTCGCACGCCGCCGGTTTTTTTCCCGAAGGAGCCGTGGGCGTCGGAAGGCGGCATCGTCACTCCCAGAGTCCCGGCGAAAACCAGAACCACGATAATCGCGATGAGATTTCTGTGCAGGTTGAGGCTGATACGTTTTTTCATGGCTGGACTCCTGCGTGAAGAGGGTGAGGTGAAAAGCAGCGAGGGTAAGTGGCCCGTGTTCGTCGCCGCGTAATCTAGTAGCGACCTTTCGGCAAGTCAACAAAAATTTCTAACCGGCGTCCGCACTCCTCAGGGTCGGCGCGTGAGGTTGTAGTCGCGCAGTCGCCGGTAGAGTGTGGAGGGCGAGATGCCGAGCATCTCGGCGGTCTTGCCGCGGTGCCAGCCGGTCTGTTCGAGGGCGGCGAGAATCTGCTGGCGCTCGACCTCGCGCAGGGGCGCGGCGACCGAGGCGGTCTGGTCGGAGTCGCCCGACGACGACGATGACGTCGCCGTCGCGCCGCCCGGCGTGGTTGCCGCCATCATGAACGGGCTAAAGGCCGACGAGGGCGCGGAGATTTCGGGCGGCAGCTCGGCGGTCGTGATGCGCCCGTCGTTGGCGAGGAGCACGGCGCGCTCCAGAGCGTTTCGCAACTGTCGCACGTTGCCCGGCCAAGCGTAACCCTTGAGCGCCGCGAGCACCTCCGGCGTCAGCTCCGGCGGGTTCGACTTGGCGAGTTTTTTGAGCAGGTGTTGGGCGAGCGGCTCGATGTCTTCGGGGCGCTCGCGCAGCGCGGGCAAGTTGATCTGAAAACTGTTGACGCGGTAGAGCAGGTCTGAGCGGAAGCGACCGTCGCTCACCACTTCTTCGATGTTGCGGTTCGAGGCGGCGATGATACGGACGTTGACCTGAACTTTGCGCACCGCGCCGACGCGGTAGAACGAGTTGGTCTCGATCGCCCGGAGCAGCTTCGACTGGAGCGGCGAGGGCAGCTCCACGATCTCGTCAAGGAATATCGTTCCGTTGTCGGCCAGCTCCCACAAGCCCAGCTTCCGCCCCTTCGCGCCCGAGAACGCGCCCGCCTCGTAGCCAAAGAGCTCCGACTCCAAAAGAGACTCCTGAATCGCCGCGCAGTTGAGGTCGATGAAAGACCCCTCGGCGCGGTTAGACAAACGATGAACCGCGTTGGCGATCAGCTCCTTGCCCGTCCCCGACTCGCCGGTGATGAGGACTGAGGCGTCCGAAGGGGCCACCCGCTCGACCAGACGCATCACCTCGCGCATCGCGTCCGAGACGAAGACGATCTCGGGTGTCGCCGTCTGCCGCTCGACGAGCGTGCGCAGTCGCGCGTTGTCCACGCGGAGGCGCCGCTTCTCAGCCGCCTGCTTGACGAGCGCGTCGAGTTCGGCGATGTGATAGGGCTTCGAGAGGTAGTCGTAAGCGCCGAGCTTCATCGCCTCGATGGCCGACTCGACGGTGGCGTGGCCCGTGAGCATGATGACTTCGGGCGGGTTCGGGCGCTGGTGGAGGCGTCTGAGGAGTTCCATGCCATCGAGCCGCGGCATGTTAATGTCGGCCAACAGCACGTCCACGTTGCTCTCTTCCAAAAGCCTCAGTGCCGCCTCGCCGTCGGGCGCGACGCGCACGTCGTGGCCCATCCGCTGCAACTCTTTCTGGATGACCAAACGCAGATTAGCTTCGTCTTCGGCGACGAGAATGCGCGCGGGCTGTGCGTTCTGGCTCAAGCTGTCGGGTCTCCGTCCGTGGTGGAGTTGGCGGGCAAATGGATCGTGAAAGTCGTCCCGCGCCCCGGCGTCGAATCCACGCCGATGCGCCCGCCGTGCTCGGTTACAATACCATAACAGACCGCCAGTCCGAGCCCCGTCCCGCGCCCGATCTCCTTCGTCGTAAAGAACGGGTCGAAGATTCTTTCAAGTATCGCGGTCGGGATGCCCGAGCCCGTGTCGCCCACCTCGATAAGCACCGCGCACACGCCCTCTTCCGTCAGAGCGCGCGTGCGCAAGCTGAGCGTGCCGCCCTCCGGCATCGCGTCCACGGCATTCTCGGCGAGGATGACGACGGCCTGCTGCAACTGTCCTTCGTCGCCCGCGATGAGCGGGAGTCGCGGCGCGGCCTCGACCTCGATACGGATGGCAGGCCCGCGCCGCTGGTGCAGGAGGAGCCGCGCCGCCGACTCGACGACCTCCGAGACGTTGACGGGCGCGTGCTGTACGGCGCGCGCGCGGCTGAAGTCGAGCAGCCCGTTCGTGATCTCCTTGCAGCGGAACGCCTCGTCGCGAATAAGCTGGAGATACTCGCGCAAGTCTTCGACCTCCGGCGAGGAGCCATAGGCTCCTTCGGCGACGCGCGACTCCAGAGCCTCGGCACAGGCCGCGATGGTCGCCAGAGGGTTGTTGATCTCGTGGACGACGCCCGCCGCCAAACGACCGACCGCCGCGAGCTTTTCAGAGCGCGCTACCGCGCGGCTCGCCACGACGCGCTCCGTGATGTCTTCGCCGACCGTGATGACGTGCGAGACCTCTTCGCCGTCAATCCGCATCGGGACTTTGCTGACGAGCCAGTGGCGCGCCGCGCCGTCAGGCCCATGCGCCTCCTGCTCGATGCGCTCGATCTCGCCCGTCTCGAAGGCGCGCCCAAACTCCGCTTCGAGCGTCTGGCGCGGCTGGCGCGTTAAGACCTCGAAGACGTTGCGGCCCAGCACATCGCGGCGCGGGATGCCCTGCCCGCCCAGCTCGCGGTTGCGGTTCCAGGCGACGACGCGGCGGGCGCGGTCAATCGCGTAGAGCGAGACGGGCAAACTGTCGATGATCGCCTCGGTGAAGCGGCGCTGCGACTCGGCCTCGGCGGTGCGCCGCTCGACCTCGCGCGCGAGATGCACGGAGGCGCTGTGCGCCGCTTCGTAGAGCGAGGAGATGCGCGCGGCCAAAGCGGCCTGCTGCGCGGCGGCTTCGATCAGCCGCTCCTCGGTCTGCCCACAGTCGCCCGCGCGGTCGCAGGCAATGATGAGCGCGCCGAGCGCATGCCCCTCGAAGAGGAGCGGCGCGGCGTACTCGACCGCGTGCGCCGCGTCGTGCAGGAAAAACTGCGAGCGGTCTTCAAGCCGCACCGAGGTCGAGGGCGAGGTGGCGAGCCACGCGCGCAGGCGCGCCTCTTCGATCAGCCCCGCGTCGTCTTCGGCGCTCCCCTCGCGGTCGAAGACGCAGAGCGTCGGCCCGCCACGCGGCGCGGCCCACGAGGTGCGGCCCGCGCCGCCCTCGACCGGCATCAGGACGGCGACGCACATCGCGGCGTTCGTGCCCTCGTAGGTCGCGCCCGCGACGCGCCTGACGACCTCCGCCGGGCTCAAAGCGTGGAGCAGCCCGCGCCCGAGGTCGGCGAGAAACGACAGCTCGCGGTTGCTGCCTTCGAGAGTGCGCTCGCGCTCGGCGGCCTCGAGGTGCGCGCCGACGCGCGTCAGAAGCTCGCGCGAAGTCGAGCCCTTGACGACGAAATCGTCGGCCCCCGCGGCGAACGCTTCGACCTTGTAGTCTTCGCGGTCGTGCGCCGAGATGATGATGACGGGCAGTCGTTTGGTCGCTCCCTGCGCGCGGAGCAGGCGGCACAAGGCGAGTCCGCTCACGCCCGGCAGCTCGATATCGAGCACGATGAGGTCGCACTGCTGCCGGTGCAGTTCGTGCAGCGCCGCCGCCGCGTCCGCGCACGCCACGACGCGGTGGCCCGCGCCCTCGAAGGCGCGCTGCAACTGTCGGCGCACGCGCGCGTCGTCGTCCACGACGAGCAGCGTCGCGGTTTTGTCTAAAACGATGGAGGCGACGGACATGTTTTCGCTTCTGGGCTGACGGCTTCGCGAGGGCTTGAGGGGTGGCGACGGGAGACCCGCCGCGGCGCGGTCTGAAAATGTTCCTGCGGGCGAAGCGCGCCCGGCCTCCCCGCCGCACACCGGGGCCCGAGCCGACTCGCCTTTAATGATTGAAAACGAACGGGAGGGGGAAGTCAAGAAGAAGCAAGTCAGAAGTCAGAATGCTGAACGCTGAACTGAAAACGACCTGTCTTTCAGTTCAGCGTTCAGCATTCTGACTTCTGACTTTAATTGATTGCCGTCGAGGCGAGGTCGCCCGTGTTCACGTTCACGACGTCCGCGGGCTTCGTGCCGGGCGACTGCTGCTGCTGCTGCTGCTGCTTATGGTAGGACTTGGCGGAGTACATGGCCTCGTCGGCGGCGATGAGGAGCTGGTCGAGCGTCTCGCCGTGAACGCCGTAGCTGGCCGCGCCGACGCTGATGCCGACGCGCGCGTGCTTGTCGCCGCGCACGTGGAGCGAGAACTTCGAGACCGCCTGCTCGATGCGCTCGCGCAGCTCGTTGACCTGCTCGGTCGTCAAGTCCTGCACAATGGCGACGAACTCGTCGCCCGCGTAGCGCGCGAGGAAGTCGTACTCGCGCAGCTGCGCCTGAAGTATGCGCGCCACCTCGCGGAGCACGCGGTCGCCGGTCTTGTGGCCGTAAGTGTCGTTGACCTGCTTGAAGCTGTCGAGGTCGAGCATGACGACCTGAAAGGGCTGGCCCGTGCGACGCGCGCGCGCCGACTCCTGCTCGAAGCGCACGTACATGGCGCGTGCGTTCGGGAGCCCCGTCAGCGTGTCCGTCAGCGCGTTCGATTCGGCCCGCGCGTGATTCATGGCGTTCGAGAGCGCGTCAGAGGCGAGCCGTGCCACGGTGTCGAGCAAGCGCAGGTGGTCGTCGGCGTAGCGGCGCGGCTCCGTGGCGTAGACGGCGAGCACGCCGAGCAGACGTTCGTCCTTGACCAGAGGCAGCGCGACCATCGAGCGGTACTCGGCGCCTTCGGGCAGCTTGATATCCGTGAAGTCGAGCATCGGGTCGAGGAGATACGAGGCGCGACGGTTGGCGAGCACAAAGCCGACGACGCCCTCGCCGGGCGCGGCGGCGCGCCCCCGTATCAACTCCGCGTAGCGGCCCGCAACGTGCGCGGCAGTGGCGTAGCCCTTCAGCTCGTCGAAGAGGTAGACGGCGCAGAGGTCGAACGGGATGATGTGCCCGACCTTATTGACGAGCACGGTGACGGTGTCCTCGATGTCTAAGGAAGAGCCGAACGTGCGCGCGATCTCGTAAAGCGCGTAGACCTCCTGATGCGCGTTCTTGATCTGCGTCAGGTATTCGGGCGTCGCCGACGAATCGCGCACGTCGCCCGAGAGTCCGGGCGGCATCGAGGCCTGCGTGCCGTCGAGCAGGGCGCGCGGCTCGCACTCGACGCTGGTGAAGCCGGGATGGTCGAGCCCGCTCGCGACGATCTCACGCTCGAACGCGGGCAGGTGTTTCAGGAAGAGCTCGACGACCGACGGGTCGAAATGGTTCCCCGCCCCGCGCTGCAGGAGCGCGCACGCCTCTTCGCGTGTCATGCCGGGACGATACGGGCGGTCTTCGCGCACCGAGTCGAAGCAGTCCACGACCGACAGGATGCGCGCCGTGAGGGGTATTCCCTCGCCCTTCAAACCGTCCGGGTAGCCCGCGCCGTCCCATTGCTCGTGGTGCGAGCGGACGATCGGCACGACGGGGTAGGGAAAGCCGACGCGTTCGAGTATCTGCGCGCCGACCGTAGTATGAATCTTCATCTTCTCGAACTCGGCCCCGTTGAGCTTGCCCGGCTTGTTCAGGATGTGGTCGGGCACGGCGAGCTTGCCCACGTCGTGCAAAAGCGCCCCGGCCTTCAATGCCTTGATCTCGTTGGTCGTGAGGCCCATCAGCTCGCCCATCCGCGCGCAGTAAATCTGCACGCGCCGGACGTGGCAGTGCGTCGTCTGATCTTTGGCGTCAATCGCGGTCGCGAGCGCCTCGACGGTGGCGAGATGGATGCGGCTCAGCTCCGCCGCCTCGCGCGTCTTCTCCGCGACGCGCTCGAAATACGTGCGGTAGGTGGCGAAAGTGGCGGCGATGACCGGCACGCTCAAAAGCACATAGAGCAGTCCGAACTTCATCGTCGCGGCATAGACGACGAGCGCCGCGAGCGCCCCGGCGAAGAACGTCCACGAAGTCCAGAGGTAATTGTCGAACCAGCAGCGCCAGACGGGGCGGCGGCTCTTCAAAGCGATTAGTGTCGCGACCAGCATGCCGTTCAGGAAGTACTGGACGAGCGCCATCAGGATGAGCGGCAGGAGGAGCTGTTCGAGGCGGAGCGGTTCGGTGCTGCCGACGGGGCGGCGCGCTATCCCGGCGTAGGCATCGAGCGCGAGGTAAAAGACGTGGCCCGCGATGAAGACCGTGAGCGCCATGCAGGCGGGCGCGGCGATCCAACTCGTCACGCGCCGCGTCGTGCGCAGAGAGCTGGTCAGGAGGTCTATGGCCCCGAGCACGATGGCCGCCGGGACGCCCAGAAAGATCACGCCGAGGAAGATAAAGGCGTCGCCCGCGGTGACGCTCGCCTTGGTGCCGGGAATGCGCACGGGGCACATGCCGGAGATGACGACGAGGCTCGCTAAAACGAGCAACTGCGCCCACTGCCGCGGCTCGAAGGAGAGGCAGCGGGACGCGCCCCACATGAAGACGCCCGCGCCCGTGGCGACCAGCGCGTACCAGTAGCCTCGAGCCGCGCGGTTGTAGTCCGACATGTCTATGAGGATCACTCGTACCCTCCGGCAATCTTTGATTGCGGATTGCGGATTGAAAGACAGTTGTTTTTCAATCCGCAATCCGAAATCCGCAATCCTACAAAAATACGCGTCGCCGAAAGTGAGTGCCGGAAGCAATTCGGTACTCGCTTTCGGCGACGTGTGGGGCAAGGGGCGGGCAACTTTCTGGTGGCACTCGCCCGCCTTGCTGGGTGAGAATGGTGCGAGACGCTTCCCTCAATCAAACGTCTCGTCTCGTGAACTGGAACGCGCCGTACTTTCAAACTGGTGCGGCTTTACGAACCCCGTGCGGTGAGTTCGTGAAGCGCCTTGTGGGCGCTCCCACAAGCCGCGCTCTCTGTCATTAACAACCCGCGTGCCGCGCAGAGGCACGCGGAGGGTTTCTGGAATAAGTTTGAGATATTGACCTGAATCGGACTTGAGTGAGACTTTCTTCCGAACCTTTAAACGGGCGCGCGGTCAGCGTGACGTGTCACGCTGACCGCGCCGTGCAGAATGATTGGGCCGCCGGAACATCTCGCAGGAGAGCAAGGGGCTGAGGGCGGGGATTAAGCTCCCTTCCAGACCATCGAGGCGTCGCTATTTGGAGGGTAATCTCGGAGCCGCTCATGTTCCCCAATCTCAAAGGTCAGGAAGGGGGCTTAATACCCGCCGCGCCAACGTGCGCCTCCAGAGCTTGCGTCAACCCTCGCAGCTCTCGCAGCGGGAACGCGCGCCGCCAGTTCTGCTCGAAGACGTCGGTCTCACTCCGCGCCCTCATCGAGCGCAGCTCGCGCCAGAACGGGAGGCACGCTTCGACGCGCGGGCCGCGCCAGATAAAGTCCGTGCGCTTGCCGGCGAGCGCCCGCCCGTGGCCTTCGTACCTCACGACGCGCAGGCTCAGAGAGCCGTCGCCCTCCGCCTTCAGCTCGAAGTCGTACTCCTCGGGCTCCGCGTTCCAACGCACGACGACCGCGCCCGCCCCTTCGAGCAGCGCGGTGAGCCCCTCGATCAGCTCGCGCAGCGAATCGTAAGGGGCGTGCGAGACGACGGCGACGAACTGCCTGCCCCCCGCCCTCAAACGCAGAGACATCCACCCGCTCTGCGGGCTCTCGATGCTGACGCTGAACTTTTCGCTCATGGCCGGCCATCATAACAAACCTCTGGCCGAAGGGGCGCGGGTTGACAAGCTTCGCGACGGGGGCGCAACCTTCCCCCCATCCGTTTTCATTTCGGTTTCGCGGGGACTTCAAGTTTTTGGACTTATCCAACACAGCCGGGGGCGGGGGGCGGCGGGAGCCCGCGGTCGGCTACATGGAACTGCTTCGCCGCAACCGCGACTTCCGCCTGTTGTGGCTCGGGCAGGTCGTGAGCCAGCTCGGCGACTGGTTCAACACCATCGCCCTCTACACGCTCGTCCTCGAAATCACGGGCGGCTCGGGCCGCGCCATCGGGCTCGTGCTCGTCACGCGCTTTCTGCCGACGGTCTTCCTCGGCCCGTTCGCGGGCGTCGTCGCCGACCGCTTCAACCGCCGCACGGTGATGATCGTGAGCGACTTTGCGCGCGCCTTCGTCGTGCTCGGATTCCTCTTTATCCGCCGCCCCGAACAGCTCTGGATGGTCTACGCGCTCTCGGTCGTGCAGCTCTCGCTCTCGACGTTTTTCGAGCCGGCGCGCTCAGCCGCCCTCCCTTCGGTCGTCTCCGACCGCGAGCTGATGACGGCCAACACCATCTCTTCGGTAACGTGGTCGGCGATGCTCACGCTCGGCGCGGCCATCGGCGGCGTCATCACGGGCTGGTTCGGGACGCGCGCCGCCTTCGTCCTCGACTCGGTTTCCTATCTCGCTTCGGCGGCGCTCATCGCGAGCTTGCGCCTGCCGCGACGACCACCGCGCGAGAAGCGGAAGCTCACCGTGAGTCGCGCGCTGGGGGTGGCGGATACGCTCGAAGGCTTGCGCTATGTGCGGACGCGACCGCGCCTCACGGCGCTCATGCTGGTCAAGCCGGCGTGGGGCGTGGGCGGCGGCATCCTCACGCTCTTGACGGTCTTCGGCGAGAGAGTCTTCACGGTCGGCGGGCGCGCGGCGAGCGGCATCGGCGTGCTCTTTGCGGCGCGCGGCATCGGCACGGCCATCGGGCCGCTGGTGACGCGGCGGCTCGCGGGCGAGACGCGCGGCCAGATGCAGAAGGGCATCGGCGTCTCGTTCATCGTTGCGGGCGCGTTCTACGCCGCCTTCGCCCTCTCGACCAGCTTCCCTCTGGCGCTCATCCTCCTCGCCGTCGCGCACATGGGCGGGAGCATGCTCTGGGTCTCCTCGACCGTGCTCCTGCAAACGGCGGTCGAAGACGCTTTCCGCGGGCGCGTCTTCGCCGCCGAGATGATGCTCCTGACGCTCGCGCTCGCCGCCTCGAACTACGCCACGGGCGAGGCGCTCGACCGTTTCGGCTATTCGCCCCGCGCCATCACCTTCGCCATCGGTCTCTTCTTCATGCTGCCCGGCGTGGTCTGGCTCCTGACCGGGCGCTGGTGGGTTCACTTGTCGCCGCCGCCGATGCTTTTAAGCGCAAGGGTCAGACGCGCGCGTTCAAAAGTTCCCGGCGCAGCCCCTTCAAACTCGAGACACGGAGATTGCCCGATGCGACGAAGCAGCGTCCTCTTCACACTTCTGTTCACCTTTATCCTCGCGGCATCCGCGCCCGCGAGCGCGCAGCGCGAACGACTGACGGCTGACCTCTTCCTCGACTGGGAGATGGTCGCCTCGCCGCAGGTCTCGCCCGACGGCAGGGAGATCGTCTACACGCGCCGCTGGGCCGACAAGATCAACGACAAATACGAGGACGAAATCTGGATCACAGACGCGGACGGGAGTCGCAACCGCTTCCTCGTCAAAGGCTCGCAGGCCGCGTGGTCGCCGGATGGGAAGCGCCTCGCCTACGTCGCGCCGGGGCAGCCCGCGGGCGCGCAGATTTTCGTGAGGTGGATGGACGCGCCCGGCGAGACGCAGTTGACGCGCCTTGAGCGTGCGCCCTCGAACCTCGAATGGTCGCCGGACGGGAAACGCCTCGCCTTCAACATGCTCGTCGCAGGGAACCCCGGCCTGACGATCAAGATGCCGCCGCGCCCCGCGGGCGCGAAGTGGGTCGAGCCGCCGCGCGTCGTTGACCGCCTCAACTACCGCAACGACGGCGCGGGCTGGCGACCCGAAGGCTTCACGCACATCTTCGTCATCAATGAAGCGGGCGGCGTCCCGCGCCAATTGACCGACGGCGACTTCCAGCACGGCCCGCCGAACTGGACTGCCGACTCCTCGACCGTCGTCTTCAGCGGCGTGCGCAAGGACGAGGCCGAATACTTGCGCGGCGGCTCGGACATCTACTCGGTCCCGGCGGCGGGCGGCGCAATCCGGCGGCTTACCGACCGCGAAGGCCCCGACGCGAATCCCACCGTCTCGCCCGACGGGCGACTCATCGCCTACACGGGCAACGACCAGAACGACAACACCTACAATGTCACGCGCCTCTCCGTGATGAACTCGGACGGGTCGAACAAGCGCGTGCTGACGCCCGAGTTTGACCGCTCGCCGGGCGGGCTCATCTGGGCCCCGGACGCGAGCGGCGTCTACTTCAACGCCGAGGATCGCGGCAGCCTCAACCTCTGGTTCCAGCCCCTGCGCGGCGGCGGGCCGCGACAGTTGACCGAGGGCGCGCAGATTCTCAACGTCACTTCTGTGAGCCGCACAGGGCTCGCCGTCGCGACGCGCTCCTCGGCCAACGCGCCGTCAGACATCGTCGCCTTCGAGCCGACGAGGTCCGCCCCCGCGCGCCGGCTGACGGCGGTCAACGACGACGTGACGGAAGGGCGCAGGCTCGGCGCGGTCGAGGAAATCTGGTACGACTCGGCGGGCGGCATGAAGGTTCAGGGCTGGGTCGTGAAGCCGCCCGACTTCGACGCGTCGAAGAAGTACCCGCTCCTGCTCTACATCCACGGCGGCCCGCACTCGATGTACGGCGTCGGCTTCAACTTCGAGTTCCAGAGCCACGCGGCGGACGGCTACGTCGTGCTCTACACCAACCCGCGCGGCTCCACAGGCTACGGGCAGGCCTTCGGCAACGCCATCAACAACGCCTACCCCGGCGACGACTACACAGACCTCATGCGCGGCGTGGACGAAGTAATCAAGCGCGGCTATGTTGACGAGCGCAACCTCTTCGTGACGGGCGGCTCGGGCGGCGGCGTCCTGACCACGTGGATCGTCGGCCACACCGACCGCTTCGCCGCCGCCGTGGCGATGAAGCCGGTGGTCAACTGGTATTCCTTCGTCGGCACGACCGACGGCGCGGACTGGTACTACAACTTCAAGCGGCTCCCGTGGGAAGACCCCGCGGAGCACCTGCGCCGCTCGCCCCTCACCTACGTCGGCAACGTTAAGACGCCGACCATGCTGCTCACGGGCGAACTCGATCTGCGTACCCCGCTCGAACAGACCGAGCAATACTACCGCGCGCTCAAACTGCGCAAAGTCCCGACCGCGATGGTGCGACTGACGGACGAGTACCACGGCTTCAACGCCGACTTCGGCCTCCGCCATCCATCGAACCGCGTCGCGCAGATGCTCTACCTGCGCGGCTGGTTCGACAAGTATCGAAGGAAATGACTCCTCTCGAAAACATCGTCGAAGCTCATCGCGCGAGTGAAGAAATCGAGGCCGGCGACTTCGATCACGGCGCGTGGAGCGGGGTGCGGCCCGCGCGCATCGCGCGCTACTGGTCGGGCGCGGAGGCCCCGGTCGAGCGGCACGCGGAGGCGCGGCTCGTCTGGACTGAGGCAGCGCTCGTCGTACGCTTCGAGTACCGTCAGGCCGAGCCGTTCGTCGTGAGCATCGCGCCCCAACTTGAACGGAAGACGCTCGGCCTCTGGGATCGCGATGTGTGCGAGATTTTTGTCGCGCCGAATTCGTCTGCGCCCGACCGCTACTTCGAGTTTGAGGCCGCGCCCAACGGCGAATGGCTCGACCTCGCCATCCACCTCACCCCTCGCGGGCGCGAGACGGACTGGAACTTCCGCTCCGGCATGCGTGCGGCGGCGCGCGTCTCGGGCGAACGCGTGTTGGTCTCGATGCGCGTGCCGTGGAAGGCGCTGGGGCGCGCGCCGCGCGCGGGCGAGCGCTGGCGCGCCAACCTCTTCCGCTGCGTCGGCGCGGGCGAGGCCCGTGGCTACGTCGCATGGCAGCCCACGCACACGCCTGAGCCCAGCTTCCACGTCCCGGAAAAATTCGGCTGGATAAGATTCAAGTAAAAGCCGTGAACCGTAAGTCGTAAATCGTGATAAGAAAATCCCGGTCTTTCTTGTCACGATTCACGATTTACGATTTACCGCTTTCAGGTATTCGACGAAGGCGGCATAGTCCTCATCGCCGGTCTCGGTGAGGTGGATGCCAACGAGATAGCCGGTGTCCTGATGGTTGGCTTCGAGTCGTTCATAGCGGACGGGCGTGCCGTAGAGCCGCGCGTGCGTGTCGGGGAGTTTGAGCACGATGCGGAGCGTGTGGCTTTCGCCGACGAGGTAACGCTCGCCGACGCGGATGGCGGGCAGCACGACGCCGAGCCCGCTCTCGCTCACGTCGTGCGTGAAGCCCGAGAGCGTCGCGGGGTGAGCCCGCCCGCCCGCGTCGAGCAGCGAGACGGCGGCGGCGAGGCGCAGGCGGTGGCGCGGCGCGCGGCGGCGGTTGCCGACGAAGTCGCGCAGGCGTCTGGTGATGGTCCGAAGTCTCTCTGGCATCTCCGCTCGTTTCCCCGACGATGCCACTGAGAGCTCGACGTCGTCGGGAGCAAAAGGAAATAGACATCCCGAGTTGTCGGCTCTCGAACCCACCGCCCGCAACAATGCGCGAGACGCCGGTTCAGACTCGGGAGAGATGCGCGGGGCGCGGGGCGCGCAAACTTCGAGAAAGGTGAGAGAGTCTGCCGCCGCCTTGCATTGTAGACGCGCAGTAGAAGAGCGTGCAAACTTTACCGCGCCGGAGAAGCGCGTCTCCCGGCGCGAAGCGGTCTTCAAACTCCTCCAGCCGCGCAGTCGTCTGCAAAGTCTTTCCGCCGCGCAAGCGGCATTCAATTCCCTTCCGGCGCGGCGACCTCGACGGGCCGGTTCTCGCCGGCCCGCAGCATCACGCGGCGCGCGGATGGGGCGCGCCGGTTGATCTCTTCCGGGCCGAGCGGGCCGCCCGCCGCGTCGCGCGCCGTGACGATCAGGAGGTACTCACCCGGCGCGCCGCTCAGGGCACACGCGCCGTCCGCGCCGGTGACACAGGCCAACTGCGTCTCCGGCGTCGCGCCCAGCGCCGCCTCCGACGGCACGAGGTGGACGCCGACCCCGGCCCCGACCGCCGCGCCCTTCCCCCCGCCGCCGAGCACGCGCACGCGCAACGCCGCGGCCTCGGACGAAAACAGGACTTGCACGCCTTCGATCCGGGCCCCGTCGCCGACTTCGAGCGGCTCGCGCCTGAGGTCTCGGCCCCTCCATCTGATCTCCTTGATGTAAAACTTCTTCCCGGCGTCGGGGCCGAACTGGTTGAAGCGCAGGTACACCTTCCCCGGCGCGACGCCGTCAACTATGAAGAGGTCGCCGACGGCGAAGCCGCTGGCGACCTCGGACGCGACCTCGGACGCTCCCGTCGCGACGACCTGAAACTGGATGGTCAAGTCGCCGGGGCGTTTCTCTCCGCCCTCGAACTTGATCGTCCCGCTGATGCTCCCGCCCTCGCTCAGCTCGAAGACGACGCCGGTCAAGTCGCCCCCGGCGACTCTGATCTCCTGCTGCTTCGACGCGTACTTTTTCTTCGGCGGCACGCGGGCGCGGGCGTGCGCCGCGCCGTCCTCGGCCCCGTCTTCGGAGACCGTCGTCGTTTCCTCGTAAGAGTAGCCCGGCTGGACGTTGATGGTGTAGACGCCGTCGGGCAGCTCATTGAACTGCCAGCGCCCGGCCTCGTCGGTCGTGACGCTCATCTGGCCTTCTCCGGCGTAGAGGAACGCGGCGGGCAGGATGCCCGACTCTTTACTCTGGAGCGAGAGGATGGCGCGGGCGACGGGTTGCTGGTCGCGACGCCCGCGCACGATACCGGAGACGGTGCGCGTCTCGCGCTCGGCGATGGTGACGTCCACGCCTTCGCGCTCTTCGCCCGCCGCGAGGCGCAGCGACGTGGCCTTCGAGGCGCGCCAAGCCGACGGATAGAAGGTCATGCTGAAGGGGCTGCCCAGCGGGCCCAGCAGGCCGCCGTCGCCGGAGCTGGCGTCGCCGTGCTCGACGACCTCCGAGACGCCGACGACGTACTCGCCCGCGGGGAGTCCCGAGACGCGGTAGACGCCGCGGTCGTCCGTGCGAATGACGAAGGAGGACGGGTTGATCCCCGTCACGAGCGGAATCGTGCGGCCCTCTTTGAGACGCATGATGTGGACGGAGACGCCCGTCGCGGGCTCGCCGTCGGCGTAGGCGGCGCGGCCTCCGATGGCTGCGCCGCGCGTGGCGCGCACCGTCACCTCCCTGTCTCCCTTGCCGTCTACCTCGATCTCCTCGAAGTGCGCGCGTATCTCGTCAAAACGCGGCGTGCCCTCCTTCAACCCCTCGATGTCCACGAAGCTCACGGGCGAAAGGATGCCGGTCGCGTCCACGGCGACAAAGTATTTGCCGGCCGGGACTTTCGCGACGCGAAACTCGCCGCGCGAGTTCGTCAGGCTGCCGCGCTCGGAGTGTTTCCCGTCCGAGTTGAGGAGCAAGACGCGCGCGCGCCGCACCGGACGTCCCGTGTCGGCGTAGACGGCCCGCCCGAAGACCGTGGATTTGCCCTCCTCCTCCTTTTCAGGCGGCGGCGGGGGCGCTTCGTCCGACGCCACGACGGGCGCGGACGTGGGCTCCTGCCGCCCCTCCTCCTTCTCCTGCGCGCGCGTCTGCCGCGCGGCCAGCGCGCAGGCGAGCAGGCAGCAGATGACAAAGGCGACGACGCCTCTGCGAAGGTCTGTTTTCATAAGTCCATCAGGAATGAAGTTCGAGCGCGCGTGAGGGCTTCCCGCCTCCGTCGCTTATTTGGAAGAGCCCTTGAGCGGCTTGCCGCCCGCGTCCTTCTTCGAGAGCCCCGACTGATCCATGCGGAAAGAGAGTCGGCCCGTGCGCCCGTAGCGCACGGGCTCGGCCCCGGCGGCCCACGACTTTCCGCCCTTGCCGAGCGTCACCATGATGCGGTAGCCGGTGGATTCCGTCCCCAGCAAATCCTGCGGGACAAGCCCCGCGCCGACGAGCGCGACGAGGTCGCCGTAAGCGCCGCCGTGCTGCGAGGCGTAGACGAACTCGGCGGCGGAGATGCGCTTCAACATCTCCTCGACCTCGGCGTGGTGCGTCTCGATGCGCGCCCTGAAGAGGAAGTCTTTGCCCTCCTTGCCGACGACCTCGTAGTCGCCGCGCTCGCCGATGACCCAGCGTCCGCCCGCCCTGAGCAGCTTGACCTCTTCGGCCTGCGCCTCGGCGGCGCGGTCAATCGGCTTGATGAAGACCGAGGCCACCTCGCCGTTCAAGACCTCGCCCGTCACTTCGACGTTGGCCGGGGTCGCCGCCGCGAGCCGCTCGAAGTCGGGCTGCAATTCGGCGAACTCTTCCGCGCTCAGGCTCTCGACCGCCGCGTGCAGGACCGAGAGCGCGAAAGCCTCGCGGAAGCGCCTCTCGGCGAGCGCCTTGTACATGGCGCGCACCGTCTCGGTCGGCGTCGCGGCAAGGGCGGCGGCGGCGGCGGGCCGACCCTGCGCGGGGGCTTTGGCCGGCGGGCCCTTCTGCTGCGCGAAGCCCTGCGGCGCGGCGGCGGCGGGCGCGGACACGGCGACGAAGAAAAGCAGGCAGGCCGCGAGCCGAGCGGACAGCGCGAGCGGTTGCGCGGCGTGTGCGGGGGGTCGGTTCATGTCTCTCAAATTTCCTTTGGAAAGAGAATTTCGGAGTGTGCGCGCGGGGCCGCTTCGGGCCAACGCCCGCGCCGGGCTGTTCGGGGGGTGAGGTGAGAGAGTCGCGGCAGTCCCAAAAACGAGTGGTTAGCCGTGAAGGTCTCTAAAGCGACCGTTCACGGCTAACCATTTCAACACCGGCTCACCTTTCAGTCAAGCGGTCATTTCCACTTCCCGGCGACCGCGTCCGCGTCCCCGCCGCTCCTCCCCGAGAGCACCCACTGGCGACCGACGGCATAGAGCAGGAAGACGAGGATGAGGAAGGGGATGAGCCCCAGCGCGTCCGACCACGGCCCGGCGTGGAACGGGTTGCCCTCGCCCCACGCGGTCATGCTCTTGTTGAAGTCCTTGAAGTAGTCCACGCCCGCCACGAACGCGATGATGATGCCCGCGATGGCGCCGCCCGCAATGTAGCCCGAGGCCATCAGCACGCCGGGGCTCTTGTCACCCTCGGCGACCAGCTCGTCCTCCGTCATGTTCCGGTGCGCGAGACGCCTTCGCAGGTACTTATCAACGCCCCAGCGCACCAAGCCCCCGACGAAGATGGGCGAAGACGAAGAGAGCGGGAGGTAGACGCCGACGGCGAAGGCGAGCGAAGGGATGCCCGCCATCTCCAACACCACGGCGATCATCACGCCGAGCAGCACGAGCCCCCACGGCAGCTCGCGGTTGAGGATGCCCTTGATGATGTAGGACATGAGCGTCGCCTTCGGCGCGGCGAACTTCTCCACTTCCATCCCGTTCGCCCTCACCTTCTGCGTGCCGTTGATGCCGGGATCGACGAAGTAGACGGGCGCGCCCTGCTCGTTGACGAGGTACTTACCCGCGCGTGTCTCGCGCTCGGTCAAAGTCGTCGGGTCAACGCGCACGTTCGCCGGCAGTTGTAACTGGTCGGCGCGCACGTAGACGGTCGAGGCGTCGTTGAGGCTCAAAAGAATCGGCCCGAGGACGAGCGCCGAAGCGCCCGCGCCGATGAGAATCGCGATCTGCTGCCGCCACGGCGTGCCGCCGACCAGAAAGCCTGTCTTCAAGTCCTGCGAGGTCGTCCCGCCGTTCGAGGCGGCGATGCAGACGATGGCCCCGATGGAGAGCGCGGTGACGTAAGAGGTCGGCCCCGTCCAGCCGATGAGGAGGAAGATAAAGCAGGTCAGCAAAAGCGTCGCCACCGTCATCCCCGAAATCGGGTTCGACGAAGAGCCGATCTCGCCCGTCAGCCGCGACGAGACGGTCACGAAGAGGAACCCGAACGCCACGATCATAATCGCGCCGAGGATGTTTCCCTGCAGGTGGAGCTGCGGGAAGATCATGATCATCGCGATAAGCGCGATGATCCCCGCGAGCACGAACTTCATCGAGAGGTCCTGATCGGTGCGCGGGGCCGAGGCCGTCTCGCCCTTCCGCCCACGAAGGTCGGCCAGTCCGCCTTTCAAACCGTGCCAGATGGTCGGCAGACTTCGGAAGAGGCTGATGATGCCGCCCGCCGCCACCGCGCCCGCGCCGATGTAGAGGACGTAGGCGTTGCGGATCGCGTCCGGGTCCATCTCGCTGATTGGGGTCGTGCCCGGCGGGACGATGGTCGTGCCGAGCGCGGCCCCGAAGAACGAGATCATCGGGATCAGCACGAGGTAGGCGAGCACGCCGCCCGCCGCCATGATGGCCGCGATGCGCGGCCCGATGATATAGCCGACGCCGAGGAGCGCGGGCGACGATTCGAGCGAGACCGAGGCGTTGTTGAACGGCGCGCCGAAGACTTTGGTCGGATATTCCTTCCAGCCGTAGAGCACTTTCATCACGGACGTGTAGATGAGCCCGACGCCGAAGCCCGCGAAGATCGTCTTTGCGCCGGTGTCGGCGGCCTCGCGCGACTCGCCCTCAGCCGCGCGCGCCCACTCGGCCTTCGCCGCGTCCGAAGCCATCGCCCGCGACTCCTCCGACGCCCCGGCCTTCAGGACTTCGGCGCAGGCCGTCCCCTCCGGGTACTTGAGGAGCCCGTGCTGCTGGACGATGAGCGCGCGCCGCAGAGGGATCATCATGAGGATGCCGAGCAAGCCGCCGAGCATGGCGACGAGCAGCACTCGCGTCAGTTCGAGGTCGAAGCCGAGGATCATGATGGCGGGCATCGTCACGCCCACGCCGAACGCGATTGACTCGCCGGCGGAGCCCGCGGTCTGCACGATGTTGTTTTCGAGGATCGTCGCGTTGCGCGCGCCCATCTTCGAGAGGATGCGGAAGAGCGTGATCGAGATGACCGCGACGGGAATCGAGGCGCTCACGGTGAGGCCGACCTTTAGCACGAGGTAGAGCGACGACGCGCCGAAGACCATCCCGAGCAGCGTCCCGACGACGACGGCGCGCACCGTCAGCTCGGGCATCAACGTCTCAGCCGCGATGTAAGGCCGGAACGCCGCGGCGTGCGGGTTGTCGGGCTTCGTCCCGACCCTGTCCGGGTACTCGTTCGGCGCGCCGACATGATTCGTTGGGTCAAGTGCATCACTGGACATCAGAAAGTGACCTCCGAGACAGACGTTTCGAAAACAAGGGAAGTGCCAGAAGGGGGAAAACCGGCGCTACTTTACACGCGCACAGCACGGGGAATCAAGCCACTCAAGAAGAGTCCGGAGTCTGGAGTCTCAGACATGAGAGTTGAAGTCCGTAGTCTGCGACAGTCTTCTTCCCGCTCCGGACTCCGGACTCCGGACGCAGGACTCCACGCGGTATGTTAAACTCGCGCCCAATCAGCCGACTTCGGTTTTTTCACCTTAACCATCGACGGGGTCTCGACCGACTTATGCACAGACGAACGCTCGCCTTCGCGCTCTTCATCTCATCGCTGTTCACGCCGTCGCTTGCCAACCTCGAAGGCGCGCACGCGCACGCCGAGGCCGGTCACACGCGCGGGGCCGGATTCGAGTCCGCCACGGCGGCGGCGGGCGTGCCCGCGCCCGAGGACGTGCTCGGCTTCCGCCCCGGCGACGACCGCAAGTTGGCGAGCTGGTCGAGCATCGTCGAATACTTCCGCCGCCTCGACGCGGCGAGCGACCGCGTGCGGTTCGAGGAGCTGGGCCGGACGACCGAGGGCAAGCCCTTCGTGCTGGCGACCATCAGCGCGCCCGAGAACCTCGCGCGGCTCGACGAGTTCAGGGATATTCAGCGCCAGCTCGCCGACCCGCGCACGCTCGGCAAAAATCCCGGCCGCAGGGCCGAACGGCTCATCGCGCGCGGCAAATCAATCGTCCTCATCACCTGCGGCATCCACTCGACCGAGGTCGGCTCGACTCTTTCGAGCATGCTCATCGCGCACCGCCTCGCCTCTTCGGACGACGCGGAAGTGCGCGCCATCCTGCGCGACACAATCGTCCTCCTCGTTCCCTCTCTGAACCCGGACGGCGTGGACATCGTGAAGAACTGGTACGACCGCACGCTCGGCACGCCCTTTGAGGGGACGAGCCCGCCAGAGCTTTATCATAAGTACGTGGGCCACGATAACAACCGCGACTGGTACGCCTTCACGCAGGCCGAGACGCGGCTCACGGTAGACAAGGTGCATAACGTCTGGCACCCGCAGATCGTCCACGACATCCACCAGCAGGGCGTCATCGGCTCGCGCCTCTTTCTCCCGCCCTACATGAAGCCGGTCGAGCCGAACGTCCCCGCCCAGCTCGTCGAGGGCTACACGGAACTCGGCCTCTCGATGGCGAAAAACATGCTCGCCAAAGGCTTCAAGGGCATCACTTGGGATTCGACCTACGACGCGTGGACTCCGGCGCGCGCCTACTCGCACTACCACGGCGGCGTGCGGATACTTTCCGAGACGGCCTCGGCGCGCCTCGCCACGCCCGTCACGCTCAAGTTCGAGGACTTGCGCTCGCGCGAAGGCTACGACCCGCAAAAACCATCCGCCAACTTCCCCGAGCCGTGGCGCGGCGGCGAGTGGCACCTGCGCGACATCACCAACTACATGACGACCGGCGCGTTTGAACTCATGAAGCACGCCGCCGAGAACCGCGAGCGATGGCTCCGTCGTTTTTATGAAGTGGGACGCGAGGCCGTGCGCCCGCGCCGCAAGGGCGAGCTGTTCGCCTACGTGCTGCCGCCCTCGCGCGACCCGGCACAGAACGCGCGCCGCCTCAATCTGTGGGCCGTGCTCTCGCGCGGGGGCGTCAACACTGCGCTGATGAACCCGGCGGACGTCCGCGGCAACAAGGCTCTCAACGCGCTCGAACTCTTGATCCCGCCGCTCTCGCACCCGCGCAGCATCAACGACCTCGCCATCGTCGTCCCCATGGCCCAGCCCTACGGCGCTTTCGCCAAGGCGCTGCTCGAAACGCAGAGTTACCCGGACCTCCGCGATGAGAGCGGGCAACCCATCCCGCCTTACGACGTGACGGCCCACACGTTGCCGCTGCTTTTCGGCGTCGAGGCCATCCCAGTCTCCGAGCCTTTCGAGTTCAAGCTGCAGAATCTTGCGGAGAAATTACTAGACGCGTCAATACGCCCGAGCCTTGACGCGCGGGTCGGGCTCTACAAGTCGCATGTGCCCTCGATGGACGAGGGCTGGACGCGCTGGATTTTTGAGGTGAATAAAGTTGCCTTCGCCACCCTCCGGGACGCGGAGGCGCGCGCCGGGAATTTGCGCGCGAAGTTCGACACCCTCGTCATCCCCGACCAGTCGCCGCGCTCGATTCTGGAAGGCCATCGCAAGGGAACGATGCCGGAAGAGTTTACCGGGGGCCTCGGCACTGAAGGCGTGCAGGCGCTGCGCGATTTCGTCGAGCAGGGCGGGACGCTCGTCTGCCTCAACGACGCCTCCAACTTCGCCATCGAGCAGTTGAAGCTCCCCCTCCGCGACGTGACCGAGGGCCTGCCGCGCACCGAGTTCTACGTGCCCGGCTCGATCCTGCGCACCGTCCTCGACACGACGCACCCGGTCGCGAAGGGCATGCCGCGCGAGTCCGTCGCGTGGTTCGAAAACTCGCCCGTCTTCGAGATCAAGAGCGACCCGGCGGCGCTCGTGCGCGTGCGTGTCATCGCACGCTACCCGCAGAGCGGCAACCTCTTCGGCTTCCGCCCGCAGTACCGCGCGCAGTCGCTCGCCACCTACCCTCTGCTTTTCAACGCCATTCAGTCCGCTCGCGACGGGCGCTGAAACGGCGCGACGCTCAGATAGACAAGGGGGTGACGCATTATGATGCGTCGCCCCCTTCCGTTTTCGCCATCAGAACGACGCGCCCCGCCCTACGGTCTGGTGGCGGCACGGAGCGCCGTTAACATGGCGACGTTGTACATGATGATGTAAATCACGAAGTAGCCGACGAAGATGACGGGAGCCCTCAGCAGAGCCTTGCCGACCGACTCTCGGTAAAAGACGCGCGCGGCCACAAACAGGTAGAAGATGTCGAGCAGGAACTTGGCGAGGGCGACGAGCATGTTCAAAAGGGTCGGGTTGATCCCGAGCACGAAGTAGACCGGCCACATCAGCACCAGCGTCAGCGCGGTGAACGAGAGGAAGTGCAGCGAGAAGACGAGGTGCTCGATGAAGTACCTGCGGAACAGGTAGACGACATGGAGCAGCAGCGCCAGCAGGACGATCTGCGGTATCTGGACAAGCGAGGCGTTGCGGTTCCACTTCTCGTTGATGCTCTCGTAGAGCGCCTCCGGGGTGATGCGCTTGCGCGCCGCGACGCCCTCCAGACGCCGCGCCAAGATGTCGGCGTCTTTCAGTTTCCACTGCTGCGCCAACTGCCTCTGCGTCTCCATGACCCGACCGATGTCGTAGGTCGAGACCTGCTTGTAGGCCGTGTAGGCGAACAGTTGCACGGCGAAGACGGCGAGGCACAGATTGAGCGGCTTGAGGTAGAGGCCCCTCCGGCCCGAGAAGTATTCGGCGGTGAGAAAGCCCGGCTTGAAGAGCACGGCGTAGATGGTGCGGAAGAGCTTCGAGTGCTCGACGCTCGTCAGCTCCTGCGCGGCCTCCGCGACGAAGTGCCTGACCGAGAGGTCGCGCGCGTCAACGCTCTTCTCCCCGCACCGGCAACAGTAGTCGCCCGTCAGAGGCTCGCCACAATTCGCGCAGGAGGCTCCCGACGCATCCTGCGCCGCCGGTTCTCGCGCCGTCGAGTCCTGTCGCGCCGGGACTCGCACCGCCTCGCCGCTTTCGTCTCCGAACGTCGTACTCAAGGCACGCAACCCTCCCCGGTCGGCCTGAAAGCCTTCAGCCCCCGGCCCCGCCGTCGCCGCCCTTCTTCGCGCTCACCGAGCCGCTGATCTTCTTGCGCGTCGTCTCGCCTGTCTTCAAGACGGGGAGCCCCACGTCCACGTCCGCGTGCGGGCGCGGGATGACGTGCGTGGCGACCACTTCGCCGATTCTTCGCGCGGCCTCCGCGCCCGCGTCCACCGCGGCCTTGACCGCCCCCACCTCGCCGCGCACAATCGCCGTCACCAGCCCGGCGTCAATCTTCTCGTAGCCGACGAGCGTCACGTTCGCGGACTTGACCATCGCGTCCGCCGCCTCGATCATCGCCACCAGCCCGCGGCATTCGACCATTCCAAGCGCTTCCATGGTATTCCTCTCCGCAGCTTAATTCCTTAACGAATGAATCGGCGCGGGGATGTGGCCGCCGCGCCGGATGAAGACGTCTGACGAGAAAGCGTTGACGGCCATGATGGGCGCGCTGCCCAAAAGGCCGCCGAACTCGACGATGTCGCCCACCGCTTTGCCCGGCACGGGGATGATGCGCACGGCGGTCGTCTTATGATTCATCACCCCTATTGCCATCTCGTCGGCGATGATCGCGGCGATGGTCTCGGCCGAGGTCGAGCCGGGCACGGCCACCATGTCTATTCCGACCGAGCAGACGCTCGTCCACGCTTCGAGCTTGTCCAAAGAGAGCGCGCCGAGTTGCGCCGCCTCGATCATCGCCGCGTCCTCCGAGACGGGGATGAACGCGCCGCTCATGCCGCCGACGTTGCTCGAAGCCATCGCCCCGCCCTTCTTCACCGCGTCGGTCAAAAGAGCGAGCGCGGCGGTCGTCCCGTGCGTTCCCGCGCGCTCGAAGCCGAGCGCCTCGATGACCTCGGCCACCGAGTCGCCGGGCACGGGCGTCGGCGCGTGTCGGGCGCGGCATGGCGGACGGCGTGGTTGACGACGCCGGGGCCCGAGACGCCAACGTTGATGACCGCCTCGGACTCGCCCACGCCGTGGAACGCGCCCGCCATGAAGGGGTTGTCCTCGACCGCGTTGGCGAAGCAGACGAACTTCGCGCACGCCAGCCCCCCGCGCTCGCGCGTCCGCTCGGCCATCTCCTTGACGAGCACGCCGACATGCCTGACGGCATCCATATTGATCCCGGCGCGCGACGTCGCGACGTTCACCGAAGAGCACAAACGCTCGCTCGTGGCGAGCGCTTCGGGAATCGAGTCGAGGAAGTGGCTTTCGGCGTCGGTCGCGCCCTTGTGGACGAGCGCCGAGTAGCCGCCGACGAAGTCCACGCCCACCGCGCGCGCCGCCTCGTCAATGGCGTGCGCGAGCGGCAGGTACTCGCGCGCCGAGCGCGCCTGCCCCGCGATGAGCGAGGCGGGCGTGATGGAAATTCTCTTGTTCGCGATGCGCAGCCCGTACTCCTCGCCGATCTCGTTGACCGTGGGGACGAGGCGGGCAGCCATCCGCTCGATCTTCTCGCGCACGGCCTCGGCGGTCTCTTCGATGGTCGAGCGCACGCAGTCGCGCAAAGAGAGGCCGAGCGTGACGGTGCGGACGTCGAGGTGCTCGATCTCGGTCATCCGCACGGTCTGTAAAATTTCCGCCTGAGAGTATTCCATTCGTCCCCGGAGTGTTTATTTGAGCACGGTGCTCAGGAAAAGAAAGAGCAGGAAGAGGAGGAAGAGCACGACCGCCACGGCGACGAACCGCAGCCCCGCGTCGGCGGGCGTCTCTTCCAGCATGACCAGAGCCTCGTCGCGCATCCTCTCGACGCGCGGCATGATGTTCTCTTTGACGACCGCCCCGGCGCGCCTGCGCTTCGACTCGCTCCCGGCGCGCCCCGTCGTCAAGGCGGCCGCGCCCGCCGCGTCACTCACTTCCGCGACCGCCGCGACCGCCGCGACCGCCGCGACCGCGCCCTCGTGCGGCGTCGGCTCGTCAAATACCGCCCTCGCGGCGAAGCCGTCTCCACTCTCATGCGGCTCAGCCCCCTCGACTTCGGCGGGAGTCGGAAGCGGTTCTTCCCTCCACGTCTCGAAAGCGGAAGCGACCTCGCGGCGTGAAAGGGCGTCCGAGACAACCTCGCGCCCCGACTCGCCCGCCGCCTCCGTCGCCGCCAGAGGAGGCGGCGACGGAGGCGGCGGCGGCGTCGGCTCGTCCTCTGTCATCGAAGCCCCGCACTGCGGGCAGAAGTGAGCCCGCGCGCGCACCGAGGCGCCGCACGAGAGACAACGGCGTGAAATTTCCGGTTGAGACATGAAAGGGTCTGTGCGGACGCCGGGGCCGCCGGGTCGAAAGGCTCGACGGCCTCTCGTCGTGATTCACCCGCCCGCAATCAATGTTGATTTTGAGAGCCTCGTTGTTGCGTGTCTCTTAAATCCTGTGCATGGCATTAAAAAGGTCTTCGCGCTGGGCGTAGATACGGACGCCGAGGCGTTCGCCCTCTTCGCGGAAGCGGTCTTTGAGCGCGGCGGCGGATTCACGCGAGAGAGAGATGTCGGCGACGATGACCATCGCGAACTTGCCCTGCACGACCGTCTGGTTGATGTCGATGATGCTGCACTGGCCCGCGGCCAGAATCTGCGCGACGGCGGCCACGATGCCGGGATGATCCACCCCGAAGACCGAGACGATGAGGCGCTCAGCCGACCCTTCAGCGCGCGCCGCCCGCTCGCGCGGATTCGCGCCGCCCTGAATCGAGCCGCGCGGCGCGACCGCCGGCTCGATGGCGTGGTAAATGTCCGTCACCAGCCCCTCCACGGTTCGCTCGTCCGCGCCCGTTCCCAGTCGCCCGTACACCGCACGCGTGATGCGGTAGATCAGCTCTTCATTCGCCATTGGTTCGTAAGCAGTAAGCAGTGAGCAGTGAGCAGTGGAAAGCAGAAAAATTTTCTTTACTGCTTACTGCTCACTGCTCACTGCTTACTCTTCACCTTCTCCCGTTGTCTCCCGCGCGCAGCTCGCGCGCCGACTCGCGCAGCTCTTCGGACTCCGCCCCGGCCAAATCCATCCGGTCCACGATGGCGACGACCGCCGCCTCGATGGCCATCTCCTGATCGCCGATGGCCGTGCGCGCGGCCTTGCCGTAGGCGCACATCACGACCTCGCCAATGCCTGCGCCGAGCCGGTCGGCGACAACGACGACGTTTTTGGTCGGCTCCTTGTCCAGATCAATCGGATGCACGATGAGGAACTTCACGCCCTCCAGATCGGGCGACTTCTTCGTTGACCAGACCGTGCCGACAACTTTTGCGAGAAACATAAAAGAAGCTATTAGCGATGAGCCGTTAGCAAATAGCCGTGAGCAAATAGCTGAAAGCTGAAAGCTAACAGCTATGCTTTGGCAAACACTTCCGCCGCCTCGCCCATGTCGCGTGCGGCGGGGGTGATGATGGTGCGCGCGTTGGTGTAAATCTTCTCGCCCTTCTGGATGGCGCGGCGCACGTCGTCCTCGCAGACGAAGTCCACGGCCTTGCGACCGTTTGAGGACGACGGCGGCTGCGCGCCCGTCTGCTTCCCGTTGCTTTGCTGCGGCGGCGGCGGCGGAGCCGCGCTCGAAGGCGATTGGCTTTGAGTGCCGCCGCCGTTCGTAACACCCTCGCTCGAAGCTTGTGCGGTCGGCGCGGCTTCGGGCTGTGGGGAGACGCCGGAGGAGGAGGGGACGCGGTGCGGCTCGATGTCCACCTCGGCCTGTACGAAGGTCGTCGAAGTCGAGACTGGGAGCGGTGCGCCGGAGGTCTGCGGCGCGGGAGCACCGGACTGTCGGCTGCCCAGGAAACGGTCAACGATCTTCGCGATCTCTTCGCGGCTCACGTTGCCGCTTCCGGCCCCTGTCGCCGCCGCGGGCGCGTGACGGGTCGGCAGAGGCGTGGACGCCGTTTGCGACTGAGAGGCGCGCGCCGGTCGCTTGCTCGCGACGGGCCGCGTCTCGAAGGCGACGCGCTTGATGTCCATGAGGTGCCACGGCGAGATATTGTCGGAGGTGACGTTGCCGCCCCACGAGCCGCACCCCAGAGTCATCGAGGGCGGGAGCGCCGTCGAGAAGCCGATGGCCCCGTGCGTGGTCGGCGTGTTGACGACGACGCGCGAGGCGGGCATCTGCTCGCCGTAGGCGCGGGCCACGTCGCGCGAGCGCGTGTGGATGCCTGCGGTGTGCCCCATGCCGCCATAAGAGAGAATCTCGAAGCAGCGCGCCGCGCCGCGCTCAAGGCCGTCCTCGACGTAGAAGGCGAGGATGGGCGAGAGCTTCTCCATCGAGAGCGGGTAGTCGCGCCCGACGCCGCCGACTTCGGCCATCAGGCAGCGCGTGCCGGGCGGAACTGAGAGCCCCGCCATCTTGGCGATGACTTCGACCGAGCGACCGACGATCTGCGGGTTGAGAGTCCTTTGCGCCGTCGAGACAATCTTTGCGAGCTGGTCGGCTTCGGACGCGCTCAGGAAATGTCCGCCCTGCGCTTCAAACTCGGCGCGCACCTGCTGCGCCACCGGCGCGTCGGCGACGACCGCCTGCTCGGAGGCGCAAATCGTCCCGTTATCGAAAGTCTTGCCCGTGAGAATGTTCTGTACGGCGACGGGCACGTCAGCCGTGCGCTCGACGAAGACCGGGACGTTGCCGGGGCCGACGCCGAAGGCGGGCTTGCCTGAAGAGTAGGCCGCGCGGACGAGCCCGATGCCGCCCGTCGCCAGAATGACCGCCGTCTGCTTGTGCTTCATGAGGGCTTCCGTGCCCTCGATGGTCGCCGTCGTCATGCATGCGATGGCCTCCGCCGGGAGTCCTTCTTTCACGGCGGCCTCGCGCATGACGCGCGCCGTCTCGTTGATGCATCTGGCGGCCGAGGGGTGCGGCGAGAGGACGACCGCGTTGCGCGACTTGACGGAGATGAGGATTTTGAAGATGGCCGTCGAGGTCGGGTTGGTCGAGGGAATGATGCCGGCGACGACGCCGCGCGGGCTGGCGATCTCCAGGACGTCCTTCGACTCGTTGATGACGCCGACCGTACGCAATGATTTAAAGTAGTTCCAGACATCCTCGGAGGCGAAGCGGTTCTTCTCGCGCTTGTCGTCGGCGACGCCGTAGCCCGTCTCCTCGACGGCCATCGCGCCGAGACGCGCCGCCTCACGCAGCGCGGCCTGCGCCATCGCCTCGCAGACGCGGTCGATCTTCGACTGGTCGAGCCGCGCCAGCACCCCCTGCGCACGGTGCGCCGACTCGACCAGATCGCGCGCCTGCTGCACCGAGACCAGGTCTTTGTCAACCGACATAACAACCTCCAAAAGCCGTGATAAGTGATGAGTGATAAGGGATAAGAAAATCCTGTCTTCTCTTATCACTCATCACTTATCACTCATCACTTGGCTCTTTCTTTGTTGTTCTCGCGCGCGCCCGCCGGGAGTGAGCGCCCCTGATCGCCTTCGCCGAGCTGGCCGCCGGAGGAGGAGGAGGAGGAGGAGGAGCCGCCGCCCTGCTGGAGGGCGCGCTCGTCGGGGCTGTGGCCGGTGCGACCGTTGCGGGGCAAGACGCGCTCGACTTCGCCGTGTGGGCGCGGGATGACGTGGACGCTGACGAGTTCTCCGACGCGGCGGGCGGCGGCGGCCCCGGCGTCGGTCGCGGCCTTGACGGCCCCGACGTCGCCGCGCACGAAGATCGTCACATAGCCCGCGCCGATGTACTCTTTGCCGATGAGCTGTACGTTGGCGGCCTTGACCATCGCGTCGGCGGCTTCGACCGCGCCGACGAAGCCCTTGGTCTCAACCATTCCGAGTGCTTCCAGAGGCATCTTCTTAAAGTCCTCGCTTTTCTAGTTGTAGAAGTTAAAAACTGATCCAGTGCGTCCGGGTATGCGCCAACCGTAGCACCGCGCGCGGCAAAGTTCAAGAGACGCGCATCCTTCTGAGCGGGCAATGTTTGACACGCCTCACGGGGCCACATTATATTGTGGCTTAAGACGCGAGGCGGGGCGCGTCCGGGCCGAAGCCGTTTCAGTCCGAAGAATTGCGCGCCGGGCCGCCCGACGTTCCGACCGGGGGCCGAAAGTTAGCGAAGACACACGCCACGTGAACCCTAAAACCTCTGACCAGAGTCCCGACGGCGGCGGCGGCGGCACGCGAGCCGGAGCGGCGGATGGCTCTCTTGGCGAACAGTTGCGACGCGCGCGCGAGGCCCGCGGCGTCACGCTCCGCGAAATCTCCGAGCAGACGCGCATCACGATGCGCCACCTCGAAGCCATCGAGTCGGACGACTACAAGCACCTGCCCGGCGGCATCTTCAACAAATCTTTTATCAAGGCTTACGCGCGCCACGTCCGCTTCGACGAGGGGCGTGCGCTCGAACTCTACGAGCGCACCGCCCGCTCGCTCGGCGAGTACAGCGACGAAGTGGCGACCACCCCGCAACGCTCGCGCATTTACACGGGCGACCCGTCGCGCTCGCCCTTGATCACGGCGGCCTTAAGCGCCGTCATCGTCGGTATCCTGATCCTCATCGTCTACGCGGGGCTTCACTACTACCGCCGCACGGAGAGCCCGGCGGAGGGCGCGACGCCCACGCCCACGGCGAGCCCCGTCGCGGGCGGAGCAGGGGCGGCGGCCCCTTCGCAACCGGCGGCGCAAATGACGAGACGGGCAAGGACAAGCCGGGCGTGGTCTGGCCCGCGGGACAGACGCGCGAGTTCACGCCGCAGCAGAAGCTGACCTTGAATTACGCGCGGAGCATGACCGGGGCTTTCGGCGTCACCGTCAACGGCGTCAGTCTCAAAGTCCCCTCCGACACGCGGCCCGGCGTCTCGCAGGAACTGGTCATCACCAGAGACAACTACAAGCAGTACGCGCAATAAATGAAAGCACAAAGCCCAAGGCCCGAAGCTCAGAGTCCGACCCGCGCGGTCTTACTCTGAGCCTCGGGCCTTACTTTTTTCTTCGCGCCTCGGACTTAAATTACTTAACCGGAGTTTTTTTATGCTTCAGCCTGACATGGAAGAAGGACTGACCTTCGACGACGTGCTTCTCGTCCCCTCGCGCTCGGACATCCTGCCCGCCGAGACCGACACCTCCACGCAGTTCACGCGCGGCATAAGTTTACGCATCCCGCTCTGCTCGGCGGCGATGGACACCGTCACGGAGAGCCGGCTCGCCATCGCCATCGCGCAGCAGGGCGGCATCGGCATCATGCACAAGAACATGACCGTCGGGCGGCAGGCCGAGGAGGTGGACAAGGTCAAGCGCTCGGAGTCGGGGATGATCGTGGACCCCGTGACGATCCGGCCCGACCGCCCCGTCTCGGAGGCGCTCGGCGTGATGGAGAGCTACAAGATTTCGGGCGTCCCCGTGGTGGACGAGGATGGGCATCTCGTCGGCATCATCACCAACCGCGACCTCCGCTTCGAGACGCGCTTCGACATTCCCGTCTCCGAAGTGATGACGCCGCAGCCGCTCGTCACCGTCGCCGTCGGCACCACCCTCGACGAGGCGAAGGCCGTCCTGCAAAAACACCGCATCGAAAAACTCCTCGTCGTTGACGGCGACAAGCACCTCAAAGGGCTCATCACGGTCAAGGACATCCAGAAGGCCATCAAGTATCCGCACGCGGCCAAAGACGATCTGGGGCGCTTGAGAGTCGCCGCTGCCATCGGCGCGACCGGCGACTTCAGGGAGCGCGCCGACGAACTCGTCCGCGCGCGCGCCGACTGCCTCGTCATCGACACGGCGCACGGCCACTCCTCGCGCGTCATCGAGGCGGTCAGAGAGATCAAGCGACGCCACCCCGAGACGCAAGTCATTGCCGGCAACGTCGCCACCGGCGACGGCACGCGCGAGCTGATCGAGGCCGGCGTGGATGCCGTCAAATGCGGCATCGGCCCCGGCTCCATCTGCACGACGCGCGTCGTGACGGGCGCGGGCGTCCCGCAATTGACGGCCATCTTCAACTGCGTGCAGGCCGCGAGGGGTTCGGGCGTGCCAGTCATCGCCGACGGCGGCGTGAAGTTCTCGGGCGATGTGGCGAAGGCGATTGCGGCGGGCGCGGACGTGGTCATGATCGGCTCGCTCTTCGCCGGGACGGAAGAGTCGCCGGGCGAGCTGATTCTCTTTCAGGGCCGCTCGTTCAAGGCGTACCGGGGGATGGGCTCGATCGGCGCGATGCGCGAAGGCTCGCGCGACCGCTACGCGCAGGAGTTGACCGAGATCGAATCGAAGCTCGTCCCCGAAGGCATCGAGGGGCGCGTCCCTTACAAGGGAACGATGGCCGACATGGTGACGCAGCTGGTCGGGGGCCTGCGCGCCGGGATGGGCTACACGGGCTGCCGCGACATCCGCGAGTTTCAGGAGCAGACGCGCTTCGTCCGCATCAGCAGCGCGGGCCTCAAAGAATCGCACGTCCACGACGTCATCATCACGAAGGAAGCGCCGAACTACCGTCTGGAATAGGCCGCCCGACGAACGACTCGGGTACGGGA
>JAIVJM010000030.1 GCA_020199995.1 Acidobacteriota bacterium | reverse complement strand
CTCCGGCTGCGTCCGGACTACGCCGCGCTCCCGCCCAACACCTTAATGACGGCGCGGGCCGCGACGCCGGGCAGAGTGACGCCCGCCCCGTTCGAATCCGCCGCCGCAAGTAAGCCTCCGACCGTGAAGCCCCCGGCGGGAGCAGCGACGCGGAAGGGCGGCGAGGAGGAGGACGACGCGGGCGCGAGCAGGACCGCGCCGCTCGATTCGTCGGGCGACGCGCGTGCGTATTCAGCGGGCGACGCGCGGACGTACCGTGAGCTGGGCCTCAAGCTCGGGCGCGCGGGGCGGCACGAGGATGCGGTCGCGGCCCTGCGGCAGGCCGTCGTCCTCGACAGGAACGACGCCGAAACCTACCTCGCGCTGGGCGACGAGTACGCGGAGCTGAGGCGCTGGCGCGAATCGGTCGACGCCTACGAGCAGGCGGCCCGCCTCGACCCGAAAGCCGCGGAGACTTTCGAGCGGCTCGGCAGGGCGTATGCCAAACTGCGCGAGGAGACGCAGGCGGCGACGCGAGGGGGCGGCGAGGCGGCGGTCGGCACGCGTGCCTCAGCGCCCGGCAGCGCGTCTAACGGCACGGCGTCACTACGCGGGAATGAGCGCGGGAATGAGCGCGGGAATGAGCCTCCTGCCCCCGCCGCCGCGTCGAGCGACGCCGACCCGACCGCCGTCTACAGGGTCGGCGCGGGCGACGTGTTGGATGTCCGTGTGCGCAACCGTCGGGAGCCGAAGGCCGCCACCGCCTACAAAGTCACGCCTGCGGGACTGCTCGACCACCCGCTGCTCGCCGAGCCCTTGCAGGTCGCCGGGCTGACGACCGATGAGATCGCGGCCCGGCTCGGCTCCGAGCTGAAGCGCCGCGCGGTCGCCTCAGACGCGGAGGTCGCCGTCGCCGTGCTCGAGTACGAGAGCCACGCGATCATCGTCAGCGGGCTGGTGAAAGACCCCGGCACGAAGATCATGCGCCGCGAGGGCGTGCCGCTCTACGTCATCATCGCCTACGCGCAGCCGCTGCCCGAGGCCGGGCGTGTGCTCGTCGTCTCGCGCGCGACGGGCAAGAGCACGACGTACGAGCTTTCGGACGCGCGCTCTTTGAATACCCTTGTGCGCCCCGGCGACGTCGTCACCGTGCAGGCGCGCGCGAAGCAGTACTTCTACGTCGCGGGCGCGGTGCGCGCGCCGGGGCAGAAGGAGTTCCACGCCGGGCTCACTCTGACGCAGGCGGTGCTGGCGGCGGGCGGCGTCGCGCAGCCCGCCGTCTCTTTCGCCACGGTCGCGCGACAAGGGGCCGACGGCAGGCTCTCGTCCGAGAGGTACGACTTGAGGGAGATCGGCGCGGGCAGGTCGCCCGACCCGCGCGTCGAGCCGGGCGACCGCATCGAGGTCTTGCGGTAGTGCGCCGTGACGGGGCGTCCTCGTCCTCCTTGTTTGAAGTGCGCCGGGGGACGTTTCGCCGCATGGCGGGGCGGGTGTTGATGGAGACGCTAAATGTCTAAAGCTTCGCCGTCGGGCGGTCAGCCAACGGCTGACACACAAGGATTGATGCGGGCGGTCGAAGAGGGCGAGACGGGCCTCGTCCGCTCGCTGTTGGCGGCGGGCGCTGACGCCGACGCCGCCTCGGGGCGGGGCGAGACCGCTTTGATGCGCGCGGCCTCCAGAGGCTACGCGGACGTGGCGCGGGTGCTGCTCGACGCGGGCGCTGATGTGTCCGCAGAAAAAGAAGACGGGAGCACCGCGCTGAGCCTGGCGGTCTTCTACGGCTACGCCGAGGTCGTGCGGATGCTGCTCGTGAAGGGGGCCGATCCCGGCGCGCGGACGCCCGTCGGCACGACCGTCGAGCACTGGGCGCGGGCCGCAGGCTTCACCGAGATCGCCGAGCTGCTGAGAAACGCCGACGCGCTGCGTGCCCGCGACGCGGGAGCCGTGGGCGCGCAGGTGTCGAGAGTCGGGACAAAGGACGCGGCGGAATTTTTCCCGCCTTCGGGGGTCTTCAAGACGGTCGTCCCTTTCTCCGAAGTCACCGAGCCGCCCGACGCATCGCAAATCCACGAGCCCGGAGTGATCTCGCATGGGCCGCCGTCGAAACGCGCCGCGATGGAGATTCAATCGCGCCGCGCCCCCGTCGAGGAAAGCACAAGACCGGGGTTGGAGGACGAGGAAGAGGAGACTCTCATCCCCATGCGCGTCGCGCTTTCGCCCCGACCTCTCGCGCTGCCAGCAGGTCGGCGGAAGAGCCGCCTGCCTTCGTGGCGCGTCATCGTGCCGTGTCTCGCCGCGCTGCTGCTCGGCGGCGTGATCGGCGACGCCTTCTGGAGGAGCACGAGGCGTCAAGCTACGCTCGCCGAGCCCGCGACGGTCACAGAGTCCGCGACAGTCGCCGGGGCACCACAAACGGGGGCAGCACCTCCGGCGGCGGACGCGTCAACCGAAGACTCACAGCCCGACGAAGTTTCACAGCCAGAACCCGCGACCGCCACGCCGGAGAGAAAAGGCGCGACGGTCGCGTCCGACGTGACGAGTGCGAAAGACGCTCGGACGCGCGAGGCTGAAAACAGTTCGTCGCCCGCCGCGGTCGTGGGCGCGAGACGAGCGCCTGTGGGAGGCTCGCCCGCGCCGGCCCGCGCGAGACAGATGTCATCCGAAGAGGACAGGAAAAACAAGGCCGCCGCCGAGGCCGCGCGGGCCAAGGCACAGTCGGCTCGCCGCGCGCAGTCCGCCCGAAACCCCGCGCCGACCTCTTCGTCGAAGGATCAATCCTCACCGATTTTCTCGCCGCCCCCCGGCAAGTCCGGGAAAAGGGCAGTAATTCAATGGCCCTGAGGCCGCCGACGTAAATCTCTACGGCAACTTCACGCGAGCTTGCGGCCCACCCTTCGGAGCCTCATTCGGGGCGGCAGGCGATATTCCCTAAACCTCCGGCGGCACGCGTGCGTATAGTCTGGCGTTCAGGACTGCTCGCCTTGCGTCGTCCCTCAGAATAAGGTTTATGCGATACCTTCACTCATTCTACGCCGAAGCCTTCCGCATCGCGGTGCAATCCATTTTCGCGCACAAGCTGCGCGCCTTCCTCACCCTCATCGGCATCATCATCGGCGTGGCTTCGGTGGTCGTCGTGGGGGCGGCCATCTCGGGTCTCAATACCTACGTCGTCGAGAAGGTGGGGAAGATGCTCGGCTCGAACCACTTCATGATTGCGCGGATGGTGAGCGCGGGGCAGATGTCCGAGGAGGAGCTGGAGAAGCGCAACCGCCGCAACCCCAAGCTTGAGTTCGCCGACATGGAGTGGTTGCGGGAGCACTGCAAGACTTGCAGCGCCGTGGGCGCGCAGGTCGGGCGCGGCACGAACTTCGAGCAGGACGGCGTGCGTTTCCTCGGCGGCATCGCCCTCGGCGTGACCGCGAACATGGCCGAGATCGAGGACAAGACCATCACCGAGGGGCGCTTCATCGACCCGAAGGAGGTCGAGAGCGCGAAGCTCGTGACCGTGCTCGGCGCGGACATCAAGGACAAGTTCTTCCCCGACGTGGACGCGGTCGGGAAGACCTTGAAGGTCGGCGGCCTCCCGATGCTCGTCATCGGAGTGGAGGAGCGGCGCGGGCCCATTTTCGGCGACCTCGTGGACAAGCACGTCTACATCCCGATTACCACGTTCGGGCGCATCTACGGTCGCCCGCGGGATTTGGCGATTCACGGCAAGGGCGGCGTTCCCGGCCAGTTTCAGCTCTCCATCGAAGACGCGCGGACGGCGCTCAGGAACTACCACCAGCTTTCGGGAAGCGACGAGGACGACTTCGGCCTCGTCAACACGGAGGAGCTGGGCGGGCAGATCGACCAGTTCACGAGCGCCATCGCCCTCGTCGTGACGCCGATCACTTTGATCTCGCTCATCGTCGGCGGCATCGTCGTCATGAACATCATGCTCGTCTCCGTCACCGAGCGCACCTTCGAGATCGGCCTGCGTAAGGCTCTGGGCGCGCAGCGCAAGCAGATACTTTTGCAGTTCCTGGTCGAGTCGGCTTTGCTCTGCGCGCTCGGCGGCGTCTTCGGGCTGCTTCTGGCGGCGGGCCTCGCCCAGCTCATCTCTTCGCTGACGCCGATCACGATGACGATCACCATCGTCTACGTCGTGCTGGCCATCGGCTTCTCCAGCGTCATCGGTATCGTCGCCGGCGTCTATCCGGCCTTCAAAGCCTCGCGGCTCGACCCGATAGCTGCGCTCGCGCGGAACTGAAAGGGCCGTCAATCCTCAATCCTCAATCGTGATAAGAAAGAACTGCTTTCTACGATTCACGATTGACGATTCACGGTTTACGGTTTTACGGCTTTTATGAAACTACGCCTCCCCGGACTGATCACCAAAGACTTGCTCGCAATGGCGTTCGACAGCATCCGTTCGAACAAGTTCCGGAGCGCGCTCACCGTTCTCGGCATCGTCATCGGCATCGTGACGGCGATCAGCATCGCGGCCATCCTGACGGGCCTGCGCGGCAACCTCGTCAAGATTGTCGAGGAATACGGCGTCAACAACATCTACGCCTTCCACCTCTCGACCGGCATCCAGCTCGGCGAGCGCGATCAGAAAGAGCGCGCGCGCAAGGTGCTGACGCCCGAGGACGGCGAGGCGATTCTGGCGCTCGCCCCGGCGGTCGAAGACCTCGCGTTCGTCTCGCCCAACATCGGGTACTTCGGCGGGCCGTTCGACGACACGATCAGCATCAACGGCAAGACCTACCGGCGCGGCAACACGCAGGGCGTGACTCCCAACTACGCGCAAATCTCCAACGTCCGACTCAAGGAGGGGCGCTTCGTCACCGAGCAGGACGACCAGTTCCGCCGCAACGTGATGGTGCTCGGCGTCAACGCCGCGCAGGCCCTCTTTCCCGAACAGCCCGACGGCATCGTCGGCACCGAGGTCAAGATGGGCGGCTACATCTGGGAAGTGATCGGCGTGCTGGATAAACGCAAGAACGCCTTCCTCGGCGAGAACGAAGAGGACAACGCCGTGCTCGTCCCGTTCCGCACGGGGTTGCAGGTCGCGCCCGCGCGCCGCTACCTGCGCCTCATCATTCAGGCGAAGCCGGGCCTGCGCGACGCCGCGATGGATCAGACCGAGGAAATCCTGCGCAACCGCCGCCGTGCGAAGTTCGAGCAGCAGAACGATTTCGACCTCGGCACCGCCGACAAGTTCATCAGCCAGTTCGACAGCATCTTCGGCATGGTGGGCCTCATCGCCATCGCCATCTCTTCGGTTGGCCTGCTGGTCGGCGGCATCGGCGTGATGAACATCATGCTCGTCTCAGTGACCGAGCGGACACAGGAGATCGGGGTGCGCAAGGCCGTCGGCGCGCGCCGCCGCGACATCGTAAGCCAGTTCCTCTACGAGGCGATGACGCTCACACTGTTCGGCGGCATCCTCGGCGTCGTGCTCTCGTTCGGCGTAAGCTGGATCATCATGCTGCTCGTACCTTCCTTGCCCGCGAGCATCCCTTCGTGGGCGGTCGTGACGGGGCTCGTCGTCTCCGTCACGGTCGGCCTCGTCTTCGGCGTCTGGCCCGCGATGAAGGCGTCGCGGCTCGACCCCATCGAGTGCCTGCGCTACGAATAGCGAACCATCTCAAAAAATTGCCACAGAGACACAGAGAAAAATAAAAGGAAGAGGGGAGATTGTTTGAGGGAGCGTTGAGCAGTCTTTTCCGTCTCGACGTTGCGTCAAGTCGAGCTTCCGCTCTCAACGCTCCCTCAACATCATCCTTCTTCTTCTCTCTGTGTCTGCGGTGTCTCTGTGGCAAATCTTCTGTCCCCTCTCGCGCCCCGAATTGCGACCGTGTGGACGGAGGTGCTACCATCCGCCGGTCAGTAATCAAACAAAATTTCAAGTACCGCGCGCCCGGCTCCGAGCGAGGCGAGAGCGCTTCAGAGTATCGAAATGAGCGAAGAAAAACCCACTTTCAAAATCACTGACCGGCGGCTGTTCAACCCCGACGGCTCGCCGCGCGACATCGAGCCCGAAGAGACGCCCGCCGCCGCCGCGCCCGAAGCGTCGAAGGAGAGCGAAGCCTCCGCTCCGGCGGCGGCTCACACGTCGGGCGGCGGCGCGGACTCGCAGGCCGCGAGCGCCGGGCCGGAGTCCTCCGCGCGTCCCCCGGCGGACGGCAGCGGCGGAGCGGCGGCAGCGGCAGCCGGAACGCCCGCCGAAGAGGACGACCCGCAGGAGTTCCTGATGGTCGTCGAGTTCATCGCGTCGTTCGCGGCGGACGCGCTCGGCATGGTCAACCACCCCGGCGCGGAGGGGCGCGACATCAACCCGCCCCTCGCCAAGCAGTGCATTGACATGCTCGGCACCCTGCAAAGGAAGACGCGCGGCAACCTCAACGAAGAGGAGCAGCAGTTCTTCGAACTCGTCCTCTCGCAACTGCGCATGCAGTATGTCTCCGTGACACGCGGCGCGGGCGTTGCCTCACCCCGCGGCGGCGGCGGCGGTCGCGGCTTCACGGGCGGCGACATCACGGGGGGAAGATAGAAGAGCCGTCAACCGTAAACCGTGAATCGTAAATAGAGAAGACCCTTTCTTTCTGTTCACGATTCACGGTTTCCGATTGACGGCTCTGACGGCTTTTATGAAATTCACTCTTCTCGGCACGGGGACTTCGACGGGCGTGCCGTCAATCGGCTGCGAGTGCGAGACGTGTACGTCGGACGATTCGCGCGACAAGCGCCTGAGAGTCTCCGTGCTCGTCGAGCACGACGGGCAGACCGTGCTCGTCGACACGTCCTCCGACTTCCGGCAGCAGGCGCTCCGCTGCGGCCTCAAGCACCTCGATGCGGTGCTCATCACGCACTGCCACGCCGACCACATCTTCGGCCTCGACGACATCCGCCCCTTGAACTTCCGCCACGGCGCGCTGGGCGTCTACGCCAACGAGCGCGCGTGGCGCGACATCCGCCGCATCTTTCAGTACGTCTTCGAGCCTTCGCACTTCGGCGGCGGGCTCCCGCAGGTTCTGGCGCACACCGTCGAGCCGGGCGCGTCGTTCTGCCTCAGCCCCGGTTTGCGCGTCACGCCAATCGAGGTGATACACGGTCGCCTGCCCGTCATAGCGTACCGCTTCAACGACTTTGCTTACCTCACCGACCTCAGCGAGATACCGCCGGCCTCCGTCGAAATGCTGCGCGGCCTCGACGTGCTCGTGCTCGACTGCCTGCGCATCAGGCCGCACCCGACGCACCTCTGGCTGGAGCGCGCTCTCCAGTACGTCGAAGAGTTGCGCCCGCGCCGCGCATATTTCACACACATCGCGCACGACATCAAGCACGCGCGCGACTCCGCGCTGCTGCCCGACGGCGTCGAGTTCGGCTACGACGGGCTGGAGATAAATGATGAACTCTGAACGCCGCAACGATGAACTGAAAGACAAAAGGCAGTTGGTTTAAGTTCATCGTTGCGGCGTTGCGGACTTCTGACTTTGGTTGGGTATGCGTCTTTTCCACGGATACGAAAACGCCGAGATCGCGCGCCCGACCGTGCTCACGCTCGGCGTCTTCGACGGCCTCCATCTCGGGCACCAGCTCGTCATGCGGACGGTCGTCGAGCGGGCGCGCACGGTCGGAGCGGTTCCCACCGTCATCACCTTCGACCCGCACCCGCGCGCCGTCCTCCACCCCGAGAGCGCGCCGCCGCACCTCCAGACGCTCGACCAGAAGATCGAGTCCTTCAACGTGATGGGCGTCGAGCAATCAATCGTCATCAACTTCACGCGGGACTTCGCGCGCGTGAGCGCCGCCGAGTTTTTGCGCGATGTGGTGCACGAACGCCTTCAGGCGAGGGAAGTCTACCTCGGTCGCGGATTCGCGTTCGGTCGCAGCCGAGAGGGCGACATCCACCTTCTGCGCGAGGTCAGCCATCGTCTCGGCTTCCTCGCGGATGAAGTGCCGGAGGTGCGCCTGCGCGGCCAGCGGATCAGTTCGAGCCGCATCCGCGAGCTGCTCGTCGAGGGCCGCGTGAACCTCGCGCGGCGGATGCTCGGGCGCCCCTACGGCGTCGAGGGGAGGGTCGTGCGCGGCGCTGAACGCGGGCGCACGATAGGCTTCCCGACGGCCAACCTCCACCCGCAGAACCGCGTCATCCCGCGCCGCGGCGTCTATGTCACGGCGACGCTCATCGAGGGCGCGTGGCGGCGCAGCGTGACCAACATCGGCGTCCGGCCCACTTTTGAAAACGAGGCCGATCCTTCGGTCGAGACGTACGTCATGGATTGGGGCGGCGACCTCTACGGCGACGTGGTGCGCGTCCGCTTCCTGCACCGCCTGCGCGACGAAAGGCGGTTCGCATCCGTTGACGAGTTGAAGCGGCAGATTAATGCGGACGTGGAACGCGCCCGGAGCTACTTCAAACGCGAGGGGGTGCGCAACACGCTGACCATCGTTTGAAGGCGGGCTTTGATGTCCACTGAGGCAGGCCGCTTGTCGCTGCGGAGCGGCGGCATAATTTAGCCCACGGCGCGAGCCGTGGGAACTGGATACCCGATAATTTAGAGCCCCGGAGGGGCGAAAGAAAATCAGGGTTCACGCATCTCATATCTTGATTTTCTTTCGCCCCTCCGGGGCTCTGCGTTCATAATCGCGTTGTGTACCCACGGCTTGCGCCGCGGGCTAAATTATTACGCCCCTGGCGGGGCTTTGGGGTCCCTGAGTATTGAATTAATAGAGACATGATTGCCACAAGTCTCGGGTACAATCTTCATTAACATGACGGCCACTGAACCAAAAAAGATTCCGGAATCATCGCCAGCGAATGCCGCGCCACGTCGCGTCGAAAACGGCGCGAACAGCGGCGGGCGCTCGAAACCTGCTCTCGCGCTGATCAAGACGACGAGAGAGAAAGGTGAGGGGAACGGAAACGGAAACGCGCCTCCGCGCGCCCTGCCCTCCGCGCCGCCCGCGTCGCTGGAAGAGAGTGTGCCTGTTGATACTGACGCGGCGGGTGCGCGCGGCCTCGCCGGGTGGCTCAGGACTTTTCAGATCGTGCGCGTGCTCGGCACGATGGCGTTCTACCTCTTCCTGAACGACTATGACATCCGCGCCGCCTTCAACCGCCGCGTGGCCGAGCGCCGACGCCTTGAGGCGCGCTCGCGCGGGCGCGTCGCGCTCTTTCAGGAGTGGAGCCGCGATCTAGACCACCGCGCGCTCGACCGGCTCATCCGGCTCGTGCGCCTCTTCGTTTTCCGCGGCGCGGAGGGGACGGCAGGGAAAGAAAGGCAACTTGAGAAGCAGGCTGTCTGGCTCAACGAGCACCTCATCGGGCTGGGGCCGACCTTCATCAAGATCGGGCAGTCGCTCGGCACGCGCGCCGACCTCCTCCCACTCGCCTACATCAAAGAGCTTTCGCTCTTGCAGGATCAGGTTCCGCCCTTCCCCACTTCGGAAGCGTTCGCGCGCATTGAGGCCGAACTCGGACGCACGGCGCATGAAGCCTTCGCCGAGATTGACGCTGAGCCCATCGCCTCGGCCTCGCTCGGACAGGTCTACCGCGCGCGCCTGCACACGGGCGAAGAGGTCGCGGTCAAAGTCCAGCGGCCCCGTTTGAGGGAGAAAGTCTCGTTCGACATCGCCGTCCTCGGGCGCATCACGCGCTTTCTGGCGCGCTTCCCGGCGGTGAGCGAGAACGCTGACTGGGAGGGGATGCTGCGCGAGTTCCGCTCGACCATCTTCGAGGAGATGGACTACGCGCACGAGGGACGCAACGCCGACGGCTTCCGCCGGAACTTCCGTGAGTGGCGCGCCGTCCACGTCCCGCGCATCCACTGGTCGCATACCACCGAGCGCGTCCTGACGATGGAGTTCATCCGCGGCACGAAGGTCACGGACCTCGAACAATTAAAGGCGCGCCGTATCTCGCCGTTGAAGGTCAACCGGCTGCTCGTGCGCTCGTACCTCAAGCAACTGCTTGAAGACGGCTTCTTCCACGCCGACCCGCACCCCGGCAACCTGCTCGTGATGGACACGGGCCACCTCGCCTTCTTCGACTTCGGGATGACGGGCCGCATCACGCCGCAGCTTCAGTCGCAGATGATAGATGCCTTTTTCCACGTCATCGGGCGCGATGTCGAGGGGCTGGCGCAGGACTTAATCAGCCTCAATTTCCTCAAGCCCGGCGTTGACCCCGAGCGCGTGCGGCCCGTAGTCGAAGGGCTCTTCCGCCACTACATCAACCTCAAGCTCGGCGAAGTCAACTTCAAGGAGTTGACCTACGACCTCGCCGAGGTGATGTACGACTATCCGTTCCGGCTGCCGTCGAACTTCACTTACATCATCCGCGCGCTGATGACTCTGGAAGGCATCGGCATCGTCACCGACCCCGAGTTCAGCTTCTTCGACACGGCCAAGCCCTTCGCCAAGGAGTTCGTGCTCCGGCGCGAGGGCAAACAGTTCCGCCGGCTGATGCTCGACAAGCTCGCGGGCCGCGACGCCGACGGGCGCATCGAGTGGGGCAAAATCTGGAAGCTCGCGAAAATGGCTGCGAAGACGTATCTGGAAAAGTAAGAGCGAGTTTGCCTCGGCAGAGAAGAAAGCCCCCGCGCGAACCGTCCGCGCGGGGGCTTTCTTCTTTACGAAGTATCGCGGCGCACTTATTATCCACAGACGGCGAACCGACGCTTTTCCGTAGCGCATCACAAGCAGCAACAGATTTCTCCATCCCGCCGCGCGCCCGAGCGGCCCAGTAGAGGCACGACGAATGGAAACAGTGAAACCCGAGGCGGGGATCGAGCCCCCCGCGAAAGACTCATTCCTGAACCGCCTGCTCGGATTCATCGAGCGGGCGGGGAACATCCTGCCGCACCCGGCAACGCTGTTCGTCATCCTCGCGCTGTTCGTGGTCGTGCTGTCGGCCATTACGGCTGCGTTGGGCGTGTCGGTCATCCACCCCGGCACGAAGGAGGTCATCAAGGCCGAGAGCCTCCTGACGGTCGCGGGGCTGCACCGCATCCTGACTTCGCTGGTGACGAACTTCACGGGCTTCGCGCCCTTGGGGACGGTGCTCGTCGCGATGCTCGGCATCGCCGTGGCCGAAGGGAGCGGGCTCATCTCGGCGACGCTCAGGGCCGTGGTGCTCTCGGCCCCGCGCCGTCTGCTCACGATGGTGGTTGTCTTCGCGGGCGTGCTCTCGCACATGGCGAGCGATGTGGGGTACGTGCTGGTGATTCCGCTGGGCGCGATGATCTTCCTCGCCGTGGGGAGACACCCTCTGGCAGGGCTGGCGGCGGCGTTCGCGGGCGTCTCGGGAGGCTTCTGCGCGAACTTCCTGCTGGGGCCGACCGACCCTCTGCTCGCGGGGATTACGCAGGAGGCGGCGCGCATCCTCGACAAGCCTTACGTCGTCACGGCGGCGGCCAACTATTACTTCTCGGCGGCCTCCGCCTTCCTCATCGTGTTGTCCGGGACGTTCATCACCGAGCGCGTCATCGTGCCCCGACTCGGCGAGTATCGCGGCGAGGAGAAGCCGGAAGAGCTGAAGGAACTGAGCGCTCTGGAGAAGCGCGGCCTGTGGTGCGCGCTTCTGGCGGCTCTCGCGCTCGTCGCGGTCATCCTGTTGGGGCTCGTGCCGCCGGGCGGCTTCCTGCGCGACCTGAAGACGGGCGGGGTTCTGGATTCGCCGTTCCTGAAAGGCATCGTGGCGATTATCTTCTTCGGCGGCGTGCTCGTGGGGCTCGCTTACGGCATTGCGGCGCGCACCATCCGCACTGACTCCGACGTGATGAAGGCGATGGAGAAGGCGATGACGACGATGTCGCTCTATCTCGTGCTTGCCTTCTTCGCCTCGCAGTTCGTCGCCTTCTTCAACTGGACGCACCTCGGCGTCATCACCGCCGTCAAGGGGGCCGAGCTTTTACAGGCGTCGGGGATAGGCGGCGTCCCGCTCCTCATCTGCTTCGTCATCGTGACGGTGCTCTTAGACCTCGTGCTGGGGAGCGCCTCGGCGAAGTGGGCGGTGATGGCCCCGGTCTTCGTGCCGATGTTCATGCTCCTCGGCTTCTCGCCGGAACTGACGCAGGCCGGATACCGCATCGGCGACTCGGTCGCCAACATCATCACGCCGCTGATGGCATACTTCCCGCTCGTCGTCGCCTTTGCGCAGCGCTACGACAAGAAGGCGGGCATCGGCACGATCATGGCGACGATGCTGCCCTACTCCGTGACCTTCTTCATCCTCTGGACGCTGCTCCTCATCGTCTGGTATCTGTTCGGGCTCCCGCTCGGCCCCGGCGCGGGCATCCAGTACCAGCCAGCCGCGCCTGCTCCCTGAAGGGCGAGCCTGCCGCCGACCGGCTTTCGATTAAAGCGGAGAGTCCCGCCGTGAGGTTTGAACCCACGGCGGGACTTTCTCTTTCGGAACGGGCTGATGCGCTTTCGCGTCAGGGGAGTTTCTGCCCGTCGAAGGGGCAGTACGACCATTTGGAGGACATCGCCGCTTTGCATCTCGGGCAGTCGGGGACGTTATTCACCGCGTCGAACGGCGTGCGCCAGGTGAAGCTGGTCTCCTTGAACTTCCCGTTCGACTTGAGCACGAGCGTGAGCGCGTCTTTCTTCGTCGTGTCGACAATGGGCGTCCCGCGCGCGGTGTCTTTCGGGAAGACGAGAATGTGCATGTTCGCGCTGCCCGCGTCGCCCTCGGCGGAGATTAGAGTTTTGAGGGCCGTCAGCGTGGCGGACACCTTCGGGGGCACCACGGTGAGGGGCCGAATCTCCGAGCCGTCCGCCAGCTTGAGGACGGCGCGCGCGCGCACCTCGCTCTCGTTCAGGTAGGTGGAGACGCCGTCGGGCCGCTCGGTGCTGTTCTGCACGGCCATCGTGATGTAGGGTTTGAGGAAGCCGAGCTCTTCGTCAACCGCCACCGCCGTCTTCCCCGTCTGCGTCATCGAGGCCGCGGCGAAGAAGTCGTACGGCAGCCACATGACGAGCTGCGAACGCCCGTCATCCATCTTAAAAATCATCACCTCTTTGACGAAGCCGCCGAGGTCTACCGAAGACTTCTGCGCGGCCACCGGCTGCGCGCGAAAAATCTGGGGCCGCGCCACACTCAGCGAGAGGGCGGTAATAATGATAAAGAAGACTCTGGCTTTCATTGTGGCTCCCTTGTGAACTCTAATCTCGGGCGGTTAATAATCCATCCGCTGGTCGAAGTCAAGGA
>JAIVJM010000316.1 GCA_020199995.1 Acidobacteriota bacterium | reverse complement strand
GTGCAGTATGCGGCGCTTGATTACCAGGAGTTGCTGGCCCGGCGCCAGATCGAGCCGAGCATGTCGAGGCGAGCGAACTGTTACGATAACGCGGTGGTCGAAAGCTTCTTTGCGACGCTGGAATGGGAGTTGATCGAGCGGAGCGAGTGGCGCACCAGAGATGAGGCTCGTCTGGCCATCTTCGAGTACATCGAATGTTGGTACAATCCGAAGCGACGGCATTCTTCGTTGGGTTACTTGAGCCCGGCGGAATATGAACGGAAATTATTGAGTCGAGCAGCATAAACTTCGTGTCCACTAAATCGGGGCAAGTTCAACTAAACGGGGGTAGATTCAATGTAGAACCATTAACAATCTACTCAAACTGTTTACAGACGTACTACATCCTGACTCTGGCGTATCACCCAGCAGACCACCCGACAAGGCACGCAGGCGTTAACTGACCTAAGCTTCCGAATGCAGGGGAGAAGCGTAATGTATTAAGCAATCTGCAAAGGCCACCGGAGTCTGCCGGTAGCCTTAGTCGGAAAACCCCATAAATCGCGGCTGTGCGTGATTACCAGCAATTCTATAGAGGTGGCCCGCGACCTGTTCGGGGCTCCACTGTCGGCACAGCAACTGCTCGACGAGCGCGAAGTCGCAGGCGGTGAAGCGTTGGTTGCGGCGCGAGCGCGAGCGGCGGCCGTTGGTGCGCTCCTGGGCGGTGAAGGCGCGGTATCGGCCGTCGGCCCGGGTGCTGTTGCGCCGGACCTCGCGGCAGACCGTGGAGCGGTGGCGGCCGAGGGAGCGCGCGATCTGAGACTGATTAAGTCCTTGCCTTCTGAGGGCGGCGAGCATATATCTCTCCTCGGGGGTGAGCTGGCGGTACGTCATGGCGAATATCCTCTTCGTGGTAGTCGAGAATCTTCGTCAGTATTGCGGCTCACCTCCATTTCAGGGAAGCCTGTTGCACTTAGTATATGAATCCGCGCCTCTCAACAACTCATTCAACCCGACCTCCGCAGGTAGCGTGGCTTTCATGATGCTTCCCTGCGACGAGTGTTGGATGCCTTCGCGCGGGCGGGTTGATTCGTGCGTGATGTGCTTCTCTGGACGAATGCCGGTATGCCTCACTAAACCGTTGACGCTTGAGCGACTTTGGTATAAAAGCATCCCGCCTGATTACTTGCTCGCCAAAGGAGAGAGTTAAATGTCTATCAATGAAGAAAAATTGAATCAATTGTTAGGAAAGTTCGTCACCGACTTCGGCGCCGCATTACACGCCGGTCTGGTTGTTATCGGCGAGAGCCTCGGTCTTTATAAGGCGCTGGCTCAGGCAGAACAACCTCTCACTTCCGCCGAATTAGCTGAGCGAACCGGCACGACCGAACGCTACGTGCGCGAGTGGCTCTGCTCACAGGCGGCGGGAGGTTACGTTGAATATGATGCCAAGACGCAGCGTTACTTTCTCAACGAAGAGCAAGCCTTCACACTGGCCGATGAACAGAGCCCGGCATATTTACCGGGAGCTTTTTTGCTGGCCGTCTCTGCGCTGAGAGCCGTACCGAAGATTACTGAAGCATTCCGCACGGGAGAAGGGTTCGGTTGGCATCAACACGATCACGGATTGTTTCGTGGGACTGAACTGTTTTTCCGCCCCGGTTATGCCGCCAATCTGGTCAACTCATGGATTCCTGCCTTTGACGGAGTCGAAGCTAAGCTCAAGGCGGGGGCGAAAGTCGCAGACGTTGGGTGCGGGCTTGGCGCTTCGACAATTCTGATGGCGCAGGCTTTCCCCAATTCTATTTTCGTCGGTTTCGATTATCACGATAAGTCCATCGAAATGGCGCGACACAAAGCGGTTGAGGCAGGAGTAGCTGATCGAGTGGAGTTCGCCGTTGCCAAAGCTAAAGATTATCCGGGGGGGAACTACGACTTCGTCACGTTCTTCGATTGTTTGCATGATATGGGCGACCCTGTCGGCGCGGCCACCCATGTCAAAGACTCGCTGGCCCCTGAGGGCACATGGATGATCGTCGAGCCGTTTGCCGGGGATCAAGTGGAAGATAATCTGAATCCAATCGGACGCATCTATTACTCCGCTTCGACATTACTCTGCACCCCGGCCTCTCTCTCACAGGAAGTAGGGCTGGCACTCGGAGCGCAAGCGGGTGAAGCCAGAATGCGCGAGGTTGTTACTGCCGGAGGATTCAAACACTTTCGGCGCGCCACCGAAACGCCTTTCAATCTTATTTTCGAGGCGAAGCCTTAACGAATTGAAGAGCAGTGATTCAAATCTCGCCGCCTTTAACAACTCGTTCAGCCCGGCCCCGCGCGAGCATTTCTTTCATCATAGTCTGTTGCGATAATGATGAAGATTGCTCGCGCGGGGCGGGTTAAGTCGAGCGTCAGGCTCTTCGGCTTGTAACACTTTTCAGGAGGAAGTCTGCAATGCGCAGGACGATTCTCTCGGCCTGTCTCTTGAGTCTCTTTTGCTTCGCGGACGCGCTCGCGGGGAACTGGCCGCAGTGGCGCGGCCCCGCTTTGAACGGCGTGAGCGACGAGAGGAATTTGCCGGAGCGTTGGAGTGCGTCGGAGAACGTCGCGTGGAAGCTGGCGCTGCCGGGCTTGAGCGGCTCGACGCCGATTGTGTGGGGCGAGCGAGTTTTCCTCAACGTCGGCGAGGGCGACAAGCTGTTCCTGTGGTGCGTGGAGAGGACGAAGGGCGCGCTCGCGTGGAAGAAGCTACTGGGAAGCGGCAACGTCAAGATGCGCAAGCACAACATGTCTTCGCCGTCGCCGGTGACGGACGGCAAAAGCGTCTGGGTGATGACGGGAACGGGCGTGTTGAAGGCTTTCGATTTCGCGGGCCGGGAGCTGTGGGCGCGCGACCTCCAGAAGGACTACGGAGAGTTCGGCCTCAACTGGGGCTACGCCTCCTCGCCGCTCCTCTTCGACGACTCGCTCTACATACAGGTGCTCCACGGGATGAACACCGACGACCCCTCGTATCTCCTGCGCGTCAATAAGGCGACGGGGAAGACCCTGTGGCGCGTCGAGCGCCCGACGGATGCCGCGAGCGAGTCGCCGGATTCATACACGACGCCCGCGCTCGTGCGCCACGGCAAGGCCGTCGAGATCGTCGTCACGGGCGGCGACTACGTGACGGGCCACGACGTTTCGACGGGCAAGGAGTTGTGGCGCGCGGGTGGCTTGAACCCCGACAAAAATCCTTTCTATCGCATCGTCGCCTCGCCGGTCTTCTTCGACGGCGTCGTCTACGCGCCGACGCGCGTGCGGCCCCTCCTCGCCTTCCGACCGGGCGGGCGCGGAGACGTGACCAAGTCGCATCTGCTCTGGTCGTTTCAGAACGGCCCGGACGTGCCGACGCCCGTCGCCGATGGCAAGTATTTCTACGTCGTCAATGACCGTGGCATCATGTGGTGCCTGGACGCGAAGACGGGGCGGGAGATTTACGGGCAGCAGCGTCTGAAGAGCGGAACCTACAGCGCCTCGCCCGTGCTCGCCGACGGCAAGCTCTACGTGACGGGCGAGGACGGAGTGACGAGCGTCATCAAGGCCGGGCCGCAGTTTGAGGTGCTGGCCGAAAACAACCTCGACGAATATTGCCTCAGCTCCCCGGCCATCTCCG
>JAIVJM010000029.1 GCA_020199995.1 Acidobacteriota bacterium | reverse complement strand
GACTTTCGCGTGGAAGGTGAGCCGGATGCGAGTTAAAGCTTCACGCCACGCCACATTCAGGACTTTCAGTCCGTTACAGGGAAACCACCACCTTTGAGGTGGTGGAGGTTACGCTCATTTCTTTACGACCGAGGGGATGAAAACGCAGTTCATCGAGACGAACCCGGAGGTGTGCTTGCAGGTCGAGGAGGTTGAGGACGAGTGGCACTGGCGCAGCGTAATGGCGACGGGCCGCGCCGAGAAGGTCTCGGACGCCGAAGGCATGGAGCGCGCGATGCAGATTATCACCGCGCGCAACCCGACGCTCACGCCCGCCATCAGCGAGACGCAGCTCGACACTTGGGGCCGCGCCAATAACATCGCCATCTACCGCTTGCGGCCCGACACCATAGACGGACGGAAGACGGCGCGCGGCGACGCCCCGGAGACCTCCGGCGCGGGCGAGTCGGACTCCTGAGACCTGTGGCCTCGCTGCGACCGGGGTTTTGTGACGCAAGGTCGAGACGACATCTCTTCGAAATGCGTGCGCGCACATGAGACAAGTGGACGCGGGCTGGCATCAAGCGGGGACGCGTGGAAATCATAAGCGACGTCGGATGGGGCTATTCTGTGGTCTGCAAATGAATTGGTATTGTTTAAACTAAGTTAAATAAAGCGTTGCAAATAAAAGAGTTGACAACTTTCCGCCCATACAGTAAAGTGCGCGCCGACCTGTGGTATCAACTTTGAGTTGAGGACCGGTCACCCGTCCTTTTTTAATTTCCTTCAGCCCTAACCACATAACTTGGGAAAGAAAGACGATGTGGTGTGCTCTATCCTCACGGCGAGCAGATGCTCGCAGCCAGTATTCTAATTTTGTCTTCTCTCAAATCGGAGGTACATGTGAAAAGAACCTATTTCTCCCCTATGGTATCACTGCTGGGGTCGCTCGCACTGGCTCTCGGCATTCTCGTCGCAGACCTGACCGGCAGCGGCGTTTTGACCGCCGCGCAGGCTCAAACCAACACTTCGTCCGGGTTCTGCTCGAACTCGCTCACACACGGCGGCAGGGCGGTCGGAGGCACCATCGGGGTCTCTGAAGGAGTGGTCGGAGGCGGCAGGATCAATGCGCGTGGCGTACACGTCAACGGCGTGGCCGTCAACGGCGTTTTCGCCGGCGTCGTCAGAATCGTGAATGGCACAGTGGTCAGTAGTGCGCCGGTGTTTATAGAGGGCACGTCACTCGGTATCACCACCCTTGGTGAGAGCCAGTGCACCAACGGGGTCATCGCGAGCGGTGAGATCGTCTCGACTTTGGGGGTCATCGCGAGCGGCGAGGTCGTCTCAACCTCGGGAGTCATCGCGAGCGGCGAGGTCGTCTCAACCTCGGGAGTCATTGCGAGCGGCGAAGTCGTCTCAACCTCGGGAGTCATCGCGAGCGGCGAAGTCGTCTCGACCTCGGGAGTCATCGCGAGCGGCGAGATTGTTCCCTCGTCGGGCGGATTAACGCTGACCGGCGGCGTCGTGGAAGGCAATAACATTCAAATCACGGACGGCGTGATCACGGGGGATAACCTCAGGGTCGTCGGGGCCGTGCTTTCCGGCGACGGGATCAGGATTACGGGAACCGCAGTGGTCGCGAGTCCGTTCTAGCCGGGGGCCGCGTGAGCGCGCCCGCGCCGCGGCGGTACAACTCGATGTTAGTCTCGACGGGGGGCAGTTACGAACGAAAAGTAGCTGCCCCTCGGTCTTTAGGAGCGGGCCTGAAAAAACTCGCCCCCCGTCTCGACCGCCGCCGCAGGGTCGCGAAGTGAACCGACGCATGAGCGGGAGCCTTTGACGCCGTCCGACTTAAGCCTCTAGACTGAAGACTGTGACGGCTGCGTCGCGTCAAACCCGACGATTCCTCTCATGCCGCCGTCCTCAGCGCTTATGAACAGAAGTCGCATCCTCGATTTATACATCAAGCTCGTCATCGCCGTCGGCGCTGGGGTCATGATTTACTGCGTCTACCATGTGCCGCTCGCACAGCTCGACGTGAAATTTATCCTGCTGGCGATTCTGGCCGTCTCGTCGCTGCCCTACCGGCAGAAGCGCAAGACCATCGCGGTCAACGGCGCGATCATGGCGATCTCGACATTTCTGTCCGCCGCCGCCGTGAGCGCTGTCTTCGGGCCGATCACCGATCTGCCGCGTTCGGAAAACCTGCCCGGCTTCCTCGCGGCCATCTGCGTCATGGCGCTCGTGCAGTACATCACGAACTCCGGCCTCGTCGCAATCTACACCGCACTCATCAGGAACCAGAGTGTCTCTCACACGTGGAGCAAGTATTACCTCTGGTCTTCGATCACATATCTGGCCGGGGCGTCGGCTGCCGGGCTCACGTCACGCGTCGTCGCGCACTTCGGCTTCTCCTACGTGTTGCTGACGACGCCCATCATCGTCATCATCTACCTCACCTACCGGACTTATCTGAAGAACATCGAGGCCTCGGCGACGCAGGCCGAGCAGGCCGAGCGCGACCGCATGCGCGAGCACTACGCGCAGATCGAGAAGCTTTCGGCGCTCGGCGAGCTGGCATCGGGCGTGGCGCATAACTTCAACAACACGCTGACGGGGATTCTGGCGAGGGCGCAGCTCCTTCTCTCGGCACAAACTCCGGAGGAGATCAGGCGCGGACTCAACATCATCATCCAGACGGCGGAGGACGGGGCGAAGACGGTCAAGCGCATCCAGGACTTCGCCCGCCAGCGACGCGACCAGGACTTCGAGCCCATTGACGTGGATCAGTTGATGATCGAGGTCGGCGAGATCACGCGCCCGCGCTGGAAGGATCGCGCCGAGGCCGCGAACGTCCACATCACGCTCAACCGGCGCATCGGGGCCAACACGACTATCATGGGCGACGCCGGCGAGCTGCGCGAAGTCCTCGTCAACATGGTCTTTAACGCCGTGGACGCGATGCCCGAAGGGGGGCGCCTCACGCTCTCGACCGAGCAGGTCGGCGGCGAGGTGATCATTTCCATCAGCGACACCGGAATCGGGATGAACGATGAGGTGCGCTCGCGCATCTTCGACCCCTTCTTCACGACCAAGGGGCAGGCAGGCATGGGGCTCGGACTTTCGGTGAGCTACGGCATCGTCATGCGTCACGGCGGGACGGTCGAGGTCGAGTCGGATGTCGGGCGCGGCACGACCTTCCGCATCAGGTTCCCGGCGGCGACCCGGGCCGCCCTGCCCGCGCAGGAAACCGCCGCCGCCGCGCTGCCCTTGCGCGCGCCCGACTGCCTCAAGATTCTCGTGGTTGACGACGAGGACTACGTGCGCGAGTTGCTCATGGACATCCTGCGCCTCGACGGCTGCGAGGTCTCTCTGGCCTCGGACGGGCACGACGCCCTGACGCTCTTCGACGGTCAGGTTTTCGACGCCGTCCTGACCGACGTCGGCCTGCCCGGCATGAGCGGCTGGGAGCTGGCGCGCTACATCAGGGAGCGCGACGCGAGCATCCCGCTGGCCGTCATCACGGGCTGGGGCGACGCCGTGAGCCCCGAAGAGCAGACCGCCGCGCAGGCCGACTGGGTCATCCCGAAGCCCTTCAGCGTCGAGCGCATCACCAACCTCGTGCAGGAAATTTCGCAGCGCAAAGCGGCGCGCGACGTGATGACTGTCTGAGCCCGAAAGAGAAGGAGGCGCGTTTGCCAACGACGCGCCTCCCAGATCGCCTTCGTCACCTTCGGACGGGAACAATAAAAATTTTGCAGCCCGACGCACCGCGCGCAGCCGGGGTTCCTGCCGCCGCGTACTTTAGGCCTCCGCGAATTTCACTTCAACGCCAATTTCCGTCAGAAGCCCGGCGAAGCTCTCCGGCTCGGAGCGGCGCACGCGAACCTCCGGAGTCTTGTGCCATGCGGCACATTCGAGCAACGCCCCGGCGATGTCGCGCGCGAGCCCTTCATCGGCGGGCGCGCCCGGCTCGATGTGGATGGACTTCACCTCAAAGACGCCCTCCTTCCGGTGCGCCTTGGCGTCCACGCGCCCGACGAGCGCGCCGCGGCGCAGGACGGGCAGAGTGAAATACCCGTAGAGCCGCTTCGGCGCGGGCGTGTAGCATTCGAGGCGGTAGTCGAACCCGAACACTGTGCGCGCGCGGGCGCGATCCCAGACCAGCGGGTCGAAGGGCGAAAGCAGCGTGGTCAATTCCGGCACGAGCTTGCCGGAGGCCGCGTCATTCAGCAGCTTCCGGTTTGACGGGTGGACGTAGGCGGGCTCACGCCAGCCCTCGACCTCGATGGCGAGCAAGCGGCCTTCGCCGGCGAGCGCCGCCACGGTCTCTTTCGCCTGCCGCTTGTCGGTGCGGAAGTAATCGCCCACCCACCCGGCGGTGGTCACGCCGAGGGCGCGGACGACCTTGAGCGCCAACGCCCGCCGAACCACTTCGACCGCGGGGAGCTGTGCGTCGTGCCATAACGGCAGCACGCGCTCGCGCAGGTCGTAGACGCGCTGAAAATTATGCCGCCGCGCGATCATCAATTCGCCCGCGGTGAAGAGCATCTCCAGCGCGCGCTTCTCGGTCTTCCACTCCCACCACCCGCCGGCCTTGCCGTCCGTGCGCTCGAAATCGGAGGCGCGCACGGCCCCGCGCGCGCGGACGTAATCGAGCAGACTTGCGACTTCGAGCCGGTGATCGGCGACCCATGACTTCGAGTAGTGCCAGCCCTGCGACTCGGCGTCGAGCATCCGGTGACGGTAGAGCGGATAATCTTCGACGGGGAGGAAACAAGCCTCGTGCGACCAGTATTCAAAGATCGAGCCCGCGGCCAGCAGCGCGTCGAGCCAAGCGGTCTCATAACGCCCGAGCCGGCTCCAGAGCACGAGGTAAGGGCTCCGCGCGACGACGTTGATGGTGTCTATCTGAAGCGCCCCCATGCGGCGGACGCAGCGCAGGACATCCGCCTTCGTCGCCCGCTTCGCGGGCCGACGGAGGAGCCCCTGCGCGGCGAGCATCAACGCACGGGCTTCAGAGGTGCTCAGCATCTTCATCCGTCAACGCTCCTCATGTGGGCTCAAAGATTAGGCACCCGCACGGAGTTCTTTTTCGGGCGGGCCGGACATTATGCCAGATGAGGGGAAGCGATGTCGGAGCTTCCCCGTCCGGTCGCACGAACTCGAACGAAGCGCAAGAGGCGGAAGGCGAAAGACAGGTTCAGTCGGAGAGCCCCCGCGCCTCGAGTCAAGCGGGCAGGCTCATGGCCGTCGTTCATGCCACTCTCACCGTGGGGGCCGTGTTGCGTGGACGAAATTTGAGAAGCGCGAATGCCTTCACAGGGCAATCGCCCTTGCTCTTGTGCGGGACGGCCCACAGGCGAAATTCGCCGTGGGCGTCAGGCTGTTATAAGCTGGAGGCCCGCGCAGGGGACAAACTCTTTTCGACCGAGTATTCTTTCATCGAGGGAATGTTGAAGTGGCCGACGATTGTGGTTTGCGATTGCGTGAAGCCGTCTCAGTCTTTCTCAAACCGCTATAAATGTTGGGTCTGGTTTTGGACGGAGGTGTTGAATGACCGGTTCTCATCCGAAGAATAATCTCGCCGCTCCTGAAGTTTGGCCGGGCCTGCCTTTGGAAGAGTGGAAAGACACGTATGCGACGCTTCACATGTGGACGCAGATCGTCGGCAAGGTTCGGCTCGCGCAGAGCCCACTGGTCAACCACTGGTGGAATGTACCCCTCTACGTGACGCCCCGCGGGCTCGACACGTCGGCGATTCCTTACGGGACTAAAACCTTCGAGCTCGCCTTCGACTTCATCGAGCATCAGCTCATCGTCAACACCAGCGACGGGGCCGCGAGAAGCCTCGGCCTTTACCCGCGCTCGGTGGCCGACTTTTACCGGGAGTTGATGGCTGTTCTGCGCGCCCTCGACATTGAGGTTAAAATCCACGCCACGCCGGACGAGGTTCCCAACCCCGTTCCCTTCGCCGAAGATCAAGAGCACGCCTCTTACGACGCCGAGTACGCCGGGCGATTCTGGCGCATCCTGACGCAGGCGGACAGGGTGTTTAAGGAATTCCGTTCGCGCTTCATAGGCAAATGTAGTCCCGTCCATTTCTTCTGGGGCAGTTTCGACCTCGCGGTGACGCGCTTCTCCGGAGGCCGCGCCCCGGAACGCGTCGGGGCGGATGCCATCACCCGCGAAGCCTACTCGCACGAAGTCATCAGCCACGGCTTCTGGCCCGGCAGCGGCAACGTCAAAGCGCCCGCCTTCTACGCTTACATGGCCCCCGAGCCGTCGGGATTTCCGAAAGGGGCGATCCGCCCGGCGCGCGCCTTCTACAATCCCGAGACGTCGGGTTTCATCCTGCCTTATGACGATATGCGACAAGCGGATAAGCCGGAAGATGCCTTGCTGGAGTTCATGCAAAGCACCTACGAGGCCGGCGCAACCCTCGCGAAATGGGATCGCCCCGCGCTGGAACGATTGCCGGCAGAGTGAGCTTCAAAGCCTTTTTGAAGAGCGAGCGGTCGCCCGTTGACGCCGACACACGCTCACCGGCGAGGGCGGAACAAAAATTCTCCCTAACGTCTGTGTCCGACGCGCCCCCGGGGCGGCACGCCTCGCGTCTGTGTAGTCGCCGCTGCCGCTTTGGAAAAGCCGCGATTCCGGACACAGGGAAGACGAGGGAACTGAATGAAATAGATAGCGTCTAACCTCTGCGGGCCGAAACGTGCTTTCAAGGAGCGTAAAGAGCAAGTTGCTGAGCATCGAAGGATTGACGAAGACGTACCCGAGCGGCGTCCGGGCACTCAAGGACATCAATCTCGAAATCCCTTCAGGCATGTTCGGGCTTCTCGGGCCGAACGGGTCGGGCAAAACAACCCTCATGAAGATCGCGGCCACGCTCCTCGAACCCGACTCGGGGAGGGTCTCGATTGACGGCGACGACCTCGTCACGCACAAGCAGGATGCGCGCCGAAGACTCGGTTACCTGCCACAGGAGTTCGGACTCTACCCGACGCTGACCGCCGAACAGACGCTCGACTATTTCGCAAAGCTGAAAGGCGTTTTCGACGGGCAGGAGCGAAAGGCTTTGGTCGGCGCGCTGCTCGAAAGAGTCAACCTCTCGTCCTCGGGCGGGCAGAAGGTCGGGGGATTCTCGGGCGGCATGCGACAGCGTCTGGGGATCGCGCAGGCCATCATCGGACAGCCCCGGCTGATTATCGTGGACGAGCCGACCGCCGGTTTAGACCCGGAAGAGCGCGCGCGCTTCCACAACCTGCTCTCCGAAATCGCCGGCGAGGAGACGACGGTCATTCTCTCGACTCACATCGTCTCCGATGTCTCGAACCTCTGCGAGCGGATGGCGATTATCCGGCAGGGCGAAATCATCGCTTCCTGCACGCCGCAGGAGGCGCTCGAAGAGATTTCGGGCGCGGTCTGGGAAGCCTGTGTGCCGCGCGAACAAGTCCCGGCCTTGAGGGTGCGTCTCAGAGTCATCTCTTCGCAGGTGTCCGCCGGGCGCGTGCGCCTCAGGGTGTACTCGACAGACGGGCGACCGGGGGAGGAATTCAGCCCGGCCACTCCGAGCCTCGAAGACTATTACTTCAGCCGGACAATCCAGACGGGGGGCGTGGGATGAGGAGTCCTCTCCGCACTCCTTTCGGCGCGATCTTTCAGACGGAAGTGCTGCTCAACTCGAAGCGCGTCGCCCCTTACGCGATGGCGGGCGTGTTTAGCGCCAACGCATGGCTGTGGTGCGCTAAAGGGGCCGCCGTTCACTACGGCTGGGCGATCAACAGCGACTTCTACATCACGCGAATATTGGGCGGCTTCTCTTTTATGACGATGCCGCTTTTTATCGCCCTCATGATGGGAGACCCGGTCGTCAGGGATTACCGCTCCGGAATTAACCCGCTCATCTTTTCCAAGCCCGTCAGCCGCGCCGAATATCTGCTGGGAAAATTCTTCGGCAACTTCTTCGTGCTTATCTGCTGCCTTGCGTGCTTCGCGCTCACGGCCTGCCTGCTTCAGGCATTCGGCGCGTCGGGAATGGTCGTCCTGCCGGCGCGGGTGGCCCCGTACTTTACAAATTTCATCATGTTCGTCGGCGTCTCAAGCCTGACGCTGGCGGCGGTCTGCTTCACCGTCGGAACGCTGACGCGCAACGTCAAAATCGTCTACGGGCTGATGACCGCCTTCTATCCGCTCTATATCTCGTGGCAGCTCGCGATGAAGGGGCTGCCGACGCGTTGGCGGGTCATCCTCGACCCGCTCCTGATGAATTGGCAGGGCCAGATACAAAACGGGCGGAGCGCCGACTGGCTCAACCAACTCGCCCTTAGTTATGACGCCGACCTCATCGCCAACCGCGCTCTGATGCTCGGCGCGCCAGCCGTCTGCATGGCGATCCTCTACGCACGCTTTTCAATGGTCGAGCAGTCAAAAAAAGTAAGAGGCGGTCATCAACTGACGACTATCGGGCTGGGGACAAGGGACGAACGGCTCCAGAGGGGCGAGGAGAGTTTCGGCTCCGCCTATCCCACCTCAGAGGTCGAAGAAGCCGCGCCTGCGAAAACAATTGTGCTTCCGCAGGTCGTCACCGTAACCGAAGGCGCGCGCGCCGGTTTCAGACAGTTGAGAGCCGCTTCCGGGGTGGAGCTTCGACTGCTTTTCGCCGAACGCAGTCTCGTCGTGCTTTTGCCCCTCGCCATGCTGTCGTCCGTCATAGGGCTGGCGTATTTCGAGGCCGTCCCCGAACCGTCGTACTCCGCCGCTTACGCCGGGCGCACGGCGGATTCGTTTCTGTTATTCCTGTTAGCCATCGCCATCTTCTACACGGGAGAGGCGATGCATCGAGACCGCGAGCTGAGGATCGAGCCGGTGCTCTGGGCCGTGCCCGCCCCCAACTTCGTGTTGCTGCTCTCGAAATTCTCGACCACGCTCCTGCTCTCGCTCTTTGCGGGCATCCTCGTCGGCGCGGCGGCGGTGGCGCTGCAAATTTATAAAGGCCACGCGCCAATCGAGGTCACGGCCTATCTCACGGTCTACTTCGTGATTCTGATCCCGAGCGCGGCTTTCGTGATCGCCGCGGCCACCGCCCTCAACGTCTTGCTGCGCGATAAGTATCTGGCCTACGCCGCGAGTCTCGCCATCGCGGGCGTGCTCTTTTACCTCTTCAATCTGGGTTATAACCACCCGCTCTATAACCCCTTGCTGTACTCGCTGTGGACGCCTTCCGATTTCACAAGCGGGGCGGGTCGTCTGCCGCAAATACTCACGCACAGAATTTACTGCCTCATGCTGGCGGCGCTCTGTCTCTCGCTCGCGCACCTCTTCTTCGAGCGCAAGGCGACAAAAGGATTACCAGCGGGCGCTCGTCTGAGCGGCAAGGGGTGGACTCTCCTGATTGCGACACTGGCGACAGCGGCTGCCATTATCACAGCTCTCATGATTAACTCCGGAAGGGGGCTCGGGCGGTGAAGCCCGAGCCCCCTGTCTCAGGTGAACTCGACTTTATCCATAGAGGGAATAGGAAAAGTTCACAAGATGACTCCGTTGATGTAAGTTGAAGGCTGCTCGCTCGGCGTGGGTTTATGGTTTTCTTCTGGAGGTAAGAGACGACGAATGCACCCGAACGAAGAGTTAATCGAAATCTTCTACACATCCTTTCAAAAACTGGACGCCGAGGCGATGGCGCGTTGCTGCCATCCCGACATTCGTTTTTCCGACCCGGTCTTCCCTGTTTTATCCGGCTCGGAAGTCGTTGAGATGTGGAAGATGTTATGTTCGCAAGCCAAAAACTTTGAACTCACATTTGCCGGTGTTCAGGCGAATGAACGGACGGGGAAAGCTCTCTGGGAAGCCCGATATGATTTTTCCGCTACGGGGCGACGAGTTCATAACAAGATTGAGGCTGAGTTCGAGTTTCAAGATGGGAAGATCATCAAACACACGGACACTTTCGATTTTTGGAAGTGGAGTTCGATGGCGTTAGGCCCGGTCGGAGTTCTCTTAGGTTGGACGCGGTTGCTCCGCAGGAAAGTTCAAAAACAGGCAAGTGAACGTCTGGCAAGTTTTATGAACTCGTAGATGTTTCGAGACGATGTCATGCGCACCACGACACAAAGGGAAAAACTATGCGAATTGAAGGAGTGTCCAAAAGCAGGGCCAGTCTCTTTGTCCGGCTTGCTTACTGGTTCTCGCAACGCCGGTTTGGAAAAGTGGCGGAGCCGCTAAAACTGACCGGGCATCATTCATGGGTATCGTTTGGCTATGGCATGTTCGAGTTCGCAAGCGAACGCGCGCAGCTTGTGGAACTGCGGCTCAAAGACCTCGCCGGGATTAAAGCAGCTACTCTGGTTGGCTGTCCGTTTTGAATCGACATCGGTTCTGCCGTCGGCAGAAAAGCAGGTATTACTGAGGAGCAGCTTCGGGAACTCTCCAGGTATAGGGAGAGCAGCGTGTTTTCTCCGCTTGAGAAACTGGTGCTCGATTACAGCATGGCGATGACGCAAACGCCGGTTGAAGTTTCCGATGAGCTTTTTGCCGCGTTGCGAGCAAATTTTAACGAAGCGCAGCTGGTTGAGCTGACGGCTGCGATTGCGTGGGAGAACTATCGAGCGCGTTTTAATCACGCATTCGGCGTCGAAGCGCAAGGTTTCTCCGAAGACGCGTATTGCCCCTTGCCTGAGCGAACCGGGGAGAGGCACGCCACACAGTGGCGCTAAAACGAACGTTCGTGCTATATTAGTCGCGGTCGTGATGGACACCATAGATAAACAAATGAGCGTGGGGCAAGAGAGGGCTACTCAAGCACGCAAGGCGCGCGGGGAGCGCACCCGTCAGGCCATCCTCGAAGTGGCCGTTGATGTGGCCTCGGCGGAGGGTCTTGAGGGACTGACCATCGGGCGGCTCGCCTCCGAACTCTCGATGAGCAAGAGCGGGCTGTTCGCCCACTTCGGCTCGAAGGAAGAGTTGCAGCTCGCGACCGTCGAGGCGGCGCGCGATATCTTCATTCGTGAGGTCATCCGTCCGTCATTCGAGGCGGAGAAGGGACTTCCCCGCCTCTGGAAGCTGTGTGACGTGTGGCTCGCCTACGTGAGGACTGAAGTTTTTCGCGGGGGCTGTTTTTTCGCCGCCGCCGCCGCCGAGTTCGACGGTCGCCCCGGCCCCGTCCGCGACCGCGTCGCCGGGATCATGAAAGAGTGGCTCGCCACGCTCCGGGGTTCAATCAATGAAGCGCGCGAGGCCGGTCAGCTAAAACGGGAAGCCGACCCGGCCCAACTCGCCTTCGAGCTCAACGCGCTGGAGATGGGGGCCAACTGGGCTTTTCAACTTTACGGAGACAGACAGGCGTTCTCGCGTGCGCGCGACGCGATCTTAGAGCGCCTGCGCCGCCATTCGACCGCGAGCGGTTCGCGGTTGTTGCCGCAGCCCGGCAAGAAGGGGCGAGGCGCGGTCGCGCACCGCTCGCCGGAGCGGGGTGATTCTCAAAGATGAACGCGCCGGAACCACATCATTCGACACCTCTCGTCTTCGAGCGGCAAGCGACTTGGGACGGAATCAGTCTCGCTCATTACCGTTTCCGAGCGGGCGACGTGCCCGAACACAGCCACCGGCAACATCTCGTCCTCATCACTCTCACCAAAGATTCCAAAGGCGAAATACGCACGTCCAGCGGATTCAACGCGCGCCCACCGACGAGCGGCAGCGTGTGTGTGATTCCTTCAGGGCAGCCTTTCGCGGCCACGCTCGAAGGCGAGGCCGAGTTCCTCGCGGTCTATCTCGACCCGTCGCTTGTCCTGCGCGCCGCCGCTGAAGATGCGCCCGCCGTCGCCGCGAGGCGCGGGGTAGAAGTGATAGAAAAATCTTCCCCGCACGATCCGCTGGTCGTCGGCATCGGGCAGGCCTTGATGGCCGAATTGGAATCGGAAGCCCCGGGCGGGCGACTCTATGCGGAGTCGCTGGCGAACGTTCTCGCCGTTCATCTCCTGAGACATTACACTGCTTCGGGAGGCGACATGCGACGCTTCATCGGCGGCCTCTCGGGGCAGAGACTCCGGCGTGTGCTCGCCTTCATTGCCGATAACTATGAGCGCGACCTGAGCCTTGATGATCTGGCCGGCGAGGCCGGGATGAGCACGTTTCATTTCGCGCGCGAGTTCAAGCGGGCGACGGGGACGACACCTCATCAGCACCTCATAAAGTTCCGTGTCGAGCACGCCAAGGCGTTGCTGGCCGAAGGTGAAATGTCCCTTGCCGAAGTGGGTCTCCGGTCGGGTTTCAGTCACCAGAGTCACTTCTCGAGGCTCTTCCGCAAGTTGACGGGAACGACGCCGCAATCCTACCGCCTCATGATTCAACCCTCCACTCGACGCGTCATCAACGATGATGCCGACGGGATAGCAAGATTAGACAACCCCCGGCAATAACAGGAAAGACCGCGCCCGCCCTTCGCGCTTAAACTCACCGCGTCTTGATTCCAAAAGAGGCGAAGGGGTAAATAGTGATGATGGCCAAGAGATTATTGTTGGCGGTCTTGCTGGCGTCTTTGTCGTGCGTCACAGCGATAGGACAGGAGAGCCGTTCCAAGGCGCGCGACCGCGTCCGTCGAGGCAACGAAATGTACGCGAGAGCCGAGTACGAAGCGGCGATTCGTGAGTACGGGCGCGTCACCGACAAGGCCGGCGAGGTGTACGCGCAGTCCCTCTATAACATCGGAGTCTGTTACTACGAACTCGAGCGCACCCGTGAAGCCATCGAGATGTACCGGAGCGCGGTAGAAGCGAGCAGGGGGCATTACCCCAAGGCGCTCTACGCGCTCGGCATCGCGCTCGAAGATTCGAGTCAGTGGCCGGAGGCGAAAGAGGCTTACCGGGAGGCGCTCGCCGCATCAGGCGGTAATTACGCGGAAGCTCAACTCGCAGTGGCCCATTACCGTCTCGGGCTGCTCGCTATGCGGGAGGGGGATTACGAGGGGGCGGAGACGCTTTTCAGGGAGGCCATTGCGCGCTCGCGGCGGCGCTTTCCGGCGAGTCACAACAACCTCGGGGTGGCGCTGGCGCTGGCGGGACGTTTGGAGATGGCCGAACAAGAGTTTGTAGTGGCGCTCAAGCACGCGGGCGGAGCATTTGGAGAGGCCGCCCACAACCTCGGGCTGTGTCGCTCTGCGCTGACCAGGGGGGCGAATATTCAATTCGCGTCCCTGAAAGTGATAGAAACAATCACCGCAGCAAACGAATGATTTTGCAGGGGGAGAAGTGCTAAGAGTTCGCTCGACAGGAGGGTGTTTTCGTGATGAAGACTGTTTTTGCCCGGGCAGCTTCCTCAGCTTTTCCAATCGGTTTAGGCAGCCATGCGTGGCAGCTTTCTTAGCTGGCCGAGCGAGAGCCTGCACACGGCAAGTCTGACCTGAATCAAGCTCATTTCCGCACAAAAACTCTTGAGAGGCTTGCCGAATGTCCCTACGAGACATCTATAAGTTCTGCTCGGGATAATCATATCTTGCGTGATTTGCCGCTCCCTAAGACAATCATATTTTCTGTTAAGATCACAATTCACCCGCGATGAGGATAATTAGGTAAGTCGCAATCTAAGCAGTGGTTGTATGGCTGCAAAGATGGGACGTCGGCTATCCGGCGCCTTGATAGCTGGAGCAAATGCTATACCAAGGTTAGAAGCTGTAAAGTTGAGGATTTTCGCGAGCGCGGTTACTGAGGTTGTGGGAAAAATCAGCAGTCAGTTATCCAGCGAATACGTTACTGTGAGTTTTTTCAACAGTCCATAGCTCAGACAACTGACACCTCAATTTTAAGCCTATACTCCATTCGACGAGACTGTCTTAAAAAGCTCGTGGTTACTATCCTTGTTTGGCTAAACAAGTAATACGGCTCGATTGCTACACTAGCCACCATGCCAAGTCAGCTAAGGTGACCGCTCTGTATGCGAACTCGCGAACACTGGGATCCGGATCTTCCTGCGCTCTAATGCTGAATAATTCAAATGCGTTAACTCGGTCGGCGAATCCGTAAGCCCAGAGTGCTGATTGTCGTACGCCCGGGTCTGGATCTCCGGCCGCCATGCTGCGGAGATGCTTGTTCCCCTCGACTGACCAAAGAAATGCAAGACATGAGACGGCAATTAACCGTTCATTAAAATCTTCCGAGTAGAGAGCCGGGTATATGAATCGGGGATCCCTCAGCCATCCCAACTCATTGCGCGCGAAGTGAGCTTGTAAGCGACATTCATATCCGCTTCCCAAACTTGCCACATATATAAGGGCGTCGGATCTGTCATACAAGTACTCGGCGGCTAAGTGTGGGTCATTGTCGAAACGATTGTTAAAGTGAGGATTCGGGATTCGCCTGATGTCTTCATCTTTGGCCAACAACCTGACGATCTCATTCGGAACCTTTATCCTGCGTGCACGCGGATACACGGGCTTGATGTACGGGAGCAATTCTTCGGCCGTTAAGCCGGGTACTTCTGTCGCTACTTCTTGGGGTAGCTCGAAATCGCTTACTTCATAGGTGGAAGGATACAATGTCACTTCTTCCGCGACCCTTCTGACAAGGGTGCGGAGTCTGGCAGCTTCCTTCCGGGTAAAGACATCCATCTTGTAATCTACAAACAGGCGCTCTATCTCTTCTAATAGTTTGCGAGTCTCCGCGATGATTAGCATGGCGCGCCCTACTGCAATAGTCCTGAGTGTGCAGGTCTTCAGTGATTTCAGATTATCTTCGGTGCGCGCCGTAACCCATATCGATTCAAGCTGTCGCAAGTGCACATAAGCCTGCGCTTGCGACAGCTTTTTAGGGTCATGAAAATAGTAGGCGTCGCCGTTCACCCGTCCAACTTTGAACACATGACGAGTAACACGGGTGCGCCTTGCCCTGTTCTCCCATCCTACAGAAGCCCTCGCCGCATCCGACAAGGTAGATGCAAAACTTGATGTGCCGACGGGCCGAAGAAACTGATCAATCTCCACCTCCCTCTGAACTTCTCGTGCGGTCACCGGACGGCCCAGCCTTTCCACGGAGCGACGGAGCGCTTCGGCAACCCGCTCGGTGTCTTTAGCATAGACATCTCCCAGATCGAGATTCTCATCGGGCACTTCTGTCGGCGCCCAGAAGACCATCCTGCGGCCTTCCAAATCAACCTTTCGTATCTTAGCGCCGTTGGTTTGCATGAGTTGTCGTAGGGCGCTGATTAACAGCAATGGCTTTTTCAAGTTAGGCGGCGGGTCACGTAATGAAGCGAGTCGGCTTCGCACCTCGCCCGTGGAGACCGGTCTCATTCTGCGACCTTCGTTGGCTGCTATCGTTTTACGCTCTTCGAACATTGCCCTTCACGTCAGCGCGCACAATGCCAACGGAGTTTATGTTGTGAGATTCAAGGAGGCTTAGTATGTAGCGTGTGATCATTTGCGGAGCAAGGTCAATCATCCCACGTTTCTTAGCGTAGTCGACCACGTCGCCGATCCGAACCGCACGGCCAAACTCCTGTACTGCGTCCCGGAGCAACATCAGCACACGTTGGCGGCGCGACTGAAAATTGGGGAGCAGTGAATTGGCAGCGTTAAGCGTGTTCACCGAACCATAGTACCGACGCGTACCGATGAGTCCGGGTGAGAAGACGAGTTTACGTGCTGTTAGAAGGCTCAATATGACGGGGACTGCTTGGTTGATGGTTTTCGCGTAGGCGGCTTTGAGTTTGTTGGCCTCAGCCTCAGTGAGGGCTTTAATCACTTCTTCGGTACTAACGACACGCCCCAGTGCGGCGTTGGCGATTTCCAGAGCACAAAGCACGATCTTATGCTCGGATTTCATCTTTGGATGCTTAGAGTGCGCCCCAACATGCTGCTGATGTGAGGCCCCAGCTAGAACAGGGTGGTGACCTCCTTCTGAAGAGTCACCCGCAGGCAAGTCTTTCACACTCATTTTACCTCCCTTCACACTTCTGGCACGGAAGCGCATCTTAACGGGAACCCCTCTTCGTCTTACTCGATCCAGATAGTCCCTTTGAGTCGGCCAGCGCCTTCTCTTCGCCGTGCACCATCATGTAATGAACAGTGCGCAGGTATTGCTCGGTGACCTGTGGTCTTTTAACTCGAAGGAGATAGTCCAACTCATCGATGATGGGCATCAGCAGTCCGGGGTACCCACCGTAAGTGTCGTGAAGAAATCTGATTTGCGCTTGGTGGTCTTTATTAGACTCATTAAGCGTGGCGAAGTATGGATGGAGCTTCCTCAGAAGCTTCCAAGTCTCCTCAAAGGAGTACGCCTCGAAATAACACCAGTGGTGGGTGCGCCTGCGGATCTGCGGCAATTGTCTTAGCTTACGCGGCAAGTCATCCATTCCGATGAAGATTAACGAAACCGTCCAACCCTGCTTTTCGCCAACGTCACGTGCCAGTACCATTCCGCGTATTGCCTCTAAGCAGAGACACCCCGCCTCGTCGATAAAGATCATCTTTAGCCTTAGCCTGCGCCACCCGTAAACCATATCGGCAGCTATTTGCTCTGCGGGCAAGCGCCGATAATCTCCGTCGTCTATTGGCCCTAATGTTGCTGTGTAAAGACTCTTAAGCCCCTGCTTCTGCTCATTACCAGAGCCTGCGGAGATATCGCCAACTTGGAAGTGCGTCGCTAAGAAAGCACGGGGGTTTGCAGGGTCGCGTCTGAATGCCGCTTCAATTTTTTGCGTGAGTAGAACGGCAGTAGTTGTTTTGCCGATGCCGCCCTTGCCGTACCACATGCTCATCCCGCCACCAGGTTGATGAGCCATGGTAGTGCCCATAATCTCTTTCATCATATCAGTCTCTACGGGAGCAAAAGCACGTGCCTCCGGAAAAGTGATTTCGAAATCAGTTGTCGCCGCGCTCATATTCCACCCTCCTCTTTGCACACTCCCCTGGAAAGCAATACCAGCTCTCCGCGCCGTTGGGCCTTGAAACTCGCCAGCAGGTCTGGGTCATAATCGACATCGTCTTTAGCTTGTGGGCTATTGGGCTCGGTCTCGCGTTTATTTGCCTTGCTGGCTTGTTCCTCGCGAATTCGACTGAACATTTCACGCGCCTTCAGAGGTCGGTCGTCGTTTTCAATCTGGCTAAAATGCTCCTTAAGCCGTTGCGTCAAGCCCATCCGAAACTGGCTCCTGTTGCGTTTGATATCTTGGACTGTATAGTGGGGATCGCCAGCCCGCAGATCCCAAGCCTCACAAATGAAATCTCCACCCGTAGCGCAATAGACGTGTACGCTCGCCATATCATCAGGGTTGAACCGCAAGAGAACTTTCCGACCCCAGAAGGGCATGAGTTCGGGGGCCCAGTAGGTGTGCCTGACGTCATCGTAAGCGAAGTCAATGCCCACGTTCCGAATAGTGCGCGGCTCAATACTGTGGAGAAGAAGAAGATTGAGGGCGTCTTCATCTTCTCTTGGCATCCGGAGTCGCACAGTCTCTTCCCACAGTTCCACGGGCTTGCGGCCGGTTTCTGAATGCACGGCTTGGTGATATTCCTCAGTGATCCATCGCTCAATTTCTTTCCGGAGTTGGTCGATGGTAAGAAATTCGAGCACGCGCTTCGCGGCCGCTTCGATGGTTGTGCCAACGGCGTCCATGTGACCGGGGAGTCTCTTAAGACACCCCTCATTGAGAGTTCGATGGAAGCGCTCGATCTTACCTTTTTCATTAGGGTAGTAGGGAGGATCCGGATCGGGTTCGATCCCGAGACGAGCGGCGACAGCCCTAGTTTCCTTGGATATATAATTTTTATGACGGTCTGTCTGGAAGACAGAAGGAATTCCCATAATCGGCCAACTACTATTCGTTTTAGGCAGTATAGCTTTCCTTAAAAGAAGCTTGACTGACCAAGCATCAGGATTCCTCGTTGACACGATGAAACCGGGGATTGCACGCGAGTGGGCGTCAATCGAGTCTGTCATTGAGGCATGGGCAGGCACCCACACGCCATTGACCTTGCACCTTACCCAGATCGGCATTGGACAGTCGTCTGCTTGCCACCGCTCGTTGGCGTATGAAGTATTCTCGAAGCGGACCACAGGACGACCATCTCTATCCCACTGGCGAAGGCCACGCCGCCCTTTTCGTAAAAGTAGAACTGGTTTGGGCAGCGAAGCGATGTACTGTTTAACGGAGCTGCAACTCGGCTCGGTATAGCCGCGCACTTTGCATTCCTTACACACCTCTTTCCAGATCGCAGTCGGACCAGCGGCAGGGATGTCCAGAAGGAAGAAGTCAACAAGCTTCTTCACTTCAGGGGTCATGACGCGAACCTCGGTGGTGCGCTGCCAACGGCCATCGAATAGAGCTTTCGACCCATATTTCTTATATCTACAGAAAAGCTTCTGTGCCCAACTTGCCGAGCGTTTAACTCTCATCGGTACTCGCGCGAACGCTTCTCGTGCGCTCGCACCACGACTCATATAAGCCACTATTTGCGACTTCTCGGTGAGGTCATCCATGTGCTTCCCCTCCAACTCATCAATCCTCTTTCGCTGGAGGCGCTTATTAGCTTGAGTTTGATATGCTGGGTCATCTGATCCAGGTTCTGGAGGAGGAGTAATCAGCTTTAAAGTTCTTCGAACGAGAGGCTTCTTCTTTAGTCGTATAGTGTTTGCTTTTGGCATCTTCTTGCACCTTTCTTCTGCTCACGCTCTTCCATCAAAGTCAGCCAAGGGTCCAAAATTGAGAAGACTTAAATCTAATGAATTTAAGTGGCGAACGTGCTTTTGCTACACACGCGGAATATGAAAATGTCTTGAAGTTGGCGACAGAGGTATGTAAAATACAAAAAGGGTTAGATACACAAAGACCCTCTCGCCAAGTAAGCGAGTGAAAGAACTGGCCTGAAGCGAAGGGCGCCAACCTACATCGCTTCAGGTCTTTTCCTTTGGGAACGACTGATGATTAGTACGTAATAGGCAGGAGTTCCCAATAACGGCTATCTGAGCAAAATCTCCGGCAACTATCCTTTTAAGTCATAAGATTAACACCCAGAAAAACAAGATGTCCGCCGATCCGTAGATTTGCCACGGTTCGAGCGGGGCTGACAGCTAGGTTATATAGCTCATTGCTTAAGCCTTATCCGGTGGATAAGTTCAATACATTAAAACTAACCATGATTTTCTTGTGGAGTAGGATGTTTTGCTTCTTTGATTCGATCTTTTATAAATTGTTCTACGTCAACGCGAAGGAGTCGAATAGAGCGCCCGAATCTAATGCGAGGAACACTTGCTGTACCTGCGCCACCTTGGTACCAAGTTTTAAGTGCCAAGCCGCTTCTCAATGCTGCTTCTCTGACAGTGCAAAATTCTGTAGTTTCTCCTGTGCCGTTCATGTCTGTCTTATACACTACGCGGCACTATATGATTGGGTAAAATTGGGTAGTCCTATTGGAAAGTTTACTTTCATATCAGAGGTTGGTTTTACTTCAAAACTGTAGAGGCCAAGGAATCTCAAAGCGCTCTAAACACTCCTTTAAGGTTTTCCGACTCATCTTCATCTCTAAAGCAATTGTCTCCATGCTAGGTCGACGCATTTCGCGATCAGCTAAATCTGAATAGACAATCTTTAGATTTTTTAGAAAAGAGTCAGCATCCTCGTACTTTCTAGGGCCGAATCTCCTCTTCGTATAACCTAATATTCTTAAAGCATCTCGATAAAATTCGTTGGGTCTTAGACTTTGAGTGGTATGTCTTTTCTCCAATCCTTGGATTGATCTTCTGCGCCCGTGCTTGGGATGCCAGCTCTCTTCGAAGCACATCACGTCGGGGTAAGGAGGGCTGAAAGGATTAGATGGAATTGTTTTGATGGCATCGACACTGCACGCAAAAACACGTGAACGCCAAACCTGTACGAGATAGGCCCCTCCATATAACTCCCAATATCTAGGCCGACATTTATAAAGTGAGGGGTCGGGTTCTTGTAAGTCCGGAGGCTTAAGAGCTGTACTGCCTTTATGAGTATATTTGGGCCTTTTTATCCTTAGACCGAAGTCTTCCACCGCATACTTTCGGTATCTCTCCGATGTGGATTCATCGTGTTTGCATATACTGTCTCCTCTCATAAATGTAAGCCAATATAATTCGTCAGAACCTGTAGGCATCTCTAGTTCATGAATGAGCGTCTGTGCCCCAGCGAAGCCGGGGTAAATTGTATAAATAAGAGGATGGTAGTTATCTATATATACTTGTACGTTACGGCTGTTTGGGTAACACCTTCTTTCACGATCCATCTCACTCTCTTTTGCTTGGAGCATCACCCTGATCGCCGTTCGAAATTCTTTGTCTTTTAATCGTAATTTCAAGTCCTTGCCCAAGAAAGGTATAGCGAAGAGTCTGTAGATGACATTATCTTGGATATTATTCCCTTCAATCTCTTCCCATCGCGTGATTTCCTTCCAAGGCTGGTTTGATTTAGAAAGCATGTAAGTGCCTCCAATGAATAATTGTGTACCTCTCCGCGATTAAGTCTGAATTTGGATTACGGTAGGCAGCAAATCCACGCGCGATAAAGAGAAGGAGAGGAGTCTAATATACCGACTGAGTCCAAGCATTGAACTATGCGCATCGCTCTGCGCGGCTTGATATAGATATGCTGTCTTAACTTAACCCTTCGGATTGCCTCACTGTATTGTAGATAGACTTCTTCGCCGGCACCTAAGATCGACAAATCGGCGTCAAGAAATAACCTTGCGCTGGGACGAAAACCTTCGCCCTCATGCTTCTTCGTCGCTAAGATCAATTGCCGCACTTCGGCGACTGTTTCAGCGCGAGCCCATAATTCACCCAGAGCCTGTGAGGCGAGGTCAGCGCTCCTCTCTTCGTTATCGCTCTTCCAGGTATCATAAACTGCATCATGAAACCACGCAGCGACTGAGACAGCCTCTATATCTTGAGCCCCGACGAGGGAATCAAGGAGCCGGAGCATCTCAGCGATATGGTGGAGGTTATGATAGAAGCGACTCCTTTCAGAATAGCGTTCAGAGAGCGTAACAAACCACCGCTCTTTAGCAGCATCAGTGCCTCCGTACTGCCCTACAAGATCGAGCCACCGATGTTTTAGAAAATTAAGATCTTCTCTGGTTGTCTGGAGTAGGGGGAAATCACTCATCTCATGAACTTTAGTCCTATGTTTTTAGAGAGAGGTTTTTTTTCGGCCCGAAGAGTATCTGGGCCTAGTTTTGAAACTAGTAGAGTTTGGGGCGGCCGGCATTATCTCCGGTAAGTCTATTTCATCATCAATCAACGCTTCTAGAAATTCACCGCGGCCTGTAGTTGAGATTGCTCGGGCATAACGCAACAAAATACCGAGCGGAGGTTCACCACCAATTCCGCGTTCAAAGCGTGAGATGTCTTCACGGAGTAACTCACCCTCAAGCCCAAGTTTCCGCACCATGCCGTTTTGTGAGAGCCCGAACGCTGCACGGATTGCCACCAGTTTTTCCGCCAACCTTACCGGGCGCTGTCGTGCAGCCTTACCCATCAGGATGTACCTCCTGACGAGACACGACCACACTCAGTAAATTTTAGCTTGCCACTAGAAATAAATATTTCTAGTATGGTTTCGCAGCCGAGTTCCGCTGGGAGTAGCTCGTGCAGTAACTCCCAAACGGCGCTCGTCATTTGCGCTGAGCAGCCACTTTAGGCATCGGTGGGTTGACGATTGTCAAAGATTCGACAGAGCTGGATAGTCCATTGCCTAAAATAACAGAACTTTAGCTTTGCATCATCAACATATAGGCAATTTCGCCGTCTTTGCTTTGCGGAGAATTCAGTAGGAGGCCTACGAAGTTATTATGTCGCCGCATGATCATAATAAAACGCTCGCTATTATCTACTCCTTGCTGGGTGGTTTCTTCACCCTGCCATTAATCGCGTCGCCTTGGATTATCGGTAAAAATGTTGACGCATATCCATCCGCCAGAAGAGACGAGCAGCTAATAATAGCAATTATAGTTTTCTGCGTAGTGTGTCTTCTGGCTCTGCTTTTCCTGTCTACAGCATTTAATCTTTACAGAAAGAGAAAATGGGGGAGCAAACTGGCTCTCATCGCGTCAGTAGTACTGTTGCCACTGTGCCCACCCATTGCAATCTACACTTGGTGGTTTACGCACAGTGAGGGCGGTAAGCGGATGTACGGAGAGGTCGGCGTATAGGGCCGGGCCATCTGCCGTTCGAATTGTGATTCTTAAATTTTCCGTTATGGGAGAAGACCTTTGCCACGCAGACGTACGCGGACCGATGAAATTCTTGAAGAGCTTCTGAACGATCCGGAGCCGGAGAGGCCTCTACGCGGCTACGAAATCATCCGCCTTGCTTACGCGGGACGCATTCCGCCCGGCGAGTACCGTTACGAGAGTGAATTCATGGACGGCAGGAAAGAGATCGAGACTTTCGAAGCTGATGAGGATGGCCGGGTCAAAAATCTGAAAATCTGGATCGAGAATCCAGAATCGACGGAATCAAAACCCAAGAAGAGGGGGGCGAGGAAGCAGAGGTCAGAGGCAACATCCACTACAAAGCGTGGGCCGAAAGAAAAATGACCGGACCAGAGAGCTTCGTGCAACCTGAGAACTTCATCTCTCACCCCTTTCGCTTACAAGACCCTCGGCAGATTCGTATTCCCGCCGCCTGCTCTTGGTGAGTCCACGCGCTACATCTTTTTACCTAGACGCCTGCCACATTATTATCACTGAACCGCTTGAGCCCACCACGCACCTTGTTACCCATCTGCTACGTGAAATGACATTCGTCAAAATCACACCGTAAGCACCGTCAGCCATCGGCAGCGGCTGACGATGCTGATGGAGAAATGTTTGCCATGAATCACTCTCTAGCGCGAGGACGTCATCAATATCCGCGATGGCGACGATCTTAGCGCGTGGCAGGTTCCAAGGACTTTTATAACCATAAAAGTAGGCGGTGCTGAAATCGATCCTCCGAGGCGCGTGGAGAGCCACGATCCCTCGCCGTTTCACTTGCCAAGTCCTGATATCCATGGTCTTGACCCCAAGAACGATCATATCCAGCCACGGTTGTCTGATACTGAGCCCGAATAGTGTCTCCATGTCGTCTTCTTACGCGCTGATATATTCGGCGATTTCGTGTGCAAAGCGCCTGTATAAGCTATAGGCCTCGCGTGCAGATAAGCCTATGACTTCCGGCGAGCTTGGGAGCAAGCTTAGTTCGTAAAGGTAGTGCAGGACAAACTCATTTGGCTCCATCTTTGCTATCTTCTCTGCAAATTCGTGAAGCTGCCGGATGAAACTCACAACGCTATTATAAAGGGGTGCGCCGACGTAAGTCTCGGGGTTATGAAGGGCGAGCCGCGCATCGAAGACGTAGTGGCCCGAAGGCTCTTTCACCCCGGCGAACTCCAAAGCGGATCGACGAATTAGGCAGGGGAAACAGAGTCCACATTCCCTCGCCTCTACGTGTGGCTGCCCACTCTTCTTTAGCCAGTTGATGAGCACTGCCATCTGCTGACCGGCATATTGACAGGTGATAGTCTTCACCGCGAGGGCGCTGTCTCCGCGCAGGTGTCTGATTTCTTCGGCTTTAGTCTCTTGGGAGAAAGGATTCCGCACTTCCGGCCGGGAGTTCAGAGGCCAGAGGGCACGCAATAGGGTTTCAAATCGCCGTAACGTCTCCGGGTGCGCGTGGCGGGAGACCTGCGCGCCATGTTGGTCTGCGTAGAATGGCAGGTTGATTGCGAGGACACCGTTTTCGTTGAGAAAGATCTTCGGTATCCCTAGTTCTAGCGCCGCAGCCCCGGCCATCGATAGGAAGAGCACAGGACGTGTACGGCGCGTCCTTTCGGGGAACATGTTCCTCCTGCCCCAGGCATCCCGGTCGTCGGCTCGGAAATAGACGTTGAAGAATAGGGGTCGCACCGAGGTGACGCCGAGGGCAGATTGAAGAGTCTCTATCTTTCTCCGGACATGTTCGACGCCAGGGGGCGAATGTGAGACGAAGACCGGTGTCTCGCCACGGGTGAAGGCGGCTGCCGCCCCGCACAAGGAGTCAAGGCCGTTCGAGAATAAGCTCACCGAGGCATTGGTGTTG
>JAIVJM010000315.1 GCA_020199995.1 Acidobacteriota bacterium | reverse complement strand
GCTGGGAGTCGAGAGGGTGGGCATCTACGATAACTTCTTCGAGCTGGGCGGTGATTCCATTTTGAGCATTCAAATGATCTCCAGATTAAAGCAACTGGGATTCAACATAACTTTGACCGCCATCTTCCAACATCAAACAATAGAGTCTTTGAGGGCATATTTGCAGGAGCATGGGCAAGCTTTTGAAAGCCCCCTGCCCGTCTCTCCGTTTAGTCTGATTGGGGAATCCGACCATCAAAAAATGGGGGAAGACATAGAGGACGCATACCCGCTCACGATGTTACAGACCGGCATGCTTTTCCACAGTGAGTTTTTGCCTGACTCGCCGACTTATCACGACATCCTTACTTTCCACATCCGAGCGCCGTTTGATGAGCAGGTGCTAGGGATGGTTCTTCATAGACTCACGAAAGGCCATCCCGTCCTGCGCACATCTTTCGATTTAAGCAGCTTCAGCCGTCCGTTGCAGATAGTGCACGCCGGCGTTAGCGTGCCGCTGGATTTTGAAGACCTGCGTGGAGTTTCACCGGCGGATCAAGAACAGATAATCACCTCGTGGATAGAAGAAGAGAAAGGCATCAAGTTTGACTGGACAAAGCCGCCGCTCCTGCGCATGCAGGTGCATCAACGCAGCGACGAGACATTCCAGTTTTCGCTCGCGCTCCACCACTCGATTCTCGACGGGTGGAGTATCGCGGCCATGCTGACGGAACTCTTCCAGAGCTATCTGGCAGCGCTGGACGGAAACGAAATTCCTGCGCGGCCTTTACGTGCGGCTTTCCGAGACTATGTTGCACAAGAACTTCGGATTATCGAATCGCCCGATGCGCAGCGATATTGGGACGAGCGATTATCCGAGCTTAACGCCCAAGCATTGTCCCGTAGATTTTTGAGCCGTGAAGAAGTGGTTGCCGATGTGCAAATCGAGACTTCAACAATTTCGATTGCACCGGAGACCTCTCAGGGATTGAGGAAGCTCGCCAGAGTTGCTGGCGTGCCACTCAAGACGGTTCTACTCGCCGGACATCTGCGAGCCATTGGGTTCTATCTCAACGAGTCGGATGTCATTACAGGTCTGGTGACGAACAGTCGTCCTGAGACGAATGATGGCGAGAAGGTCTTAGGTCTGTTTCTGAACACCGTCCCCTTCCGGCTGCGTGCGCAGGGCGGAACATGGATTGATTTGGCTAAGGATGTCCTGAAGGCGGAGATTGAGTTATTGCCATATAGAAGCTACCCGCTAGGACTGTTGCAGCGGAGCAACGGCAATCGCCCGATCTTCGATACGGTATTCAATTACGTGCACTTTCACGTCTACGGCAGCCTCCAGCGTGTTCCAGGGGTAGATGTCCTCGGCGGCGACTTCTTTGAACAGACCAATTTCCCGCTAGCGGCCACATTCAGCAGCGACCTATCTTCAAATGACATTGAACTGACTCTGGCCTATGACACACAGAGATTTGAAACTGAATACATCAGGGATTTGATGGACACTTACCGTGCGGTTCTGGGTTCGATGGCTCAAGACCCTGCCGCCCGATACGAGCAGCAGAGCTTGCTTTCGTCTTCGACCACCCGACGCATACTTGAGGAATGGAATGATACGGACGCCTCCGGCGTCAAGCCTCGATGCTTTGATGAATTGTTCGTCGCGCAAGTGGCGCGAACCCCGTCTGCCACCGCCGCAGTCTGCGAGAATAAGCGCCTCACCTACGATGAGCTGAACCGCAGGTCGAACCAGATGGCTCACTACCTGCGAGGGTTGGGCGTAGGGCCGGAGGGGTACAGGGGCAGCATGATTCGTGTTGACCGCGATAGCGATGCGATTGAGAGTCATCCTGAGGATGACCCGCCTCAGGTTAATGAGGTCGAGAACACCGCTTACGTTATTTACACCTCCGGCTCGATGGGGAAGCCGAAGGGCGTCATGGTCTCGCATCGCGGCCTCGCCAATGTTGCTGAAGCTCAGGCGCGTCTCATCGCCCCGTTAGTCCCGGAGAGAGTCTTACAGTTTTCCTCATTGAGCTTTGATGCCTCTATCTTCGAGTTGCTTTTGTCGCTGCTCAAAGGTGCGACGCTCTATCTAGGGCCTCGCGGCGCGCTATTGCAAGGTGCTGCGCTGAGCAGCTTCATCAAGGAACATGCCATCACGACCATTGTTGTTCCGCCATCGGTGCTGGCGGTCGTGCCCGAAGAAGACCTGCCTGCGCTGCGGACGATTCTGGTGGCGGGCGAGCCATGCCCGGTCGAACTGGTAAAGCGTTGGGCAGCGGGGCGTCAATTCTTCAATCTTTATGGCCCGACCGAGACAACCATATGGGCGACCGCCGCGCAGTGCACTGAAACAACGGAACAGGTCTCCATCGGGCGTCCGATTCTAAATACCCGAACCTATATTCTTAACACTTACTCGCAGCTTGCCCCCGTAGGAGTTCCGGGAGAGTTGTGTATTGCGGGCGTGGGATTGGCAACCGGCTACCTCAATCGTCCAGACCTGACGGCGGAGAAGTTCATGCCGGACCCGTTCTCAAGAGAGCCGGGAGGAAGAATCTACAGATCTGGCGACTTGGCGCGCTACCTGCCTGATGGGAATATCGAATTCCTGGGGAGGATAGACCACCAGGTGAAGGTCAGAGGGTATCGCATCGAGCTGGGAGAGATAGAGACAGTGCTCGCGCAGCATCCACAAGTCAGAGAAGCGGTGGTGCTGGCAAGGGGAGAGAGCACGGCGGAGAAGAGATTAATCGGATACATGGTCAGCCGAGCGGAAGAACAGCCAGCCGTGAGTGAGATGAGAGAGTATCTGAGGGAGAGGCTGCCGGATTACATGATACCGGGCGGGTTCGTGTGGGTGGAGCGGATGCCGGTGACGGCGAACGGGAAGCTGGATAGAGCAGCGTTGCCGGAGCCGGAGCATACACGCCCGGTAATTGATAAACTTTTCGTCGCGCCGCAGACGGAACTGGAAGCGGTTATTGCTGCCAACTGGTGCGACGCCCTGCGGCTGGATAAGGTTGGCATCCAAGATAACTTTTTCGATCTCGGCGGTCACTCATTAGACCTCCTGCAAGTTCAGACGAGATTGCAGACGCAGCTGAATCGTCAGATTCCAATCGCCGTGCTGTTTCAATTCCCGACCGTAAGCTCTCTTGCCAGACACCTCAGTCAGACAGAGGACGAATTACTGCCGCAACTACAGAACAACAAGCGTGGTGAGAGACGCCGCGCGTCAGTCCAGGCTCGAAGAGAATTCCGGCAACAGACCAGACGCTCATAACTACTGGAATCAAGATTCAAATGAAGCAAGAAGATTATTCAAACGCCGTCGCCATCATCGGCATGGCGGGGCGCTTTCCCGGCGCCAGGGACACACAGGCCTTCTGGCAGGGCTTGCGCGACGGGGTCGAGTCGATCTCGTTCTTCACCGACGAGATGCTGTTGAAGAATGGGACGGACCCGTCGTGGCTGAAAGAGCCGAACTATGTCAAAGCGCGAGGGGTGCTGGAGGATATAGATCTCTTCGACGCGGAGTTTTTCGGGATGAACCCGCGCGAGGCGTCGATCACCGACCCGCAGCACAGGATCTTCCTCGAATGCGCCTGCGAGGCACTCGATCACGCCGGTTGCAACCCGGATACTTATGAAGGACTCATCGCAGTCTTCGCCGGTCAGAGCATGAGCAGCTACCTTGTGCATCTGTACCTGAGCGCGGGCAACGAAGAGAATCTCAGCCCTGTCGAGACGATGGTCGGCAATGACAAAGATTTCCTGTCGAGCCGTATCGCCTACAAGCTGAACCTGCGGGGCCCGGCCATCACCGTCCAGACCTCCTGCTCCACCTCGCTCGACGCCATCCACCTCGCCTCGCAGAGCCTGCTCGCGGGCGAGTGCGACCTCGCGCTGGCCGGCGGCGTCTCGGTCAGCGTGCCGCAGGTGCGCGGCTACTTCTACGACGGCGGCATCAACTCACCCGACGGCCACTGCCGCGCCTTCGACGCCCACGCCCGCGGCACCATCGACGGCAGCGGGGCTGGCGTCGTCGCCCTCAAGCGCATGCCCGACGCCGTGCGCGACCGCGACCACGTGCTGGCTGTCATCCTCGGCTCGGCCATCAACAACGACGGCTCGCGCAAGGTCGGCTACACCGCCCCCAGCGTCGAGGGGCAGGCCCGCGTCATCGCCGACGCCCTCGCCGTCGCGGGCGTGGACCCCTCGACCATCTCCTACGTCGAGGCGCACGGCACGGGGACGGTGCTGGGCGATCCCATCGAGGTGGCCGCGCTCACACAGGCCTACCGCGCCCGCACCGACCGCCGCCAGTACTGCGCCATCGGGTCGGTGAAGACCAACATCGGGCACCTGGACGCGGCGGCCGGCGTCGCCGGGCTGATCAAGACGGTGCTCGCCCTGCGCCACCGGGAGCTGCCGCCGAGCCTGCACTACCGGGAGCCGAACCCGAAGATCGACTTCGCCGCCAGCCCCTTCTACGTCAACGCGGAGCTGCGGGAGTGGGCAGGGGGTGAGACGCCGCGGCGGGCGGCCGTCAGCTCGTTCGGCATCGGGGGGACGAACGCGCACGCGGTGCTGGAGGAGGCGCCGGCGCGGGAGGCGTCGGGGCAGAGCCGGGAGTGGCAGGTGCTGACGCTGAGCGCGAAGAGCGGGCGGGCGCTCGAGCAGATGAGGGGGGAGCTGTCGCAGCGCGTGGCCGGGGTCGAGGCGCGGGAGCTGGCCGACATCGCCTACACGCTCCAGGTGGGGCGCAAGAGCTTCCCGCACCGCTACTCTGTGGTGTGCCGGGACGGCGCGCAAGCCTCCAGACTGCTCGCCGAGGGCGGGGAGGTGAAAGAGGTGACGGAGCGGCGCAGCGACGCGGTGGCCTTCGTCTTCACGGGGCAGGGGACGCAGTACGTCGGGATGGGGGCCGAGCTCTACGAGAAGGAGAAAGTCTATCGCCAGCTCGTGGACAAGTGTGCGCAGGTGCTCAGAGGACAGATAGGGTACGACATCAGGGAAGTGCTCTACCCGAAGGCGGAGAAGCGGGAGTGGGCCGAGGCGCAGCTCTCGGAGACGCGGGTGACGCAGCCCGCCATCTTCGTCGTCGAGTACGCGCTGGCCGAGCTGCTGCGCGGGTGGGGGCTGGAGCCGGGAGCGTTAATCGGGCACAGCGTGGGCGAGTACGTCGCCGCCTGTGTGAGCGGGGTGATGGAGCTGGAAGAGTGTCTGAAGGTGGTGGCGATGCGCGGCGAGCTGATGCAGCGGATGAAGCGGGGGGCGATGGCGGCGGTGATGCTGTCGGCCGAGGAGTTGGAGGAGCGCATCTGGGAGGGCCTCGACATCGCGGCGGAGAACGGGGCGGGGCTGAGCGTGGTGGCGGGGCGGGTGGAGGAGATCGAGGAGCTGGAGCGGAGGCTGGAGGGGGAGGGTGTGGGGTATCGGAGGCTGCGCACGTCGCACGCCTTCCACTCGTGGAT
>JAIVJM010000314.1 GCA_020199995.1 Acidobacteriota bacterium | reverse complement strand
CCTTTCCCGCACCGCGAAGGATTCCTGCGCATTGATTCGGGCCCCTACGAAGTCCTGCTGATGCGCCACGATCTCGACGACAGGGTCAAGGAGAAATGCCTTGCCGACCTGCTCGGCGTGCCGGGCGTCACGCTCACGCCGAGGAACGTCGGGGCTCAGAAGGTTTATTCGGACGCCTACCGCGAGTTCCTGAGCCGCGTCGAGCTTTCGGAGGACTACGTTGACCGCATGCTCGGCTCGAAATACGCGCGCCACTTCTTCAGCCCCGAAGAGCTCGCCCGCGTCCGCGCGAAGTGGCTCCGGAACGGGCGCGACGAAGGCGGGCCGGGCGAGTTCTGAAAAGATGTAGACCGTCGAGAGCGCTTCCACGCTCAAGCAAAAGAGAGGCGGCGCGTTCTTGAAATTTTTATGAAGAGTCACACTCCCCACCCCACCGCCCCCGGCCCGAAGGGCAACCGCTTCTACGGGCGGATGGTCAGGACAAGCCGGCGCGACCCGCTCAGCTTTATGACGATGCTGGCGCGCGAGTACGGCGACGTCTGCTCTTTCCGCGTCGGCTTCGAGCGCGTCTTCTTCGTCAACCACCCGGACTACGTCAAGGACGTTCTGGTCAACCACTACGACAACTTCCTCAAGGGGAATGGTAAGCAGCGCGCGAAGCGCTTCCTCGGCGAGGGGCTGCTGCTCAGCGAAGGCGACCTGCACCGCCGGCAGCGGCGTCTCGCGCAGCCCGGCTTTCACCACCAGCGCATCGCCGGCTACGCTTCGGAGATGGCCGCCGCCAGCGAACGCTGCTCGGCGCGCTGGCGAGATGGCGAAGAGCTCGACATCTGGCCTGAGATGCTGCGCCTGACGCTCGGCATCGTCGGCAAGACGCTCTTCAGCGCCGACGTGGAGTCGAAGGACGACGAGGTCGGGCAGGCGATGAAGGCGGCGACGCACCAGTACAGGGCCTTCAAGCTGCCCTTCGCCAAGCTTCTGGAGAGGATGCCGCTGCCACACATCCGTCGCTTCCACCGCGGCAAGGAGCGCCTGCGGCGGATCGTCCTTGAAATCATCGAGGAGCGCCGCCGCGACGGTCGAGACCACGGCGACCTCCTCTCCATGCTCCTGCTCTCGGAAGAGAAAGGGGTCGGCGCGCCGCCGATGATGCCGGAGCAGGTCTGGGACGAGGCGCTGACGATTTTTATCGCGGGCTACGACACAACGGCGACGGCGCTCATGTGGACGTGGTTCCTTCTATCTCAGCACCCGCAGGCTGAGGCGAAGCTCCACGCGGAGCTCGATGAGGTGCTGGAAGACGGTCGCCCGGCTGTCTTTGAAGACCTCCGGCGGCTGCCCTACACCGAGCGTGTGCTGGCCGAAGCGATGCGCATCTACCCGCCGACGTGGAGGCTCGTGCGCCGCGCGGTCAGGGACTTCGCTGTCGGCGAGCACCTCCTCCCGGCGGGCTCGCTCGTGGTGGTCTGCCAGTACGCGATGCACCGCGACCCGCGCTACTTCCCAGACCCCGAGCACTTCGACCCAGAGCGCTTCACGCCCGAGGCGAAGGCCGCGCGCCCGCAGTTCTCCTACTTCCCTTTCGGCGGCGGCCCGCGAAGGCGCATCGGCGAAGGGTTCGCGCAGATGGAGGGCGTGCTGCTGCTCGCCACACTCGCGAGGCGGTGGCGGCTGCGGCTCGCGCCCGGCCACCCCGTCGAAGTCTTCCCCGAACACCTCCTGCGCTCGAAGCACGGCATGTTGATGACGCTGGAAAAAAGGTAGGAGCCCGTTTTAATCCTTGCTTCGGTCTTCAGCGAGGGCGGCGGCCCACGGCCACGCGCGCGACGGCGCGTGTGAGTCTTCCAAGCACGGGCGTCTTGAGGAGTCTTTCAGTCAGACGGAAGGGCGTCGAGGCGTAGATGGTTTCGCGCTGCTTCCAGAAGAGGACGGAAATCTCGCGCAGGTGCGCGGCCGCCGCTCGGGCTTCCCGTTCGGGGTCGTCTCGCGGGTCGCTCGCGTATTCGGCGACGACCTCCTCGTAGAGTTCCGTGACTTCGTCAATCGCGCGGTCGCGCCCGGCCTCGGCGCGCACGCGGCGCGAGACTTCGGCGGCGTCCGCGGAGTCGTAAGAGCCGACGGCGCGCTCGACCGCGCGCCCGAACTCTTCCGGCGTGAGTTCGTCGCCCATCGCGCGGATACCGAAGTTGTCGCGGCGGAGTCGTAAGAGCTCTCCGGTCGTGACCAGCGGGCCGAGCCGCCGCCACCAGTAGACGACGACCGACGCGCCCACGGCGAGAGCTTCGAGCGCCGCGCGACCCTTCGCGAAGACGATATCGTATTCGCGGAAAAGCTTCTCGGGGTCGGCGCAGGGCCGCCCCACGCGCTGGCCGTAGACATCGAGCGTGAGGCCCGCCCGCGCGCATGCCTTGCGCGCCGCCGCGAGGTGCTCGCTCTCCTGCGTGTAGTTGCACAGCACGACCGCTCGCCGCGCCCTTTCGGGCAGCGGGGTGGGGCGTGGCGTGAAGCTTTCGAGATCGACGAACTGGTAGAGCAGGCGGACGCGCTCCTCGGGCACGCCGCGCTCGAAGATGAGCTTGTCGCGGCACGTTTGATCGACGGCGACGTAGCGCAGAATGCGTGGGAATGGCGGCGGGTAATCTTCGGGGAAATACCAGTCGTGACAGAAGTAGACGGCGGGAACGCGCGGGAAGTGGAGGAGCGCCGTGAGCGTCTCGTTGGCGTGCTGGCCGTGGATAATGTCGGGCGGCGCGGAGAGCTTCGAGAGGTCGTCCACGACGGGGACGGTCGCGCGCCGAATCTCTCCGGCGAGCCCGCCGAGCCGAGGGCTGTAGACGACGGGGCAATGGCCGCGCTCCAGCAGCCCGAGCGCGAGGTCGCGCACGTACAGCTCCGTCCCCGTCCGCGCTTCGAGCTTGATGTTGGTGATTAAAACTTTCAGTCTGTTCATCTCTCGACCCGCGGGGGCTCAAAACTGCTTGAAAAAGCCCCCGAAGGGGCGGAATAATTTGGCCCACGGCACGCGCCGTGGGTAATACGGCGGCGACGGATTTGTCAGCCCCTGAAAGAGGCGAAAGACATTCGACGCCCGCTGTCTTTCGCCCCTTTCAGGGGCTCCGAATCTTTGACGCACCTGATACCCACGGCTCTTGGCCGTGGGCTAAATTCTATCTCCCCTTAACAAGGGGCTATCAGGATTATTTCTCAAATAGCTCCTAAGATTTTCACTGACTCACGAAGACTGTCGGCAGCAGTCAGAGAGTTGCGACGAAGCGCGGCTTCTCATTGTTAGTCCAAACAATCTAGAATGGAAAGTCAAACTCGTCTACTTTGGTCACACCGGACGCCGTGCCCACAGCGGGGCGGCACTCACTCTGTTAAGGAGACAACGATGGAAGATAACAAACTGGCCGCCGACGAAGCACGCCGCGCGTTGCAGCACGAGTCGGTCAAGGCGGAGGTCGAATCGGATGTGAACTCCGAAATCGCCGCCCGCGCTGACCGCACGACACCCGCCGAGGCGCGGCGGATGGAGAACGCCGCGGGCGAGTTTCGCGGCAAGGCGATAGATGAAGTGGTCGAGACTGAGCGCGAGGTAGACCGCTCGCGCACGCTGGCTCGCGTCTCGCAGGTCGTAGATTACATCTTCTATGTCATCTACGGGCTGCTCGCCATCAGGCTCATTCTCGCCCTGCTC
>JAIVJM010000206.1:24485-28978 GCA_020199995.1 Acidobacteriota bacterium | reverse complement strand
AAGTGGGATCGAGAGGCTCACGTTGCCGTTGTTGAGGCTCACGCTCTCGACATCCGAGACCGCGTAGGCGCCCCCCGTCACGGAGCCGCGATCAGGCCGCGCCGCCGGCTGCGGGCTCTGCGCCAGAGCGCTCACACTCAACAATATCGGGAAGAGGAGACTTATGAGGAGGTGCGCGCGCGACGGCGAGGTGATTCGGCGGATACGGTTTCGCATGAGTGTGAGGCTTCCTTACTGTTTGGGGCCGTGGGAGACGTTGTTGAGGTTGAGTTCCATGAAGACCTGCCCGCCGCCGCGGGTCCAGGTGACGCGCGAGGGCAGCGTCTCTCCGGCGTGGGTTCCCCATTCCGAGAGGGTAGCCTCAACCTTCACCCCGCCTTCGTCCTCCGAGACGATTTTCTCGATGAGCCCGGTTACAGTGTTGACGTAGTAGAGCCGCCATGACGACGCCCACCCCTTGCCGTCACCACGCGCGGGTTCACCCACGCGTATGATGTCGTAGAGGGAGCCCACGTAGCCATCGGCGCCGCCATCGTCCGTGGGACGGACGTTTCGCGCCACGGTGTAGTAGCTCGCGCCACGCAACTGCGCCAGCGCGAACTGGTCGGGGCTGTCCATGACGAGCCTCTCGATGAGCGCGCGTTCACTGCCCTCGGTCCCGCGGCTCGCAGAGAGAGGGCCGTGCTCGGCGTCCCATGAAAGCGTCGCCCGTCCGTCCCCGAGCGAGACCTCGATGCGCTCGCCGCCGTCATCCTGAAGACGCTCGACGCGCACGCGCTGTTGCTCGCTCCCGACATTGAGCGTACCGACCAGCACCGAAGCTTCACGCCCCGGCTCCACGAACCTGCGCCCGACCCGGCGGCTGAAGTTCTGCGCCGCCGGCTGAAGGGCGAGGTTTCGTGAGCGTGCTGCGCGGGCGGAAGGTTGAGCTTGCGGTGGCGCCGCAGCCCCGGCAGGGACCGGCCCGGCCCCTTTGATGGCGGGCGTGAGCAGGGCTCGCGCATACAGTGTGAGGGCGAAGAGGCCGGACGAGACGAAGACCGCCAGCGTGCAGAGGAACCAGCGCCGGCGAGAGGTGGATGTGGTGTGCTTCATCGGAAGAAGGGCTCCGGGGCGAAACCAATGGGCCGGATGTGCGCGTCTTGCGTCACACGGAGGTTTACGCCGTGGCTGAGATTGAAACGACTTTTAATTGTTCGGGCGGTTGCGTGAGAATCGGCGGCGTCAGATTTCCACCGAAGCAGTAAAGCGTGCGCGTAAGGGATACAGATGGAAAAGGAGGATGCGAAGTTGCCCTGCGATAAGAAATTTTATGGAGCCATCAAGCTGCGACCACAGTAACTGTTCAGGTACTGGGCGAGTCTAGAGCTAAACTTTCAGCGGTTTGAAAGACGAGCGGCTTGCCATTGAGGACATGCGCGTAATTCAGAATGCAAGAACTGTCTCTCTTCAGGACGTTTCGCCGCACTTATAAAAATTTCCAAGTCGCAGTCTCACGCTAAGCAGGCAAGACGGCGAAATTACTGAGAAAAAGCGATTTAGAATTACGCGCATTCTTCAGTTATAATGAGTCTGAGTTTCAGATGTGCGTATGTTCAACCAAACCGCCGCAAACTGATAAGCGAATCGGTGGCGTCCGGGTGGCGCGATATTTGGCGTGACGGGCGGGGATTAGCAATCTCCCGATGCCTCCCCGAAGTTGATTTTACCGATCCTTCACGGCCCCTCGCGCCCTTTCCCGTCCGATCCTTCGGACTCGAAAACCGGAGTGGGGGTAACTCCACTGTGGGTTCAAATCCCACCCCCTCCGCCATTTCTCTCTTAATTCCCGCCACTATAGAGCCTCACTCGCGGGCCAGACCTCTCACTTTCCGACCACTTCAATTTTGCTAGTTGGCGTAGTACTTGATAGGACTAGCTAAGACCAGCCGCGCTTTAACGGCCGCGGGCCCTCTAAATTATCAGCAAGTCTTACCCGGTTTCGTCTGGTCGCAGTGGGTGCAGCGGACGCCATGACCGGTGCAGTGCGACCTGCGGATGCTCGACTTTCCACCTCGCGGCGGCGCTCGTCTGGTGCAAGGAGCAGCCGCGCGGGAGGCTCTTCGTGGGTTGTCACGCGCAGTTGGCGAGGGCCGGGTCGATGTACTTCGATGGCGGCGACTTTTCTGCCCGTTCAAGACCCTTTCTTGAAGTGTACCTAAGCAGTATTCTGGGCTTCTGCTGTGCATGAGCGGACAGCCGCTTCGATGGCGCCGATCTCGTCGTCAGTCAGCTCAGGGAACTTCGGTCGCTTAGTTTTGGAGAGAGTCCCCCCGTTCTGCAAAATCATTCTCACCAGAAGGGAAGCACGGCGATCCGGCATGTCCACAATCTCCGCCGTCCTCCGCATCGCCTCGTCGAACGCCGAAAGGAAACCGAGTTCCTGTTTCAAATCCCTCCTGACGGTTTCATTCACACACCCGTACAGGTATTCGGCGCAGCCCGTCGCGTCCCAGTAGCGATAGAGGTGTGCCGTCTCATTGTGGACGGCGCAGCGACCGCCTGCGTCGAGAGAATAGTCGACGAAGGGAAGGATTGACGAAGAGTAGCCCCTTAATACTTCATCGTACCCTGCCATGTCCCTCAGCATCACTGCGGAGACAGGGAAGAGTAATCCATTCGGCGTGAAGCCGGAGCGGGCGAGCACGTGGTGGATGAGGAAGCGGTGAATGCGACCATTCCCGTCCTCGAACGGATGGATGAAGACGAACCCGAAAGAGAGCGCGGCGGCTACGCTCAACGGATCAGCGCGTGAGCCATCTAACCGCGCCGCCGTCGCCATCCACCCGCCCATGAGGTCTGGCAAATCTTCAGGCTTCGGCGCTACGAAGTGTACGTGCTCGCGATAGTCACTCATCGTCTGACCGACATAATTCTGCTCGTCGCGCCAGTCACTGGCCGCGTACCTCGGGTCAACAATCGAATTTTGGAGTCGGATGAACGACTGCTTGTCGGCGGGGTCGAACTTTGCGGCTTCGTGCAGTGCAGCCACGAAGCGCTCGGCGCGCCGGCTCCCGACAGTCTCACCCTCAATCTCGAACGAGGATTTAGTCTCTTTGGTGTAAAGGTATTGGACGGCGCGTGCAAGGGTCGCCGGGTCAATGCCCTCGACTATCAGTTTCGCCTCTTCAGCCAATCCCGCCGCCATCCACATATCCAGCTTCTCCGTTCGGCGAATCAACGGGCAGTAGCCTTTGCCGCCCAGCAGATTGTTGGTGACGCGCTGCCGGCTCGCCTTCCTATTCGGGCCTGTTAGATGCAGGTCAGGGTTCAGTAGATCAACGTAGCCGCCCGAAGGCACGTCAGGAACATCCAGCGTTCTTCCCGTGAGAAACTCGTAGAGATACCAGGCGCGACGGGCGAAGATGCCGGTCGGCTCGCCCCTCACCCACTCCTCCAATTCGGCCTGGTCGAACGCTTTGAAGGCGGCATCAAGTACGCCCAGGTCAACCGGCTCGTACCGCAACGCAAACTTGAGGTTGCCGACGAGCGTCTCCTGATTGAACCTCAGCGGATAAAATTCGGATATAGCGCCGCCGGAGATAGTCGTCCGCCGCGCCCCTCTTGTGACGAAAGAGCGCACCGCCGGCAAGGGGACACGCAAGCCCAAGGCTTCGATTAGAGCCGTCAGCCCGACCGGGCGGGGATAGCTATCTAACGCTGGCGCTTTAGCCGACATAAGAATCCATTCTGCGGGACTACCCTGCTTTAAGACTGGCACGATTAATATTTCTTACCATCGTAGCCCAACCTGATAAAATTCTTACCGGGCATCAAAAAACATCACTTTTTACTACGGCTCGCGCAATTTTATCACTCCCGCATTAGAAAATCTTAGCGAAAAGGAGTGTGAGCGATATTTTCTTACCAGGCGGCTGAGGAACAGCCGAAGAGGAGTTGGTTGTAGAATCCCAGTCTTCCGGGAAGAGATAATCGGCGGCCGATACTGAAGATGCGTAGGTGATTCGTCGGCCTCGACTGACGCAGGCGTTTGGAGTAGATGCCGTGACCGTTACCAAACTGACGGAAGCCATGATACGCGCGGGCGCAAACGATAAGAGCTTTCAGCGTGGCCGTGATCTTTATCGCAGCAGCGCGATCTCGAACGCGGCCATACAGAGACACTCTTTAAGCGGCGAGTGTGAGGGCAATGAGTCGCCTTTTTACAAAGTTCGCGTCGAGTTGGACAGCGGCGGCATCCGTTCCACCGCGTGTACTTGCCCGTATGATTTTGACGGGTACTGCAAACACATCGTCGCCCTGCTGCTCGTCTACGCGCAGAAGCCGAAACAGTTCACCGTCCGCCGAGAGCCGGTGGAACTTCTGGCCGGTCTCACACGCGAGCAGTTGCTGGCGCTCGTGACGAAGCTACTGCGCGAACAGCCAGACCTGTACGGGTGGGTCGAAGCTGCGCTCGTCTTCCCAACCGCATCCGGCAAAGGAAAGTCCAAAAC
>JAIVJM010000206.1:0-24350 GCA_020199995.1 Acidobacteriota bacterium | reverse complement strand
CCTCGCAAGCCGTCTGGATGAGCTGCACGACAAGCTCAGCGACTACGGCGTTGAGGGGTTGAGCGTCGCCATCGCTGCCGCCGAACACGGTTGGGATGAAGCGCCGCGCGAGAAGTCGGCGCGGCGCGCTGTTGAAGAAGATGAAGACGAGAGCGAGTGGGAAGATGAGGACGAGTCAGAGTTTGAGGATGCTTACTTCGATCAGTTCGGCGCATCTTCGTCACACGAAGACCCTGAGCAAGCCTTGACGCGCGCCAAGCTCAACGTTTTGGAGCGACAGGGACGCACAGACGACTACCTTGCGCTATGCATGAGGGAAGGCGAGCACCTGCGCTATGCGCTGAAGCTGTGCGAACTTGGTCGCGTGCCTGAAGCCGTCTCGCATGGTCTTAAACATCTGACGGTCGCCGACGAGGCTTTACTGTTGGCGCAGAGCCTACGCGAATCGGGTCATCTCGACGATGCGATCAAGGTGGGCGAGCGCGGGCTGAAATTCGCCGGGCGGAAGGCGGCGCTCGGCGAGTGGCTCGGCCCTGTCGAAGAAGCGCAGGGGCGCGGGCCGCAGGCGCTCGAAGCGTGGCGGGCGGCGTTCTCCGAGCGCCCGTCGCTCGCCACCTATCAAACGATCAAGCGGCTGGCGGGGGCGCGCTGGGGCAGGCTGAAATCCGAGGTCATGGCGATTCTGGAGAAGTCTTACGATAAACAGCCGCTCGCCGAAGCGCTGCTGTTCGAGAAGGAATGGGACGCGGCCATTAAAGTCGCCGATCAAAAGGGCGCTTACCACACGGTCGTGGAGACGGTGGCGGAGGCGCTCGTCCCGCACCGCCCGGAATGGGTCGTTCGCGCCAGCATCAGGCAGGCCGAAGATTTGATCGTGCAGACGAAAAGTAATCTTTATCCGGCTGCCGCCGACTGGCTCAAGCGCGCAAAGGCCGCTTACGCGAAGTCGGGGCGCACGAGCGAGTGGCAAAAGTATTTGCGGGACTTGAGAGAACAATACAAGCGGCGACCCGCGCTGCAAGCTCAGTTGGCGAGGTTGTAAGCGAGCAGCAGAAGGGGGTGGGCGCCGCTCCGCACAAACATGGCTGAGAACTGATGTCTCCTGAAGTAACCGGAATGTCTTATTACAAAGAAGAGTTAAAACTGCAAACGGTCGTTGAAGCGTTGAACCGCCTGACGGTGGATGATCTGAAGAAGCACCTGGCCCTTTTGCCGACCACCGAAAAGCTTACGCGCAAGCCGGAACTGGTGGCAGAGATCGCGCAGCATCTCGGAGGCTCTCGCCTGCGCGGGCTGTGGGAGCGATTAGACGAGACGCAGCAGGCGGCTGTCTCTGAGGTCGTCCACTCGCCCAACGGTCTGTTTCGCGCGGAGCGCTTTCAGGCCCGAACGGGACGACAGCCCGATTGGGGCACGCGCGACCAGTGGGGCTACAATCCCACGCCTTCGCTGCTGTGTTTGTTCATCTACCGCGACGGCCTGATGCCAGTCGAGTTGCAAGAACGATTGAAGCCGTTCGTGCCGGAGCCGCCCGCGCCCGAGCTCAAAGCCACGGATGAAATACCGGAGTTCTTCAACTGGCGCGCAGAGAGTTTCGACTTCGAGGCGCGGCGGCGCGAGGTGAAAGTCAAACAAATCCCCGTGACGCAGGTTGCGATGGAGCGTCACGCGCTGCACGACCTGCACACCGTCTTGCGCTTGATCGAACGCGGCAAACTTAGCGTGAGCGACAAAACCCTGCTGCCTTCCGCCGCGACGGTGGATGAGGTCGCGGCGCTCCTGCGTGGCGGTGATTATTATTACGCGCCCGATCAGCCGAAGAAGAAAAGGTACGAGCAGGAGGTCGGCCCCGTTAAGGCGTTCGCGTGGCCTCTGCTCGTGCAGGCCGCCGGGTTGGCCGAACTGAGCGGCAAGCGTTTGGCCCTGACCAAAGCCGGGCGCAAGGCCCTGAGCAGTCCGGCCGCAGACACTTTGCGCCTGTGCTGGCAACGCTGGCTGAAGACGAAGCTGCTCGATGAGTTGCGGCGCATCGAAGTCATCAAAGGGCAGACGGGCAAAGGCGCGCGCGGGCTGATTACCACGGCCCTCCGCCGCGCCGTCATCGCGGACGCGCTGAAAGAATGCCCGGTGAATCAGTGGGTCAAGACGGACGAGTTCTTCCGCTTCATGCGCGCCGCGGGCTTCGACTTCGAGGTGACGCGCGACCCTTGGGAGTTGTACGTCGAAGAACAGGAGTACGGCAGTCTCGGCTACGAGGGCTTCGGCAAGTGGAGCATCCTGCAAGGCCGTTACGCGCTCTGCCTCCTGTTCGAGTACGCGGCGACGCTTGGCGTGATTGACGTGGGGTATGTGCCGCCAGAGGGCGCGCGTCAGGATTTCAGCGACTTGTGGGGCGCGGACGATTACGAGTTCTTCAGTCGCTATGACGGTCTGCTCTATTTTCGTTTGACACCGCTCGGCGCGTACTGCCTGGGTCTGACGGATAAATACGTGCCGACCCAAGTGACGGCCCGCGCCAAGATCAGCGTGCTGCCCAGCTTGAAGATCACATCGGTCTGGTCTCTGGATCGTGCCAGGACCATGGCCGCCTTAGAAAACGGCCATCAGATAGCTGAACTGCGTGAGTTCTTACAGGCGCGCGACGAACAGCTGCTGCCGGAAACGGTCGAGGCATTTCTGCAAGAGGCGGAGCGTAACGCCAAGCGGTTGCGAGACCGCGGCCCGGCGGTGCTCGTCGAATGCGCGGACGCTCAGTTGGCCGAAGCTCTGGCGCAGCTCGAAAGGACCAGGCCGCTCTGCCTGCGCGCGGGCGAAAAGCATCTCGTCGCCGCCGCGGACGAAGAGAAGTTCCGGCAGATGTTACATAATCTGGGTTACTGCTTGCCCAAAGTGTAAAAGAAGTTAGCGACCTCTACGAATTGTCAGACTGAGATTAACTGTCTCCGTCCGTCGGATACCAGCCGCCGGGTTCGTAGTGCAGATCAACCCTTTCTCGAAGTCTGCCGCATGGCGGAGCAGTTCGTCGGTTGAGGTGAGGGGACGCGCATCCCTTTGCGCCAAATCTTCCGCTCTACGGTGCCGATGACGTAATAGTCGTTGCCGATGACTTCCGGCTCGTGTGCGGCAAAGCCCGCCGCCAGCAACGCCTCCAACTCGTCCTGGTGGGCGATGATGAAGTCGCACGCCGGGCAGTAGCGGCAGGTCTTGCCCAGCACCATCAGCCCGAACTCCTCGACACCGACGAGCAGCGCGATCTTGCGCAGGCGCGTCCGTCTCTCACACCGCGGGCACTTGGTGCAACGCAACTCCTTGTGCGGGTTGAGCGCAAACGAATGGCGCGGCGGCAACTGTCCGATCCTCTCTTGGGCCATTGAAGGCAACTATACATCACACCCGCTCGCGCTTAAGATGCCCCAGCGAAGTTGGACGGAGGATGGGCGGCATGGCGACGGATGACAGTGACGCGGACGGGAGCAACGGCGGGGCACAGGACGGCGAGTCCGAGCAAGAGGGCGGAGAGGCGAGTGCGGACGAGGAGTTCACCCGGACGTCGGGTGACTGTCCGCCCGAAGTGGCGGCGCAGTTCTGGCAGAGCGTGGCGGCCTACGAGCAAGCGCCGCTGACGACTCACTTCCGGCAACTCGAAGAGGCAGGGGTCGAACTCCCAGACCCCGAGGCGATAAACGACCAACGACTGACGGCCAAGCTGTGGGAGATGATCGAAGCTTTGGCCCGGCGGCGCGTCTTCCTCGGCCAGACCGACCACTTGAGCGACCGCGGACTCTATACGCTTCTCTGGCGCGAACTCTTGCGCGAGCCGGTCAAAGACATGCCGCTCGACGAGTCCGCCGCTTGGCACATAGACATCACGGGCAGCGGCAGCGAGGAAGACACCTACCTTTATCTGAAGTATTACGCAGATGAAGAGACGCGACAGTGTTGGGCCGCAGACTTTCCTGACGACGGGATGCCCGAACACGCCGAACCGCCCTTCGGCCGTGATCGCTATTTACCGCAGGCGAAGACGGTGGCGCAGACGGACGCTGAAGGCGGTGAAGTGATGTAGGCAACGGCCACGCTAGATTGAAGCCTTCTCATATCTCTGATTTTCTCTTCTCAGACTTGGCGTAAAGATGGCGTAGAGACGTGACGGGAATTGCTAGGACGGGCTCTGCTTTGACGGCTGCGGGTTGTTTGGTTTCCCGGCAATTCTTACGTCTTACACGCAGGGCGAGGGGGTTAAATCAGACTCGAAAACCGGAGTGGGGGTAACTCCTACCGTGGGTTCAAATCCCACCCCCTCCGCCATTTTTATTTCAATCAAATGACTTAGAAGGGAAGGCGTCGCCCCGCCCGTGCGCTACCCTTTGGCTTCCATCGCAACTTGGCGCGATGTTGGCGCGAAGGTGAGCACCCGCCCCCAGGCCAGTGAATCAATCGCCGTCCTCAGAGGGCGATTGCCTTCAGCAACCCGCCACCCTAACCCGTAATATCGAGTCTGTCCCTGACAAGTACAGGAAGAGACCCCGGAAGTGAAAACACTTGACTTGAAACGGCTGATGGATATAATCCCTGCCCCTGCTAGAGGTCTTCTTGCGATCGCCGCCGTTGACCAGACTTCTCACGCTTGCCCTGTGTCTGTATTTTGAGCGCTTAAGCAGGATAGAACTCACAATTTAAAACAACGTTCAATAGCGAGAATGTCCGTGTCACGCTTTTGTAGACACCCGTCTTCGTCGCCTCTGGGTAAATCTCGTAGCGGAACCCCTACCCGATGACGGAAGGCTCGTTCCGCGATTCGAGTGGGGAGGGTTTTCGAGACTCCGCCCACAGGGGAAATCGTCAAAGAAGTTCGGGGCGCGGAACGGGCGCGAACATTCGACGCAACTAGCACAGTACCGGTCTCTCTGAGTAGAAGGCCAGCACCGGTAAAAGGGAGTGCGCCCATGAAACCGGCAAAATTATTATTGCTCGACTTCAATCCGACAGCGGACACAGGTCGTGCCCTGAAGGCCATCCTTGAGTCAGGCTCCAGTCGGGACAGCATCGAAATCAGGCGAGAGGTAGTCAGAGGCGACGACGCCGCGTTTCGCCCCGGCAAGTTGTTAGAGATCATTTCGTCTTCCCAATCGGACGTGATTTTCCTCATTCCGTCCACGGCCCGGCCCCAGCAAATCCGGACGTTGTTCCAGTCAATACGGCGGGATTGCCGGACCGTCCCGGTGATCGTCGTTACCGAAACGGGAGAAGCGGACGAGACGTTTGAGTGGCTCAGACGAGAGGCCAACGATTTCATCAACGCCCCGCTGAAGGCCGGCGACCTCGTCCCGCGCGTCTGGCAATTGCTGGAACATCTCCCCCACAGGGGGCAACAGACACAGGCGCTCAAAGAAAAGCTCGGGACGAAGCTGATCGTCGGTAGTAGCCCGGCATTCCTCAAAGAGATCGACAAAATCCCTCTGCTGGCGAAGTGTAACGCAAGCGTCCTGATCTCCGGCGAGACGGGGACGGGCAAAGAGGTCTGCGCCCGCGCGATTCATTACCTCAGCCCGCGGGCGAATAAACCTTTCATCCCACTCAACTGCGGCGCGATACCGACGGAGCTGGTGGAAAACGAGTTGTTCGGGCACGAGCGAGGGGCCTTCACCGGCGCGAGGGATTCGCAAGTCGGCTTGATTCAGGAAGCTGACGAAGGCACGCTCTTTCTCGACGAGATTGACTGTCTCCCTCTCTTGTCGCAGGTCAAGCTCTTGCGTTTTCTACAAGAGAGAGAATACCGCTCCCTCGGCTCGACCAAGACATGCCGGGCGGACGTGCGGGTCGTCGCCGCGACGAATAGCGATCCCGAAGAGGCCGTCAAGACAGGGAAACTGAGACAGGACCTCTACTACCGTCTGAACGTCATCCCACTCATCCTGCCGCCCCTGCGCGAGCGGCGGGAGGACATCCCGCCGCTCGCGCGGCATTTCTTAGCGAAATACTCGGCTGAGTTCGATAAGCAGGTGACGGACTTCTCGCCGGAAGCCGTGCAGTTGCTCATCTCCTATGACTGGCCCGGCAACGTCCGGGAACTAGAGCACGTCGTGGTGCGGGCGGTCGTGCTCTCGACGCAAACCATCATCAGAGACGCGGACATCTCCGTCGCGCCGCGGGCCTCCGCGGCGCTCCCGGAGTCGTTTCAGGGGGCGAAGAGTAGAATCATCGCGGAGTTCGAGAAGAGTTACGTCGAGAGGGTGTTGCTGATGAATCACGGCAACATCAGCAGGGCGGCGCGCGCCGCGCAGAAGAGCCGGCGTGCGTTCTGGGAGTTGATCCGCAAGCACCATATTGACGTAAATAATTTAAAGCTCCGCGCCTCGTGAAGCATGGGCATTTACGCGTATCGGGTAGGCTGAATTTGTCCTACCTCAATCCTCTTTAAAACGCGGCTTTACCTCAACTCCGCCGCTCGACGCGGTTGGCGAGAGCCTAATTCCGGTTGACACCCTCCCGGCAAATCAAACACTTGTGCCTGTGGTGCGACGTTTGCAGTCATGTCGGACGTTTCGACGCCGTCCGAAGTGAGAGCGCATGATCACGCGATGCAGCCTATCACTTACGACATCTTAGCTTACTTGTCCGAGAACCCTGATGCGCAGGACAGCAAGGAGGGAATCGCGGAGTGGTGGCTGTCGGAGCAGACCGTTAAGCCGAACATGGCCGTCGTCGCGGAAGCACTCACGGAGCTTGTTGACAGGGGATTGATTCTGGCGCGGAACGGGAAAGACGCGCGGACTTTCTACAAGGTCAACCGCCGGAGAATGAAAGAAATATCAATGCTGCTCACCCAGTTCAAGAATTCTGACGCCACTAACGATTGAGCGGACAGCCCTCGCCGGTGCATGCCCGCAGGCTCACCTGAAGTTCCTCATCAAACGCCACACCGGAGCGTCGCCTCCGGAGAACTTCTCATGAAGGTCAGCACCGGGCAAGCTAACGCGGGCGAAGACACTATTGCACCTACGGGCTGCTCCTCAAGGGCGAGGATGTGGCCCCCCTCCCTCTCCGGGGTCAGCATTTCTGCCCGTGGTGTGCATCATCGGCGTCGACGGCAGTGTCATCTACTCACACGAGGGGGCCGAACACAAGAACCTTGACGCGTTAATCAAGGAGCATCTGAAAGCGCACGGGACATGATCCGGACTCGAACTCTGGCGGGAACCCTCGACGCTCAAAGCCTTCCGAAGGCCCTTTAGACTTAAACACAAATCGGCGTCCCCGAAGGACTCGACCGGGTCGGGTAGTTGAAGTAGTGAACGAGAGAGTTGAGAGATGCTGCTTTCACTTCCCCAATCCGGCCCCCGCATCGTCGCCACGCCCAGGCCCGTGCAGCAGGTCCCCATCGCCTTCGGGGTCATCGTCCCCTGCCTCGTGCTGGCCGGCTGGACGCTCGACATCGGGGCGCTCAAAAGCGTCCTCCCCGGCCAGCCCCAGATGGTCCCGAACACGGCGCTCGGCTTCATCTTCGCCAGTCTTTCCCTGTGGCTGTTGCGGGCGGGACAATTCGCCGGGCGGTCGCGCGCCTGCGCGCGCGCGGGCGCGGGCGTCGTGACGCTGACGAGCTTGCTGACGTTGGGCGAATACCTGTCGGGGCTGGACTTGAAAATCGACACGCTGCTGTTCCGGGGCACGCTCCAGAGCGTCGGCGCGTCTTTCCCCGGACGCCCGTCGCCGCACACGGCGCTGAGTTTTCTCCTCATCGGTTCAGCCGTGCTGCTCCTGTCCTCTACGCGCAGGCGGGCACACGGCCTCGCGCAATTCCTGACCCTCGCGGCCTTCCTCATCGTCCTCATGGCGCTCGTCGGCTACATCTACGACGTGTCGTTCCTTTACGGCATCACCGCCTACACGGGGATGGCTCTGCACACGGCGTTCACATTCATCCTGCTCAGTCTGGCGATTCTTTTCGCCCGCCCGGAGAGCGGGCTGATGTCGGTCGTCATGAGCGACACGACCGGCGGCCACATGGCGCGCCACCTGCTCCCGGTGGCCATCCTCGTCCCCATCGTGCTCGGCGGTTTGATTGTGACGGGCTCGCGCGCGGGTTTCTACGACACCTCGTTCGGGATGTCGCTCTGCGTGCTGATGAGCATCGTCATCCTCGGCGCATTCATCTGCCGCAACGCCGGGACGCTCCACCGCGTGGACGCCGAACGCAGGCAGGCCGAGGGCGCACTGCGACAGGCTCACGACGGGTTGGGGATCAAGGTCAGGGAGCGGACGGCTGAGTTGTCCAGAGTCAATCAGACGCTGCAAGCCGAGGTCGTCGAGCACAAGAAGGCCGAGGCCGCGCGCATGCAACTGCTGAGGCGGCTCGTCACGGCGCAGGAGGAGGAGCGACGCCGCATCTCGCGCGAACTCCACGACCACATGGGGCAGTACCTCAGCACGATCATCCTGCGCCTCAAGACGATGCAACCGCTGGCGTCGGAGCAGGAGTCCGCGCGGCTCAACCTACAGAGCTTGCAGGAACTCGCCGGCCAGCTCGTGGATGAGGTGCATCACCTCGCGTGGGAGTTGCGCCCCGCCGCCCTCGACGACCTCGGCCTCCAGACCGCGCTTCAGAATTACACGGAGAAATGGTCGGAGCGGAGCGGGATCGTGGTGGACTTCCACGGCGGCGGCCTCGAACGGCAGCGTCTGCCGCCCGAGATTGAAACGACCATCTACCGCATCGTGCAGGAGGCCCTGACCAACGTGCTCAAGCACGCGGCGGCGCGGCGCGTGAGCCTCATCGTCGAGCGCCGCCGCGCGAATGTCCTCGTCATCGTCGAAGACGACGGCAAGGGGTTCGACGTGGAGAGCGCCGCGCACTCTGGGGGCACGGGTCGGGGCCTCGGGGTACTGGGAATGCAGGAGAGGGTCGCGCTGGTCGGCGGCGCGCTCAACATCGAATCCACTCCGGGCGGGGGCACGACCGTCCGCATCCGTGTCACGGTCTCCGCGCCGGCGGAAAAGGAGGTGTTCCCGCGTGAATACTTTACGAATCGTCTTGGCCGATGATCACGTGATGATGCGCGAGGGGCTGAAGTCGCTGGTCAACGCGCAGGCGGACATGGAGGTCGTCGGCGAAGCCGACAACGGGCGGGCCGCCCTGCTCAGGACGCAGGAGCTTCAGCCGGACGTTGTGGTCATGGACATCTCCATGCCCGAGTTGACCGGGCTCCAGGCCACCGAGCGGCTGAAGGGCTGTTGCCTGAAGACGAAAGTGCTGGTGCTGACGGCGTATGACGACAGCGGGTACTTGCGCCAACTGCTCGCAGCAGGCGCTTCCGGCTACGTGCTCAAGAAGGCCGCGGCGGAAGAGTTGGTGAAGGCGATTCGCGTCGTCGCCGCCGGGGGCGTCTACCTCGACCCGACGCTGATGGGCAAAGTCGTCAGCGGTTACGTCGGCAGGAAGAAGTTGAGGGGGGCGCTTCAGGGCGGCGAGTTGAGCGAGCGGGAAGAAGAGGTGCTGCGCCTCGTCGCGTGGGGCTACACGAACAAGGAAGTCGCGGGCTACCTGAACCTGAGCGTCAAGACAATAGAGACGCACAAGACGAACCTGATGGAAAAGCTCAGCCTCGGCGGGCGCTCGGACATCGTCCGCTACGCGCTGCGGCGGGGCTGGCTGAGTGAAGTGTAGAGGCGGCAATACTGACATCACCAAAAGGAGCATATGCATGAGGAGAATCATTCTCGCGGCGTTTTTGATAGCGGCGGTTTCAACGCTCGCCATGGGGCAGAGGGGGATGGGGCGGCATCGGGTGCGACAGGCCGACGATAAGGAAGAGCTGGGCCGTTTGGTAAGGGAGTGGGCCGACGCAGTCGTGCGCGGCGACCTGCAAACGCTCGACAGGATCGAGGCCGACAACTTCAAGGGCTCGTTCGTGGGGAAGAAATTTGACAAGAGGATGTTGCGCGAAGCTTTGAGGTCGGGGGTCATGAAAGTCGCGGGTTGGACCATCGCTGACGTGAAGGTGATCGTCAGCGGGAACTCCGCCGTCGTCACCGGGAGAAGCAATCTGACGGGCCCAGTCTACATGGGCCAGGACTTCAGCGGCGAGTATGAATGGACGGATCGCTTCGTCAGGCAAAAGGACGGAAGCTGGCGGGCCGTGTCGTCCCATTCGAAGAGATTTAAAAAGGAATAAGCTCCGCAAATACCTCCGTGAGTCGGGGAATCCCCTGAGTCAGATTCCTTTCAACCCTGATGGACGGCGCGACCGCTACGTGAGAAACAGTGTGCATCGTCTTGACAGGCCGCGCGGGCGAGGGGCCCTCTCAGGAGTCCCGCGGCGCTCGGTCGCGCGGCCTGTCGGTCGCATCACCCCTCACCGACCACGGGAAAACAGGATCACAAAACGGAGGAACAGTCCCGCATGAGTACCGATGAGATCAGAGCCACCGTCAAACAATCAATCGCGAACATCGCCAACCTGGATGCGGGGGAAATCGGCGACGACGCGTCTTTCAAGGAAGAGCTGCAACTCGACTCGCTCACGATCCTCGAAATCGCGGTCGATGCCGAATACAAGTTCCAGGTCAAAATTCCGGACGACGAACTCTCGAACATCCTGACCGTGGGCGACACGGTCAGAATCGTCCAGCGGTATCTGTCCGCGCCGGCCACTGCTGCGGCCTGACCATGCAAAGCCGAATCGTCATCACCGGCATCGGGGTCGTGACCTCCATCGGCACGGGGCGCGAGCAGTTCTGGGAAAACCTGCTCGCGGGCCGCAGCGGCGTCTCCGTGGTTGAGTCCTTCGACACCGGCGGCTACAGCGTCCACCGGGGGACGGAGGTGAAGGGTTTTAACCCCTCGGAGTTTCTCGCCAAACTGGACGCGGCTGAGTTGGGGCGCGCCTCGCAGTTTGCCATCGCCGCCGCGCGGCTGGCCCTGACGGACGCGGGGATTGAGCCGGACTCCCTCGACCCGCTGCAGGCGGGCGTCTCGCTGGGCACGACCTCGGGCGAGCCGCGGGAGGTCGAGCGGTTCGACGATTCCTTCGTGAATAACGAGCTGGACAAGGTCGGCCCCGAGTTCATCGGTCGCTACCCGTGCCACCTGATCTCCGCGCACGTCGCCGAAGAGCTGGGCTTCGCGGGCGTCAACATGATGATCCCGACGGCGTGCGCGGCGGGCAACTACGCCATCGCCCACGCCTTCGACGTGCTGCGCCGCGGGCGCGCCGACGTGATGCTCGCCGGCGGCTCCGACTCCTTCTCGCGCATCACCTACACGGGCTTCGCCCGGCTCGGCGCGGTCGCGCCCGAAATCTGCCAGCCCTTCGACCGCAACCGCAAGGGGATGATTCCCGGCGAGGGCGCGGGCGTGCTGGTGCTGGAGACTTTGAAGCGGGCCGTCGCGCGGGGCGCGCGAATCTACGCCGAGGTGACCGGTTACGGGCTGTCCTGCGACGCGCACCACATGACGGCGGCGCACCCCGAAGGAGACGGCGCGGCGCGAGCGATGCGCCAGGCGCTCGACCAGAGCGGCACTCGTCCCGAGGAGGTCAGCTACATCAGCGCGCATGGCACGGGCACGCCGACCAACGACCGCCTCGAAACCATCGCCGTCAAGAGTCTCTTCAAAGAGCACGCGTACCGCATCCCCATGAGTTCCGTCAAATCCATGCTCGGCCACACGATGGGTGCGGCCTCGGCCATCGAAGCGGCGGTCTGCGCGCTCGCCGTACAGACGAACCGCATCCCGCCGACCATGAACCTCGAAGTGCCCGACCCGGAGTGCGACCTCGACTACGTGCCGAACCGCGCGCGCGCGCACACGGTCAACGTGGCGATGAATAACGCCTACGCGTTCGGCGGCAACAACGCTTCACTCGTCCTCAAGAAGTGCGAGGAGTGAGAGAGATGAGAAGGGTCGTCATCACGGGCGCGGGCGTCGTCTCGTCTCTGGGCGACACGCCCGCCGGAATGCACTCGGCGCTGTGCGAGGGCCGCGACGGCGTCAGCCCGGTCGAGCTTTTCGACACTGCTCTGCTGGGCTGCCCGCTCGGCAGCGAGGTCAAGGGGTTCGACGCTCAGAAATATCTGGGCCGCCGGAACCTGCGCCCGCTCGACCGGACTTCGCGGCTCGTGGCCTCGGCAGCGCAGTTGGCCTTAGACGATAGCGGCTGCACGGCGGAGTCGAGGGCGGGGCGCGAGGTGGGGCTGATTTTGGGCACGATGTTTTGCAGCGTCCACACCATCTCCGAGTTCGACCGCCGCGCCCTCCAGGCCGGCCCGTCCTACGCCAGCCCGATGGACTTCGCCAACACCGTCATCAACGCTGCCGCCGGACAAACCGCCATCGTGCACGACCTGCGCGGGTTGAACACGACCGTCTCGACCGGCGTCACCTCGGGGCTGCAAGCCATCGCCTACGCCACCGAGCTGATCCGCGGCGGTCGCGCGCGCGCACTGCTGGCCGGGGGAGCCGACGAGCTGTGCTTCGAGTCCTTCTACGGGTTCGACCGCGCCGGGCTGCTCTGCCGCTCGAACGGCCACGAGGGTCACTATCCCATCCCGTTCGACGCGCGGCGCAACGGCTCGACGCTGGGCGAGGGCGCGGCGCTCCTGATGCTGGAAGACGCCGAGTCGGCGCGCGAGCGCGGCGCGCGCGTGCTCGCGGAGGTGAGTGGCTGCGGGTGCGCCTACGACTGTTCGCGCGGGAGGGACGCGGGCAAGTCGGTCGCGTCAATCGCGCGCTCGATGCGGCTCGCCCTGTTCGACGCCGAGATGTTGCCCTATCAGGTCGAGTGCTTCAGCGCGTCGGCCAACGGCAACCCCGGCGGCGACCGGCACGAGGCGCGGGCCGTCGCCGAGGTGTTCAGCTGTCACACGCAAAGGATGCCCGTGACGGCGATCAAGGCGATGCTCGGCGAAACGCTGGGTGCGTCCGGCGCGATGCAGGCGATAGACGTACTCGAAACGATGCGCGACGGAGTGCTCCCCGGCATCCCGCGGTTTGAAGGAGGCGAGGAGGACTTCACCCTCGCGCTGGCCGGCCCCGCCAGCCAAAGCGCGGACGTGAGTACGGCGCTCCTCAGCTCGGTCGGATTCGACGGGCACATCGGCTCGCTCATCCTCACGCGGCGCGAAGATTTTGACTGAAGCGCGGCTTTCAACTGTCCCTCGTCACAACCATGCCCCCGGCGACCCCCGAAGCGGGCGGTCGCGGAGAGTAAGGAGTCGGAACGCACATGCACGGCGCACCCACACCGAAAGTCCCCCACGGCGCTGCGGGTGTAGTGGGCGCGGGCACGCCCCGCGCGCGTCAACGAAAACCACCGAAGTTCCGCGTCGTCTGTGAGGGCGATGACGGGAAGATCACGCTCCGTGCGAAGGCCGAAGACAAGTACGAAGCCTTCAAGCAGATCATCATGTTCTTACGCGAAAAGAGATTCGGTTATCAGGCCGTCCTCGTCGAGCCGACCTGACCAGCTTCGCCCCGACTGAGGAGTTCAGTGTCGGGGCTCGTTTCCGGGAGTCAGCGTTTCATGTCCACCGCTCTCAACGCCGAACGGGCCGCGCTCGACCTCGTGCCGAGGATGAAGGGGCAGGGGTACGCGGGCGAGTGCGTCGAGCGGCGTCGCGCGTGGGTCGAGGAGAAGACCGGCTGCCGCCTCACGCACGTCGGCGCGTACTCGATCCCGAGCGAGGAGATGCGCGGCAACGTCGAGAACCCCGTCGGCGCGGCGCAGATGCCGCTCGGGGTGGCGGGGCCGCTCGTCGTCAACGGCCAACACGCGCGCGGGACTTTTTATGTCCCGCTGGCGACGACCGAGGGCGCGCTCGTCCGCTCCTACGAACGCGGGATGGCGGCGCTGGCGCGCGGGGGCGGCGCGACGGCCCGCGTCTACGTGGACGAGAACCGCGTCTCGCCCATCTTTTCTTTCGACGACGTAGGCGACGCGCACGACTTCGCGCTGAGTCTCGAAGAAGAGTTCGACGCGATCCGCGCCGAGGCCGAGGCGACCACGCGCCACGGCAAACTGCTCCGGCTCGAATGCCTCCCCGTCGGGCGCGATTGTATCGTCAACTTCTGCTATCACACCGCCGACGCGCAGGGCATGAACATGATCGTGAAGGCGACCGAGGCAGCGTGCCGTTGGATTATGCCTCGCAGCCGCGCCCGTCGCTTCCACGTCTTCAGCGGCTACAGCTCGGAGAAGCGCGCGTCGGGCGTGCTGCTCGCGGGCGGCAAGGGCAAGAAGGTGGTGGCCGGGGCGCGCCTGCCGGCGAAGGTGGTCAGCGCCTACATGCACACGACGCCCGAACGAATGTGCGACATGTGGCACCAGACGATGCTCGGCCACGTACAGGCGAACGCCATCGGCTACAACGGGCACTACGCCAACGGGCTCGCCGCCGTCTTCATCGCGTGCGGTCAGGACGTCGCCAACATCGTCAACTCGTCGGTCGGCGTCACCAACTTCGAGGTCACGGGCGAGGGCAACCTCTACGCCAGCGTCACGCTGCCGTCGCTGACGGTCGCCACGGTCGGCGGCGGGACGCAGTTGGGCACGAGCCGCGAGTGCCTTGAGATGCTCGGCTGCGCGGGGGCGGGGCGCGCCCCAAAGTTCGCCGAGATCGTCGCCGCCGCGCTGCTCGCCGGGGAACTTTCGATGGGCGCGGCCATCGCGAGCGGCGAGTTCGTGCAGGCGCACGAGACATACGGGCGCAACAGGCCGGAGGAAGTAAGCAGTGAGCGGTAGAAGAAATCTGCCGTCATGCGCTGCCAGAAATCGAGCACTCAACACTCGTTCAAAAAACTGCTCACTGCTGACTGCACACTGCTCACTTTTATTGAGATGAAAAGGCCATTCAGAGGTTTGCGGAATCAGCCGCCGTCCGAAGTCTACGATGCAGTCATTGTCGGCGCGGGCGTCGGCGGCCTCGTCTGCGCGAACCTGCTCGCGCGTGAAGGCTTGCGCGTCCTGCTCGTCGAGCAGCACTACATGGTCGGCGGCTATTGCAGCACCTTCCGGCGCGCGGGCTACACCTTCGACGCCGCGACGCACTTCTACCCGCTGCTCGGCAACACGGCGACGATCACGGGCGGACTGCTGCGCGAACTCGGGCTGACGGGCGGCTGGGTCAAGATGGACCCGGTGGATCATTTCCACTTCCCCGACGGTTCGAGTTTCTCGGTCCCCGCAGACTTCGACGCCTACTTAGTGAAGCTCAAGGCCGAGTTCCCGGCGGAGGCTCGCGCGCTCGACGACTTCTTCGCGGTCGTGCGCGAGGTCTACCTGCACGGGCTGCTCGAATACTTCCGCTGGCGCGTGACCCCGAGGCTCGACTCGTTCAGGGGGATGACGGTGCGCGAGGCGCTCGACCGCTACTTCCGCGACCCGAAACTCAAGCTGCTGCTCGCGGGCGACTGCGGCCACTGGGGCGGGCCGCCCTCCCGCACCTCCTTCGTCTTCGACTCGATGCTGCGGCTCTCCTACTTCCTCGGCAACTATTACCCGCTCGGCGGCTCGCAGGCGTTCGCCGACGAACTGGCGCAGAAGTTCGAGGAGCGCGGCGGCCACATCCTGTTGAGCTCGACCGTCCGGCGCATCGTCGTCGAGGGCGGCGAGGCGCGAGGCGTCGAAATCACGCCTTCAAGATATTCGTGCCCACCCTCTTCGACCCGTCGCTCGCACCGCCGGGCGGTCACATCGTCATCGTGCAGAAGCTCACGGACGTGGACTTCGACGCGGTCACGGACTGGGCGGCGCACAAGGCCGCGGTCGAGCGTCACGTGATGTCTAATCTGGAGCGAGTGATGCCGGGGTTCTCGAAGAAAATCGTGGTCTGCCTGAGCGCGTCGGCGCGCACGTCGCAACAGTTTACGCTCAACCACCGCGGCGCGATGCTCGGCTGGGAGATGTCGCCCGACCAGCTCGGCGAGCACCGACCGGCCCTCAACGGTCTCGTCAGGAATCTCTATTTCGTCGGCCACTGGACGCAGCCCGGCGGCGGCATCACGCCGGTCATCGTCTCGGCCATGCGAGTCGCCGAAACCATCAACGCGCGCGCCGCGGGCGGCTTCGCGCCGACCGATTTCGCGCCGACCGATGCGGCGCAACCCCCCTCCGCGGCGTCGCCCGAACTCGCCCGAGTGGTTCACGCGGAAACTTCGTAAGCCGAGCCGAGCGGCGCGACCGAGCAGCGCGCTGCGTTTGAGACAGTGAGGAATGATTATGGCGAAGAGGAAAATACTCAAGACCGTGACGAAGACACTCGCCGTGCTGTTTATCATCGTCGGCGTCGGCGTCGCCGTCGCCCTCTACGTGATGGCGCGCAAGGACAAGGAGCACGCACGGTTCTACAACACGGGCAAGGCGGTCAACAAATTACTCGGCGACTACAGCAAGGCCGTCAGAGAGGGCTTCGAGAAGCGGGACGCGTCGGCGGTCGTCGCCCTCTACTCCGACCGCTTCGCCTCGCCCGCGCGGGGCCGCTGGGTGATGCGCGAGGACGCGGCGGAGAGCGACGTGTCGGTCTTCCGCCTCGCCGCCGACGGAGGACAGGACTACACGAAGGCCGACATCGGCGACGAGGTCTCGCGCTACTTCTCGACGCTCTCCTCGATCAAGAACATCTGGACGAAGATCGACATGATCGAAGAGGTCGAGCTTGAGAAGCGCGTGATGGTGCGCGTCAAGTTCATCCTCGACGGCGCAGACCCACGGGGCGCGGTCTTTCAGGATCGACACTTCTACCGCTGGACGCTCGCCAACGAAGCGCCGCCCGGCGCGGGCATCGAGTGGAAGGTCGTGAAGGATGAGTTGATCGAGGGCCTGAGAGTGGCGGGCGACGGCGGGGGCTTCCGCGAAATCAGCCCCGAGGCGGTCGGGATCGACTTCAAGCATTCGCGCGATCCGAAGCTCAACGCCGAGAAGAATTCCGCGCGGATGAAGTTCGACATCATCGAGCACGGCTCCGGCGGGGCGACCGCCGCGGATTACGACGGCGACGACCGGCAGGACATCTTCTTCCCCGACGGTGTGCGCAGCCGCCTCTACCGGAACGTCGGCGACGCGGCTTCGGGCGAAGTCAGGTTCGCCGATGTCACGAGCGCGGCGGGGCTCGATGGCATTGACCAGTCGAACGCTGGGCTGTTCGCCGACGTGGACAACGACGGCGACTCAGACCTCTTCGTCGCGCGCTACCTCGCGCCGAACAAATTCTTCCTCAACCACGGCGACGGCACCTTCAGCGACCGCTCGGAGGAGATGGGGCTCGGGCTCGACTCGACGAGCGTCACCGCGACCTTCCTCGACTACGACCTCGACGGCTTCGTCGATCTCTACGTCGGGGCCTACGGCGATGCCTTCAACGACATCCCGCGCCTGCCCTTCTTCGCGCAGAACGCCAAGCAGAACCGCCTCTACCACAACGAGCGCGGGCGCGGCTTCCGTGACGTGACGGAAGAGAGCGGCACGGGCGACACGGGCTGGGCGCTCGCCGTCGGCGCCGGCGACTACGACCGCGACGGCGACCCGGACATCGCCGTCGCCAACGACTTCGGGCGCAAATGCCTCTTCCGCAACAACGGCGACGGAACCTTCATGGACGCGGCGAAAGAGGCCGGCGTGCTCGACTTCAGCGGCGGCATGGGGCTCACCTTCGGCGACTTCGACGACGACGGCTACCTCGACCTCTACACCTCGAACATCAACTCGAACCAGCGTTGGTTCGGCGAGGACATGACGGTGAGCCAGTACGTCCGCAACGTCGCGCGCACCAAGTGGCTGCTGTACGACATGCCGGAGTACAAGAAGTTCTACGACCTCGTCGGCTCCGGTTGGACGGAGATCGGCACGATGATCGGCGAAGGCAACTCTCTTTTCCGCAACAACCGCGACGGGACTTTCACCGAGCTGAAGTACAGCCACACGAACCGCGCCGGGTGGGGCTGGAGCGTGGCCTTCTTCGACATGGACAACGACACCGACCTCGACATCTACGCCGCCAACGGCTGGATCACGAACAAGAACAAAGACGACCTTTGACTACCGTTCACGAGCGGCGCGGTCGCGCACATCGAGAAGTACAAGCAGGGCTTCTTCTTCAGTCACGAGTTCGTCGGCGAGAATTCCTGGAACGGCTACGAGCACAAGTGCCTGTTCGCCAACGTCGGCGGCGGGCAGTTCATTGACGTGGCGCGGCCCACGGGGTCGGACAGCATTAAGGACGGGCGCGGCGTGGCCGTCGCCGACTTCAACGGCGACGGGCGGCTCGATCTGGTCATGAACAACAACAACGAGACGCCCGTGCTCTACCTCAAAAGACCATGATGCGGCAGGTCGAGGCGGGCTCGGGCTACGCCTCGCAGATGATGCTGCCCGTCCATTTCGGACTCGGCGCGGCGGAGGCGGTCGAGGCGGTCGAAATCTGTTGGCCGAGCGGGCTGGTGCAGCGCATCGAGGGCGAGAGCCTGATCGCCGCGCTCGGCGTCAATCGAATGGTGCGCGTCGAAGAGGGCCGCGACCTTTCGGATGGTGCGGGGGCGGCGCGCCCCCTGACGCGCCCGGCGACTTTGGTCAACGCGGCATACAAAGGCGAGCGTGGAACGACGCACTGAAACGCTCGAAGCGGTAAGCCGAGGAACGCCTGTCGGCTGGTCGTCAGGCAGGTTCAGGTAAGTGTAGGAGTGAGCAGGGACAGGCAAAATGCCTGCCCCACGCCCGTTAGATTTTGGAGGAGCGGCTAATGTCGAAGAGACAGAAACGATTCGTGTTTTACAGTTCCCCGCTGGTCGTCCTGCTCGTGGTCTTGCTCGTGGGGCGAGCGAAGCTGAATGAGATCGAGGCCAACGCGCAGCAGCTCGCGCAGATGGGACAGGCGGCGCAGAAGGTTCTGGGGGAGTACCGCGCAGGCGTCGCGAATGCGGACGCGTTCAAAGTTCTCGCCTGCTACGACGACAAGTATGCCAACGAGCGCGACGGATTCTGGGCCGAGCAGCTTCAGTCGGAGCGCGACGGCGTGCGCGTCTACGAATGGAAGCTCGCGGACTCGAAGCCGTTTGGCAAGCGTGACGTGGGCGAGCAGGTCTCGCGCTACCTGCAAACGCTCGGCAAGGTCGAGGAGAGCAAATTCAAGCTCGACACCATCGAGAAGATTAACGGCCCGCAGTCTTACGTCATCCGCTCCTTCCTGTGGCTGCGCGGGAGGCGCGAGGCGCGAGGCGATGGCGGCGCGGTGCTGGTCAAAACCGGCGGCGACAAACCGGCGGGCGCGGCCACGCGCGGGGAGGAGACGTTCGAGACGCAGGTCTTGTTCCGCATATGGCTCGACGCGGACGGCGGCAACTGGAAGATCACCCGGCAGGAACTGATTCGCGGCGCGACCGTGACCGGCGACCGCAAGGGCTTTACCGACCTGTGGGGCCACAAAAACTTCGACGCCGCGGCGGGCGACGGCGCGGCGTCGAGCGCCGGGATAGATTTCTCCTCCAAGGTGAACCCGAACTTCTTCACGCCCGCCTGGAACCCGAAGACTTTCGAGATCATCAAGTACGGCCCCGCCGGCGTCTCGGCCACCGACTACGACAACGACGGCTGGTACGACATCTTCTTCGCCGACGGCGAGCGCCCGCGCCTCTACCGCAATCAGGGCGACGGAACCTTCGCGGACGCCACGGCGCAGGCGGGCCTGCCCGACAGGATGATCGGCGTCAACGTCGGCATCTTCGCCGACTTCGACAACGACGGCTACAAGGACGCCTTCCTCGGCTGCTTCACCGACCGCAGCCGCCTGTTCAAGAACGTCGCCGACCCGCAAAACGCGTCGCGCCGGAAGTTCGTCGAGGTCACGGACGCTTCGGGCATCATCAAGAAGGGCGACGGTGATTTCGTCGTCGTCGCGTCCGCCGCAGACTACGACAACGACGGCGACCTCGACATCTACGCCGGGCGCTACCTCGACCCGCGCAGGAACCTCCCGACGACGCTCTTCTACACGCGCAACGGCGAGGGCAATTCGCTCCTCAGGAACGACGGCGACTTCCACTTCACCGACGTCACCAAACAGGCGGGCATCAACGAGACCGGCCTCACGCTCGGCGTCGCGTGGGGCGACTACGACTCGGACGGCGACCTCGACATGTACGTCGCCAACGACTTCGGGCGCGACGCGCTGCTCCGCAATAACGGCGACGGCACGTTCACGGACGCCTCGAAGGAGACGGGCGCGTTCGACCCCGGCTACGGCATGAGCTCGACCTGGGGCGACGTGGACAACGACGGCGACCTCGACATCTACGTCTCCGACGTTCACTCCGGCCAGCGCTGGTACGGGCAGGCCGCCACGCTTCACAAGTACCTGCTGACGAGCCTGCGGCAGGGAACCATCTTCGAGGACTTGCCGGTCTACCGTGAAATCTACGACCACGTCGGCTCGGACTGGAAATCCTACGGCGACACGACCGTTAAGGGCAACGCGCTCTACCTCAACGACGGGCAGGGCAAGTTCAAGGATGTCTCCGAGGCGGCGAACGCTAACCCTTACGGCTGGTACTGGTCTTCGACGATGTTCGACTACGACAACGACGGCGATCAGGACATCTACGCCGCCAACGGCTGGATCACCTCCAAGAGCACGGAGGACCTTTGACTGCCATACATTCTGGGCGCGGTCGCGCACATCAAAGACTACAAGAAGGGCAAGTTCTACCAAGACGCATTCCGAGGCAGCATCTCGTGGAACGGCTACGAGCACAACGTGCTGCTGCGCAACGAGGGGAGCGACGCCGCGGGCGTGCCTCACTTCTACGACGTGGCGATGGCGACGGGCGCGGACGACATCAAGGACGCGCGCGGGATGGCGACGGCTGACTTCGACAACGACGGCGACCTCGACATCGTCACCAACAACAACCCCGGCGACTCGGGACAGGCCGAGAAGGCGCGCGCCACGCTGCTCAGGAACAACGTTGGCACGCTGCGCAACTGGCTCGCCGTCGAGCTGCGCGGGGACGGAAAGCGGAGTAACCGCGACGCGGTCGGCGCGCTGGTCACCATCAAGACGGGCGCAAACCAGAAGCAGGTGCGACTCGTCGGGGCAGGCTCGGGCTTCGCCTCGCAGCACACCGCGCGGCTCTACTTCGGCCTCGGCGAGCGCGAGCAGGTGAGTGCGCTCGTGGTGCGTTGGCCGAGCGGTCGCGTCGAGAGGTTCGAGAAAATAGGGGAGCAGCCCGTCGGGGCGCGCCGTCTGGTGCGCGTCTCGGAGGGCGAGGGCGCGGAGGCGCTCGGGCTCCCCGCGAGACAGTCCGCTCCCGCCGGGGGGCAACTCGCCGCGGCGAGGTGAGTTGACGGCGCGCGGGCGGCGGCTGACTGAAGGGGTGAAGACGATGGCAAAAGTGGTCGTCATTGACGAGCGGGAGGGTCTGGCAGAGTTGCTGGTCGAGCGCCTGCGCAAAAGCCCCTTCGTCGAGACATGTCAGCGCGCGCCGCAGGGTGAAGACGGTTTCGGCGGTCTCATGAGCGGCGGTCGCGTCGGCCTCCTCAAAGAGCAGGACATCGACACGGTCGTCTACTCTCCGCCCCCGACGGCGCGACGCCGCGCCGCGCCCGACCTCGCGGACGCCGAAGCGGTCTTTAAGGAATGCGCGCGCGCGGGCGTCAAACATTTCGTCCTGCTGTCGAGCGCGGCAATCTACGGCGCGGCGCACCACAACATCGGCTTCCTACAGGAGTCGCGGATGCTCCTTCGTCAGGACAAGCCGACTTCCTCGAACCGCTGGCTCGAACTCGAATCACTGGCCGCCTTCTACCTCGGCGGCGGCCACGAAACGCGGCTCGTCATTCTCCGCCCGGCGGCCACGCCCATGCCCGGAGGTGAAGACTACTTCAGCCGACTGCTGGGCAACCGTCTGGCCGTCACGCTGCCCGGCCACGACCCCACGCTCCAACTGCTCGGCCCCGAAGACCTTGCGTCCGCCATTCGCCGCGCGGTGGAGGGGGACGCGCGGGGCGTCTACAACGTCGCGCCCGACGGCGTCGTGCCGTTGCGGGCGGCGCTCCGCCTCGCCGGGGCGAAGCGCCTGCCCATCCCGCGCACGTTGCAGCGCCTCGCGCGCACCGCGCTCGCGCGCGCGGGCCTCTGCCACCCCATCGAGCAGCTCGATTACGTCCGCTACTCTTGGACGGTCTCGAACAGGAAGATCAAAAGCGAGCTCGGGTTCGCGCCGCGGCGCACGAGCGCCGAAGTCGTGAGTGATTTTCGCTCCTCGGAAAAAGGGAGCGGACACGCGAGCGAGCCTGTGCGACATGAGTCCACTCAGGCCGAAGAGTTCGACGACTTCGGGATGGACAAAGGCTACATCAACGCCTACGGGCGGACGCTCTTTCAGTTCCTGCACGACCGCTACTGGCGCGTCGAGGTCAAAGGGCTCGGCCACGTCCCCACCGAGGGCCGTGCCGTGCTGGTCGGCGTCCACCGCGGCTTCATGCCGTGGGACGCGGTGATGACGCTGCACCTGCTCGTGCGCAGGCTCGGGCGCTACCCGCGTTTCCTGATTCATCCGGGCCTCATCCGCTTCCCGTTCCTCTTCAACTTTCACACGAAGCTGGGCGGCATCATCGCCTGTCAGGAGAACGCCGACCGCGTGCTCGAACGCGACGAACTTCTCTCGATCTACCCGGAGGGCATCCGCGGCGCGTTCGCGCTCTACCGCGACGCCTACCGGCTCGGCAAGTTCGGGCGCGACGAGTTCGTCAAGATGGCGCTCAGGCACCGCGCGCCCATCGTCCCCTTCGTCACGGTCGGCAGCGCCGAGATTTTCCCCATCATCGGGAAGCTCAACTGGGGCTGGTGGAAGCGCCGCACCGAGTGGCCCTTCTTCCCCATCACGCCGACGTGGCCGCTCGCGCCCGTGCCGCTCCCGTCGAAGTGGCACACGCAGTTCCTTTCGCCGATTCACGTCGAAGACCGTTACCCGCCCGAGGCGGCGGACGACCCCGAGACGGTGCGCGCCATCAGCCGCGAGGTGAGATGCCGGATGGAGGAGGCGATTCAAGAGATGCTCAGCCGCCGTAAGTCAATCTTCTTCGGCTCGATTTTCGAGGAGCCGGGAGGGCGCACGGCGCTGAGTTACGAGGAGAAGGTCAGCTACAAGGAAGGGATGAGTTAGCAGAAGGGAAAGCCATGGTCTTCTGGTTGAGCCTGCGCCGGCTGGCGTACATCATCAGGGTCTTCGTCAAGCACGCTCTCGCGCACGCTGCGGGAATGCTCGTCTGGCGCTGGCCCCGGCTCGCGCGACGCCTGCGGGTCGAGAGGCTCGACGGGCCGGAACGCCTGCGCGTGATGCTCGAAGACATCGGCGGCACGTTCATCAAGTTCGGCCAGATGCTCGCCCTCCAGCCCGACATCATCTCGCTCGAATACTGCAATGCTCTTTTCAATCTACTCGACAGGGTAACCCCGTTCTCCGCCTCGGAAGTCGAGAGGATTTTCGTCGAAGAACTGCGCGCGCCGCCGTCGGAGATTTTCGACAGCTTCGAGGCGCGACCGCTCGCCACCGCCTCCATCGGACAAGTCCACGTCGGCTACCTCGGCGGGCGTAAAGTCGCGGTCAAGGTGCAGCGTCCGAACGTCGAGGTGGACTTCGCGGGGGACATCCGTTTGATGTCGGCGACGATCCGCGTCATCAAGGCGCTCCGCCTGCGCTTCGTCTACTGGATGCTCGAACCGGTGGGCGAGTTCCTGACGTGGACGCATGAGGAGCTGGACTACAGGTACGAAGCGCGTTACATGGATCGGCTGCGCCGTAACGCCCGCGACAACGCACAGGAGCGCGTCCCTGAAGTGCTCTGGCAATTCACGACGCGCCGCACGCTCGTCAGCGAGTTCTTCGAGGGCGAGACGCTGCTCGCCTACCTGCGCGCCCTTGAGAGGGGCGACCAGAATGTCTTCGAGCGACTACGGGCGTCGGGCTTCGAGCCCGACCGGATGGCACGGCACATCATTGATAACTTCCTCGGCGACGTGTTCCGCCACGGCATGTTCCACGCCGACCTGCATCCGGCCAATCTCATGATCCTGCCCGACAACACGGTCGGCTACATAGACTTCGGCATTACCGGAACCATCAGCCAATACTCGCGGCAGAACCTCGTCGCCCTCACGCTCGCCTACACGCGCGGCGACCTCGAAGGCATGTGCGAGGCGTTCTTCAGGATTTCGGTCTTCGACTCGGAGACGAGCGGCGCGCGGTTCCGCGCGGGCCTCAAAGTCTTCGCCGAGACGTGGTACGAAGCGGCAGGGCGGGAGCGCCGCCTGCGCAAGAATTTCACGCTCGTGATGCTCGACATGCTCCGGCTCTCGCGCCGCAC